>NZ_JAELTV010000007.1 GCF_016429005.1 Pedobacter sp. ASV19
CCCCCCCCCCCCCCCCCCCCCCCCCCCCCCCCCCCCCCCCCCCCCCCCCCCCCTTTTCAAGCAGAAGACGGCATACGCGATAGAGCTGCCTGTCTCGTGGGCTCGGAGATGTGTATAAGAGACAGAAAGTGACCCTGATTTATTTTTCTGCTATTCCGATCAAGCTCACAAACAGGATGCTGATAAAAGAGGTAATGAACTTCTCGCTGTCCAGACGTACTTTTTGCAAAATACCCAATGTTTCCCCGCTTCTCTGGTCTTCAAAAACCTGATAAGGCAATTCAAGCGAATGTTTTAGGCCATCCGCATACATTCTGGCCCCCACTTTCTGCACAATAATACTGGTAAAATAATCCTGGAAGTTCTTGGCAATCCTTGACACCATGGCCGCGCCAATACTCAATCCAACCAAGCCCAATACCCCCCAAACAAATTCATTTCTGGAAAGGATATCCTTTTTTTCTATAAACCGGTCTACGATCCTTCCGGTGATATAAGGATCAAGTAAAGAAAAACCTATATTGATGGAAGCCAGGACGAGTGCAAGCACAACAACCCATTGGTGCCGTTTTAGATACTGAATCAATAATTTCATTTTGTTTGCAAACAGTTTTCAAATACACAATTGGTATAACTATTTGGGCTTCAAAAATAAAGAAAGGGAATATAGCTTCCACTATATTCCCTTTTAATTACAACAATATTATAATTCTTCGGCTTTAAACCGTCATGATGTCTTTCTCTTTCACTTCTGCATGCTTATCCACTTTAATGATATATGCATCGGTTATTTTCTGAACTTCGCCTTCACCTGTCTTAATTTCATCATCAGAAACAGCTTCCCCTTTTAATTTTTTGATCTTTTCGTTCGCATCTTTACGGATGTTGCGGATAGCGATCTTTCCTCTCTCTGCCTCTTCTTTGACTTTTTTAACCAGTTCTTTTCTGCGCTCTTCTGTAAGCGGTGGAACAACCAAACGGATAATAATACCGTCATTTTGCGGGTTGATACCAATATTGGCTTCTAAAATGGCTCGCTCGATAGGTGTTAACAATGTTTTTTCCCAAGGCTGGATCAGTAGCGTACGTGCATCCGGCGTATTGATACTGGCCACCTGGCTCAATGGTGTAGGGTTACCATAGTAATCTACCATGATCCCTTCCAGCATACCTGCAGAAGCTTTTCCAGCACGAATTTTGGTCAGCTCAGACTCGCAATGTGCAATAGCTTTGTCCATTGTAGCCTGGGCGTCTTGTAATTGTTTCTTTATGAGGTCATTCATAATTTGTGTTGTTTGTGCAAAAATATAAAAAAATCTAAAATCAGCCTTTTACGAGTGTTCCTATCTCCTCGCCCTTAGCAATTTTCATAAAATTACCTGGCTTATTCATATCAAAAACGATAATTGGAAGTTCATTTTCTTCGCAAAGTGTAAATGCAGTCATATCCATTACATTTAGTCCTTTGGCATAAACCTCTCTAAAAGAAATTTTATCGAAACGTGTTGCAGTAGGGTCTTTTTCCGGATCCGCGGTATAGATTCCATCTACACGGGTACCTTTTAAAACCACATCCGCTTTGATCTCAATTGCCCTTAAAGCAGCAGCAGAGTCTGTCGTAAAATAAGGATTACCGGTACCTGCACCGAAAATAACCACACGTCCTTTTTCAAGGTGTCTAACGGCTCTTCTGCGGATAAATGGTTCGCAGATCTGTTCCATTTTGATCGCCGTAAGCAATCTGGTTTTCAGACCAACTTTTTCTAAAGCATCCTGAAGCGCCATACTGTTGATCACAGTAGCCAGCATACCCATATAATCTGCCTGTGCACGATCCATTCCTGATTTTTCTGCACTCAAACCCCTGAAGATATTCCCGCCTCCAATCACGATGGCTACCTCAAGCCCCTGGGCATGCACAGCTTTGATATCCTCTGCGTATTGCCTAACGCGCTCATTGTCAATTCCGTATTGCTTATCGCCCATCAGCGATTCGCCACTTAATTTTAATAGGATCCTTTTATATTTCATGAGTCCAAAAATAGCTATTTGTTTTAATTATTGGGGATCAAATGTTCAAGTCCCCCAACAAAAACCTTTTGCAGGTTTAAATCATCATCCAGCAGCAACAGATCAGCCGTATATCCGGCACTTATTTTTCCAAACAAATCTGATTTCCCAAGTACTTTTGCAGGATGCAGTGAAGCCATATTTAAAGCCTCTTCTAATGGAATACCACAATACTCCATACAGTTTTTTACCGCATCCAGCATCGTAATACCGGATCCGGAAAGTGTGCCATTAGGTGTAATGAATTTATCTCCGCTCCGTTGATGCTGATAAGGCCCGATATGACACTCTGTTACCGCATCCGTGATCAGGAACAAACGTTCCTTCATCAACTGATGGCTCATTTTGATCACCTCAAAATCCACATGGTTTCCATCGGCAATAATACTGGCCATAGCTGTAGGATGATTAAATACTGCAACCGGCAGATTTGGAGACCGGTGGTGGATAGAAGGCATCGCATTGAACAAATGGGTGGTGGTGCTTACCCCTTTATTATAAGCAGCTGTAGCTTGTTCAAAAGTCGCATCACTATGTCCCAGAGATAAGATGACGTCCTGGTCCAACAGATACTGGATCACATCGTCATCCTGCAGCTCCGCAGCAATCGTCATGATCTTCACCGTCCCGTCCGCATGCTCCATCAATCTTTTCACCTCATCCAGTGAAGCTTTGCGAACATATTCAGGAACATGCGCCCCCAATCTCTTTGGATTCAGATAAGGCCCCTCCAGATGCAGGCCAAGAAAGCCTTTGGCTTCGTCTCTGTAAGCTTTAGCCGCATCGATACACTGATAGACGATCTCCATACTATTGGTGGCCACACAAGCCATAAAACTGGTTGTACCCTTGCCCGCCAGATCCAGATCCATCTGCCGCAGCGTATCAGCCGTTGGATAGGCCGAGAACAAATTACCCCCGCTACCGTAAATCTGCAGTTCAATAAAACCAGGTGCCAGGTAACTGCCTTTTGCATCAATGACTATCCCGGCTGCCGGAACTTCTGCACCTAATTTCGTGATAAAACCATTTTCAATGGCAACCTGTTGCTGCTGAAGAAGCTTTCCTTCTTCAAAGAATTTACAGTTTTTTATGATGATCATAAACAGATAAATTAACCTTTATATCCTCCATGGAGGACCAGAATGTACATAAGCATAAAACTACATATAAATCGCAGACCTGTACCCAAGCTTAACACAAAAAGTTTTTTATGTCTCTAAATAAAATTAAATTTAAGCCTTAAGTTTAGCTAAAATTTCAACATATGCGCTCCAGGTTTTTAATTACCGCCCTATTGGTTTGTCCCTTCATTTCTTTTGCACAACAATCTGTTAAAGAAAACACTCATTTAAAAAAGTTATCCAATGGTCTTGAAATTATCGTCGTCACAGATCACACTGTTCCTCTGGTAACCATTGAATTTGCCTGCAGAAATGGCTCATTTACGGAGACTAATGAATTCAATGGACTGAGTCATCTTTATGAACACCTATTTTTTTCCACCAACAAGGACTATCCTGACAATGATAGTTTTGTCAGAAAAAGCAATGAACTGGAAATCTCTTCAAATGCAACAACGAAAGAGGAGGTGGTCAATTACTATTTTACACTCCCTTCCGAGAATTTAAAGCCCGGCCTGAAGTTCATGAATTCAGCCATTCGCTTTCCGAAATTCAGGAAAGAAGAGATGAAAAAAGAAAATGAAGTCGTAAACGCCGAATTCACACGCCATGAATCCAGTCCGATTTACCCACTTATGGAAGCAAACTCCAGACATATGTGGGGCGCAAATTACTCCAGGAAAAATGTCATTGGCAATCATGAAGTAATTTTATCTGCTACACCGGAGAAAATGGACTCCATTAAGAATAAATATTACCGCCCTGACAATTCTGTATTGATTATTGCTGGAGATGTCCAGACCGAAGACGCTCTATCTTATGCCGAAAGCGTATTTGGAAACTGGAAAGCACCGGATTACGACCCCTTCAAAAAATGGCCTATCCCAGAATTCAAACCGCTGGAAAAACAGGACTACTATATTGTGGAGTCTGAAAAAACGCCTATGCCCTTTTTGCTCATCAGCTGGCATGGCCCCGATACCCGAAACGATTTGACTGCAACTTATGCTGCAGATGTTTTCTCTTTCATTGTGAACCAAAACGGATCTAAGCTCAAAAAAGCACTCATAGATTCCGGCCTCGCTCTTGAAGCCGATGTAAATTATTATACCCAGAAATATACCGGCCCCATCAGTCTGATGGTCAATCCAAATCCAGCTCAGCTCAAAGCCTGTTATGAAGAAGTTTTAAAACAAATCTCTCTTTGGGACGAAGAGACCTACCTTTCTGATGTCCAGATAGAGCGCGCCAAACGTTTGCTCTCCATAGAACAAGTCAAACGAAGCGAAGTTACTTCTGATTATGCGCACTTACTTTCTTTCTGGTGGGCTTCAGCTTCTATTGATTATTATACCAATTACGAAGAGAACCTAAATAAGGTAACCCGAAAAGATCTGCTGGATTATGTAAGAAAATACATCAAAGGGAAACCCTACTGTGCCGGCCTGATGCTCAATAAAGCCATGATCACCGCCATTAATCCTCAGCAATTCTTTAAACCAAGCAACTAATCTCATGAAACGTTTTATATTAACGCCCATCTTCCTTTTGTTTCTGCTACCCTTAAAAGCACAGCATAAAGCCATTGATTTTACTGTAAATGGCCTGAAGGTTATTCTCAGACCCACCGAAAAGGAAACTGTGAGCATTCGCATGTTCTATCGGGGCGGTGTTATGAATTATGCTCCCGAGCAAGCCGGAATAGAGAACATGGCACTCACTACAGCGGCTACCGGTGGATCAAAAAACTATAGCGCTGCAGATTACAAAGAACTCAATGATGAATTTGGTATTGAAATCCAGGGTTCATCGGGAACAGATTATGGAACAATAACCCTGGACTGCATTTCCAAATACCTCGACAAGGGCTGGAACTTCTTTGCAGATGCAGTGGTAAACCCGGCTTTCGAGCAACCAGAGTTTCAATCGTCCAAAGAAAAAACGATTGCCCGTATACACAGCCAGAACGCCGACCCGGAAAGCCGGATAGAGAAATTGTCTATGAGTGCCATTTTCCAGGATAGTCCCTACAGTACAGATCCAACCGGAACGGAAGAGATCGTCACTAACTTTAGAATTAAACAAGTCAAGGACTATTATTACCAGACCCTTTTAAACAAAAACAGAATGTTCCTCGTGGTCGCAGGGAAAATCACTAAAGAAGAACTCGAGAAGAAAATTCTGGCTTCCCTTTCTTCAATTCCCGAAGCCCCCTATACACTACCGGTCTATGATCAAAAATTAATGGAGGGCGAAAAACTACTGACTGAACAAAGAGACCTGGCTACTAACTATATAAGTTGCGTGATGAATGCTCCGCCAATGAACAACCCAGATTATCTGCCCTTTATGCTATCGATTAACGCCTTAAGCAGCCATCTTTTTTATGAATTGCGGACAAAACAAAGTTTATCTTATTCCCCCGGCGCAACCATAAAGTCACTGCAAATCCCATATATGTCCATGTATGTGAGCACCACCCAACCCGTTAAAGCTTATCAGGCTATAGTAAACGTTTATAAAAACATGCGTTCCAATCTCTTCAGCCAATCTTTACTGGACGACATCAAGAAAAACCATAAACGAACCTATTACAGACATCAGGAAAGCTCCAGCGCCATCGTGGAAGACCTGGGTAAGGCAGAGATATTTGGCGATTATAGAATAGAAGAAAATAAAATTGCCAGCATCAATAAGGTGAGCTGTCAGGATATGCTAAATGCCGTTAACAAATACCTCAAAGGTGCCATATGGATTTACCTTGGAGATGAACAGGCTGGAAAAGCCGCCTTTCAATAATCAGCTATAAAAAAAGAGGGCATCCTACTGGGGATGCCCTCTTTTTTTATAGCTGATTCAAATTAAGAACCTAATTGTACACGTTTGAATGAAGTAACAGTTAGATCTTTTGAAGTATCGTTTAAGAATTTACGAACATCTTTAGAAGAATCTTTAACAAATTCCTGGTTCAATAAAGTACTGTCTTTGTAGAATTTGTTCAATTTACCAGCAGCAATTTTTTCAACCATTTCTTCTGGTTTACCTTCAGCACGGATTTGCTCTTTAGCAATTTCAGTTTCGCGCTCAATAGTAGTTGAATCTACGTCTGCTTTATCTAAAGCAACCGGGTTCATTGCAGCAATTTGCATCGCTACATCTTTACCTGCTTCTTCAACACCATCAACATTTTGGTTTAAAGCAACCAATACACCTAAACGGTAGTTACCGTGGATATAAGGAACAACTTTTTCGCCTGTAACAGTTTCGAATTTAGAGATACCAATTTTCTCACCGATTTTACCAGTGTTCTCCACAATGATATCTGAAACTTTCTGACCATCTACTTCAAGAGCTAATAATTCCTCTAAAGAAGCTGGGTTTTTCTCAATAGCCAAATCAGCAAATTTGTTACCCAAAGCAACGAAATCAGCATTTTTAGCTACGAAGTCAGTTTCGCAGTTCAATTCTACAACAACACCACGTTTACCGTCTGCTGTAGCTTTAGCGATAACAACACCTTCGTTAGAATCACGATCCTGACGGCTGGCTGCTACCTTAGCACCTTTTTTACGTAAGTAATCAACGGCTGCTTCAAAATCGCCGTTTGCTTCTGTTAATGCTTTTTTGCAATCCATCATACCGGCACCGGTTTGTTGGCGTAATTTGTTTACATCTGCAGCAGTAATTTGTACTGACATTTTTGTTTCCTTTTTAAGTTTTATTTAAAAAATAAGGGTTGTATATTGATTGTTGTAAGTAAAACCCGCAACGCACAACATACAACCCAAAATTATATTATCTACGCTTCGCTGGTTCCTTCTTCAGACTCAGCACTCACTTTTTTTCTTCTCTCGCCAGGTGCAGCAGTTTCAGGAGCATCAGCAGCAGCTTTAGCAGCTACAGCTTCTTTTTCAGCTTCATCATCTTTCTCACGCTTGCGCTCGTCTAAACCTTCTTCAATCGCTTTGATGATTACATCAGTGATTAAAGAGATCGATTTAGTTGCATCATCATTCGCCGGGATAGGGAAATCGATGTTCGAAGGATCAGAGTTCGTATCCACCATTGCAAATGTTGGAATGTTTAATTTCAACGCTTCGCTCACAGCGATATGCTCTTTTTTAACGTCAATTAAAAAGATAGCAGCTGGTAAACGGTTAAGATCCGCGATACCACCTAATAAGCTTTCCAATTTGATACGCTCACGCTGAATCATTAAACGCTCTTTCTTAGAAAGGATCGAATAAGTACCGTCTTTAGTCATTTTATCGATGTTAGACATCTTTTTGATAGACTTACGAACGGTAGCAAAGTTAGTTAACATACCACCTAACCAACGCTCAGTTACGAAAGGCATGTTTACTTTTTTTGCTTGCTCAGCAACGATTTCTTTAGCTTGTTTCTTAGTCGCTACAAATAAGATCTTACGACCTGATTTTACGATTTGTTTAATCGCAGAAGCAGCTTCTTCAGTTTTAGTTAAAGTTTTATTTAAATCTATAATGTGGATACCATTGCGCTCCATGAAAATGTAAGGCGCCATTTTTGGGTTCCATTTACGGGTAAGGTGACCAAAGTGTACACCTGCATCCAATAAGTCTTGATATGTTGTTCTTGCCATTGTGTTGTCTCCTTACGATTAACGTTTACTGAATTGGAATTTCTTACGTGCTTTCTTACGTCCTGGTTTCTTACGCTCAACCATACGCATATCACGGGTCATTAACCCTTTAGCGCGTAATGCTGGTTTTTTCTCAGCATCTAATTCAACAATAGCTTTAGCAATAGCTAAACGAACAGCCTCTGCCTGGCCTTTAACACCTCCACCCGCTACGTTTACAGTAATATCATACTGACCAACTGTTTCAGAAACTTCTAAAGATTGGTTAACAATATATTGTAAAGGTAATGTTGGGAAATATACTTTGTGATCTTTACCATTTACGGTAATAGTGCCGTTGCCTTCTTTTAAATAGATACGTGCAACAGCAGTTTTTCTTCTTCCTGAAGTATTAGTAACTGACATTTCTTTCTTCCTTTAATTAAAGTGTAATGGTTTTTGGTGATTGTGCCTGGTGAGGATGCTCAGAACCTGCATAAACAAAAAGGTTGGTGTACAATTTAGCACCCAATTTTGTTTTAGGTAACATACCACGAACAGCTTTCTCGATAACACGTGTAGGGTGTTTCGCCATTAACTCTTTCGGAGAGATGAAACGTTGACCACCTGGATAACCAGTGTAAGAAATGTATTCTTTCTCACTGAATTTGTTTCCGGTCAATTTTACCTTGTCTGCATTAATAACGATAACGTTATCTCCGCAATCTACGTGTGGGGTGTACTCAGGCTTGTTTTTACCACGGATGATCATTGCGATCTTCGATGACAAGCGCCCCAAAATCTCGCCTTCCGCATCAACAACAACCCACTGTTTGTTAACAGTTTTTGCATTGGCCGAGACAGTTTTGTAACTTAACGTATTCACTTGCTTGTATTTAATTTGTTAATAATTATTTATTGCCCCCTAAAATTTAGGGACTGCAAAGATAGATAGAAATCTTTTAATTATCAAATGCTTAGATAAAAAGAAATTACAAAATCTTTTGTCCAGTTTTTTCTATTTACGTGCTGCCATCCAAAAAGCAAAGATTTAAAAGGCAAAAAACTCGAAGAAACTCCGGTAAAGAATAAAAACATGGCGGCATCTGCTCGAATGCTGGCTGAGCTTAGGCGAGCTGAAAAAGCTCGCAAACCTCAAAGGCATTCTCCCAGACACCGTCATTTTTTCTCTGGGTGCATAACCTGTCTGACGCTTTAATAAACCTGCACAAAATCAAATTCCTTATTTTGTCCCGACAGGATATACATGGATAAACAAACAGACTGTCTATTGGACTGAATCGTATCTGACGCATATCTCAGTGGGGTCTTGTTGGGGTAAGGTACCCTCTATCCCAACAAGACCCCACTGAGACCCCAACCAGATATGCACCTGTATAGTCCTAATATAGCTTAACATCCTATTTCCTTCTCTTCTGCACCATGCCTGGTCACCACCCTCCTGTGCAATTTGCGAAGGAAAATTCTCGTACACTGCGGAAAGACCTCAGAGATCTCCGCTCCTTCAGCGGACCTGATATCGTTAGTCTTGAAGCAGCTGTACAGAATTTTCCACGAAATTCACCTCCCTAATTATTATCTTAGACTGTAAAACTAAAAACCGCGTTACTTGTTTAACCTTAAGCGAACGAATTAGAATTTAAAATTATGACAAAAGAAACTAAAATAATTGCAGGCCTGCTGGCAGGAGCTGCACTAGGCGCCGCAGTAGCATTGATCCTTTCTACCGACAAAGGAGACGATTTAAAAGAAAGCGTAACAGATTGGTTCGCTGACCTCCTTGATTCCTCCAAAGACAAACTGGCCAATGTTGCCGACTCCGTGAAAGATTCTATCTCTAAAGTACGCGCATAGAACACCTCAATGAAGATAGCATTTCATGGCGCGGCGAGAGTCGTAACAGGTAGTAAACATCTTATTACCTTGAGTAACAACACCAAAATCCTATTGGATTGCGGAATGTTCCAGGGCATGGGCGAAGTAACCGACCATTTAAACGGTTACTTCGGCTTTACCCCATCAGAAGTTAATTACATGGTACTCTCCCATGCACACATAGACCATTGTGGTTTACTCCCCAGGCTCGTTGCAGAAGGCTTTACCGGCCCCGTGTACTGTACACCCGCAACCATGGACCTCACCCGGATCCTGTTGATGGATTCGGCAAAAATCCAGATGCAGGACGCAGAGTACCTGAACCGCAAGAGAAAAGAAGGTCAGCCCATAGAAGAACCCCTGTACACCGAAGACGACGTTGTCAAAGCACTCGGACAATTTAAAGTAGTAGACTATGACACGGACTTCGAGATCAACTCTCAAATCAGCCTGAGGTTAACAGATGCCGGCCACATTCTTGGAAGCGCCGCCGTACACCTTACCCTGCAGGACGAAGGAAAAACCACCAAACTCACTTTCAGCGGAGACGTGGGACGTTATGGCGACCTGCTGTTGAAAAGCCCTCAGAATTTTGCACAGGCAGACTATATCGTTATGGAATCCACCTACGGAGACTCCCTGCACAAAGACCTCGAGCCCATAGAAAATATGCTCTATGAGATCATCAATCAAACCTGCAACATCAAAAAAGGCAAGGTGATCATTCCTGCCTTCAGCGTAGGCCGGACACAGGAATTGCTATACGCGCTCAACAGTCTTGAACTCAAGCATAAGCTGCCCGATGTAGCCTATTACGTAGACAGCCCACTGTCGGAAAAGGCCACACAAGTACTCAAAGACCACCCTGAGGTATACAACAATGGTGTTAAAGAGGTTATGAAAGTGGACCACGACGTATTCAGTTTTAAAGGACTCCGCTTTATTGAAACCGTAGAAGAATCCAAAGCCCTGAACAATGATCCCCGCCCATGCGTCATCATATCTGCCTCCGGAATGGCAGAAGGCGGAAGGGTAAGACACCATATCCGCAACAACATCGACAACCAGAAAAACACCATTCTAATGGTCGGTTATTGCGAGCCGAACTCTTTAGGCGGAAAATTACTGGCCGGAAACAAAGTGGTCTATATCTTCCGGGAACAATACCAGGTAGTCGCCGAAGTCAGATCCATCCGTTCCATGAGTGCGCACGGAGATTATGAAGATTTACTCCACTTCCTGGGCGGCCAGGACCCAGCCAAAGTTAAACAACTGTTTCTTGTACATGGGGAATACCCGGTACAGCAGCACTTTGCGCAGCGGCTCAACGACCATGGATTTAAACAGGTCCTGATCCCGCAACTGCATCAGGAGATCGAAATCTGATCCGCCCCGATTTTATAGATCATTAGTATCTTTGCCCAATGGACATTTTTGGAGAAGCACTGCAAGATCAGTTTATAAAAGGAACAACGGAGACCCTATGGCTCAACAATTCTTATGATGCCCCGGAAGAAATGCCGGTAGACGTATTTTTCCGGGGACCTGAAGATATGCCCGAAATAGAGTTAAAAGCTTTGGAACTGTGCAGGGGTACCGTACTCGATGCAGGTGCTGGGGCCGGCAGCCATGCGCTATGGCTCCAGCAGCAAAAGATAGAGGTTACTGCACTCGATATATCAGAAAAGGCAACCGCGATTATGACACAACGGGGTGTGAAACAGGTACTGCAACAAGACCTCTTCTCCCTGAAAGGGCAGCAATTTGACACCTTGCTCCTGCTCATGAACGGAATTGGGTTAACCGGAAGTATTGCCGGTTTACAGGATTTCCTGCAATGGTCCAAATCCCTGCTGAAAAAAGACGGACAATTGCTGTTTGACAGTTCTGATATTGCCTATCTCTACCAGGACATAGACTTTCCGCAGAACAAATATTATGGAGAAGTAGCCTACCAATACGAATACAAACAACAAAAAGGCAACTGGTTCAACTGGCTGTATGTGGATCAGGCGATGCTGCTGAAGCTGGCCAAAGAAGCTGGATGGCAGTGCGAAATTGTACTGGAAGATGAGTATGACCAGTACCTTGCCCAGCTCCGGCTAACCACCAGGTAGCTGTGAAGCAACATAAAAAAGGGTGACCCTGATTCAGGATCACCCTCTACATCTTTTTAGGATAGGTGCTTATGCGCGTTCTTCCCAGATCGCAGCAATATTAATGATCGTTTGCACAGCTTTTTCCATATCCTGTACAGAAACCCATTCCTGTTTACCGTGAAAAGCATGTTCGCCTGCAAAAATATTAGGACAAGGTAGGCCCATCAGTGATAAGCGGGAGCCATCTGTCCCTCCCCTGATGCTTTGTTTCTTCGGTTCAACCCCTGCTCTTTCAATAGCCAGTGTTCCGTATTCAATGACCTGAGGATACTGATCCAATACACTTTTCATATTGCGGTATTGCGCTTTGATTGTTAAATCAAAAGTAGAATTTGGATAAGATTTAAGCACATCCTCTGCTACCGACCTTAGCGTTTCCCCATGTTGCGCAAGCAGGGCATCGTCAAAATCGCGAAGGATAAAACTGGCCTGAGCTTGTTCCACATTTCCATGAATGGTTCCCGGATGAATAAAGCCCTCTTTATTGCTGGTGGCTTCCGGCGTTAAACGGTCTTTAGGTAAAGCATCAATAATCGCACATAGGATCTTGATGGCACTTTCCATCTTACCTTTAGCAAAACCCGGATGAGAACTCACCCCGTTAACGGTTAATACGGCCCCATCTGCAGAAAAGGTTTCGTCTTCTATAGAACCCAGAGTTTCTCCATCGATGGTATAAGCAAAATCTGCACCCAGCTTTTTCAAATCAACCTTGTCTACACCACGTCCAATCTCTTCATCGGGTGTAAACAGGATCTTAATGGTTCCATGTTTAATATCCGGGTTAGCCACCAGGAAAGCCGCAGCTTCCATGATTTCCGCTACACCAGCTTTATTGTCTGCGCCAAGCAGTGTTGTACCACTGGCTGTAATAATATCATTTCCAATCTGGTTCTTCAGGTCCTTGTGCTCCTTCAACTTCAGAATAATGGTCTCATCATCCGGCAAAATCAAATCCTGCCCCTGATAATTGCGGTGGATGATCGGTTTTACATTTAATCCGCTGCAATCCGGTGAAGTATCCATATGTGAGCAAAAACAGATTACAGGCACCTTTTTGTCGGTATTGGAAGGAATTGTAGCATATACATAACCATGCTCATCCAGGTGCGCATCTTCAATGCCCGCAGCCAGTAACTCCTCTACCAATACACGGCCCAGGTTTTTCTGTTTTTCCGTTGAGGGCGTGGTGGTTGACTGAGGATCAGACTGCGTATCTATTTGCACATACTTCTTAAAGCGTTCTGCCAGTGATTCTGTTTTATTTTGATATTTTAGCATAATTTTAAAGAATAAAGTCTGTTTAAGCTTATTAGATATAAACAGGCTCCAAAGGTAAAGAAAGATTACACTAACTTAAAAGGCATCCCTTGAAAACAATATTTACGGTTATATTCCTTTCGCTCTCCCTAAGTGTATTTGCACAATCCAATTTTTACAAGATCAGCGTTGGAGGCGGAGCTGGAATTACCCAGTCTTTTGCCGATCTGAGAAAACATGATTTCGGACTGGCAGGCTATATCACCGCAGATTATCTGTTTACGCCATTTATCAGTCTGGGGTTAGAGGCTCAGGCTGGGCAGATCAATGGAGGCGACAAGCAAACCGACCCCAATCACCGCCAGTTCATCAACACCTACAAATCTGTTACCGCCAATGGAAAACTCTATCTCGGCGCACTGACAGACTATGATCACAGTAGATTTCTGAGCGCTATAAAAGGACTATATGCCGGTGCCGGACTGGGTCTGATCCAGAATAAAGTAAGCAATGTCAGGATCAAACCTTACGAGGATGGGACTACAGATGCCAATTCTTATGTATTTCCAGGCGAGAACCAAAGTAAGGAAATAACGGTTCCATTAAACCTGGGGATCAATTTCTACCTGGCCGACCAAAACGGAGCCTACCGCTACGTATTAAATTTCAACTATCAGGCAAATATTACCCTCGGAGAAGGCCTCGACGGCTATGACGATTCGACTGTCCGCCTGGTCAATGGGAGGCCAGACATATACACCTATTTTAGCATTGGGATCCGGTATAACCTTGGCCCCATCGGGCTGTCCAAAAAAACTTTTCGCCAATATTAAATGAGAGTCCTGATCTTATCTGTTATTTTACTCTGTATGATGAAAGCTTCCGCTCAGCAAACGCCTTTCGAACTTAGCAACAAGCAAGAAACAGCCACCTATCCACAGGTTATTGAACATTATGAAAAACTGGCCCGGGCTTACCCCCAGGCCAAACTGTTTACTTACGGTACAACAGATTTTGGAAAGCCTCTTCATCTGCTGGTTTTATCGAGAGACAAAGTCTTCGATCCAGCTCAGATCCGGAAGAACAACAAAAGGATTTTTCTGATCAACAACGGCATCCATCCTGGAGAACCCGAAGGAGTCGATGCCTGTATGATGCTGGCCAGAGACCTGCTTAAAAACGACAGAATCCCGGAAAATACAGTAATCTGTATAATTCCTTTATACAATATAGACGGAAGCTATAACCGAACAGGCACTTCCAGAGCCAATCAAAACGGACCCTTAGCCTATGGTTTCAGGGGCAACAGCAGGAACTATGACCTGAACCGGGACTTCATTAAAACCGACTCCAAAAATTCTGCCGCCTTCCAGCAGATCTTTAACCTCTGGCAACCGGAAATCTTTGTCGACACACATACCAGCAATGGTGCAGACTACCAGTATACCATGACGCTGATCCCGACACAAAAGGATAAGCTGAACTCTATACTTTCTGCCTATCTTACCGGCAGCATGCTCCCTGCATTGTATACGCAAATGGCACAAAAGGGATTTGAACTTATACCCTATGTAAATTCAGTAGAAGAAACTCCCGACGCTGGCATTGAAGGCTTCCTGGAAACACCACGCTTTTCTACCGGTTATACCACACTGCACAATACCATTGGCTTTATGCCGGAGACGCACATGCTCAAGAGTTACGACAAACGGGTAGAATCGACCTATAAACTTCTGGAAATTTATATAGACCTGGTGATAAAAGATGCTCAGCAAATTGGAGATAATAAAAAGAAAGCCGATCTCGATGTTGCCACGCAAAAAGAATTTACCCTGACCTGGAAACTGGATAAAGAAAAATATGAGGAGTTACCTTTTAAAGGATACGAAGCTGCCTATAAACCCAGTCAGGTGAGCGGAGCACCAAGGCTTTATTATGACCGCAATAAACCTTACACCCGCAACATCAAAGAATGGAACCATTTCCTGCCCGATGTGACGGTTCAAAAACCCCTGGCTTATATCATCCCCAAAGCCTGGACCAAAGTGATTGAGCTCCTTAAACTAAACAATGTGGTCATAAAAGAGCTTCGGGAGGACGCCATTCTGCCTGTTGAATCTTATTATATTGCCGACTTCAAAACCGTTAGCCATCCTTTTGAAGGCCATTACCTGCATTCTAATGTACAACTGGATACCCGGCAACAACAGCTGGCCTTTTACAAAGGCGACTATATCGTTTACGTAAATCAGCCCCAGAACCGCTATATTGTTGAAACCCTGGAACCGCAGGCTACAGACTCCTTTTTCAACTGGAATTTCTTTGATTCCGTACTTGGGCAGAAAGAGCATTATTCGGCCTATGTTTTTGAGGATACTGCAGCAGAACTTCTGGAAAAGGACCCGGAACTAAAGGCCAAACTGGAAAAAGAAAAGCTTAAATATCCTGATCCCACAGCAAAAGGGGATGCCCTGCTTGAATTTGTCTATAAAAATTCTGATTATTACGAAAAAACACATTTGCGATACCCTATTGCAAGACTACAAAACGATATTTCCATTAGCTTAAAATAACATGATAGAATATTTAAACCATACACCGGTTGCCTCCATTATTTTTGTGTTCACCCTGGTGACCAGCATCTACGCATTTAACGATCATATTCTCTTTGGTAAATTCATGCTTCATCCCTACAGCGTATACCGGAGAAACAAGGTTTATACTTTGATCACCAGCGGGCTGATCCACTCCAACTGGATGCACCTGATCTTTAACATGTTTACCTTTTTCTTCTTTGCCTTTAAGCTGGAAGCCACAATTGGTCACTGGCAATTTGGATTGGTGTATTTCCTTGGCCTGGTGCTCAGCGACCTTCCTTCTGTCATTAAACACAAAGATGATTTCTGGTACAACAGTCTTGGGGCTTCGGGTGCCATCAGCGCAGTCCTGTTCAGCTATATCCTTTATTACCCTCTGGATACCCTGATGATCTTCCCCTTACCCATTCCAATCTGGGCATTTTTATTCGGCATCCTTTACCTGATCTATTGCTGGTACATGTCCAGAAATTCAAGGGACAATATTAACCACGACGCCCACTTGTTCGGTGCCATTACGGGGGTTATTGTAACCATTATTCTGGAACCGGCTATTATCCCGCATTTCATTGCGGCCTTAACCGGTGCTGGCTCCGCTTTTCGTTAAACTTCAGGTAAAAATGGCGGGTGGAAATAGCTTACCGGAGCAGTGGGATCTTTAATGATCTCAAATAGGGTCAGGTTCCATGGCTTCCAGAAGTTTTCCAGCACCTGGCCATAAGTCTTGTGCTGCCAAACGTCGAAAAGCGGCTTATTCAAGGTGCCTTTCAAAGGCATGGCATCAATATAGATGGTGCCCTCCACTGGCATCACCCCATATTCCGGCAAGCGGTTGAACAGATAGGCCGAATAAAAGAAACGTGCGCAAAGCTCTTCGTATTGCTGCTCTGATAAAGCTTTACCAGCGATAGAATCCAGGATTTCCTGGTGAAATTTCTTATTGGTTCCATTGTCCTGCAAACAGGCAATGATACCAAAATCCTTCAGTTTCAAAGAAAAAGTGAGGGTATTGATCTCATCGCGGAAGCTAAAATAATGATCTGCTTGTTCCAGTGGTACCACCACGATAGACCATGGGGTAAAATCTTCAAAAACCACATCCAGGTAAATGCTCTGGATCATGGTGTTCAAATTGCCAAATTTATGCATCAGCCCCTGTGACATGTTCAATCCATCGCCACTCAGTTGTTGCAAACGGATGGCCGCATTCATTTCGATATAGATCAGCCCATACATAAACTTGCCAATCCACTGGAAAAGTTCCCTTTCTTCCAGTTGGGATACGCCCTGATAACCTTCAGCAAAAGCAGCAGCCACCTTCTCTTCCAGGGGCTGTATAAAATGCTCCAGTACTTCTGTATTGCATGGCACCTTTAAGGCATTATAAGACCGCACACTTTCATCAAGCAGTTTGATCTGCTCCTCTCCGGTGTAATTGGCGACCTCTAAAAGCCAGGCCGGCAAAATATTTACTTCTTGTATAGGCGAATTAAAAGTATCACCGCTTAAAAAGCAGTTTTTATACTTAAAATCAAAGTTTTTAAAGGGCTGGTATACTGAACTGTTCATAAGAAAGCGCAATATTAGGCATATTATTTTTACATTCGTTAAACGGCTCATTTTTTAACCCTGATATTACCAAACGACTAAAAAAACCTATGCAGGCCTCTTACATCTCCTATCATCTTGACCTTAAACATCCCTTTGCCATTGCTAAATTTTCGAGGACCAGCACCCCGCTGCTGCTGCTCAGGCTCAGATATGAACACGCAGAAGGTTATGGAGAGGCTTCTATGGTCCCTTATATGGGGGAGAGCTACGAGTCGGCGACGGCATTTCTGGCCAAAGTAGACTGGAAACTCTTTAGTTACCCCTTTAACTTTCCAGAGATCATCGCTTACCTGGATAGCCTTGCAGCGGGGCACCCCGCCATAAAAGCCGCGATAGACATTGCTCTGAACGACCTGAACGGAAAATTACAACAAAAACCCTGCTACCAGATTTACGGGGCAGATCCGCTGAAAATGCCAGTCACTTCTTATACCATCGGCATTGACAGCCCTGAAGTGATCCGGGAAAAGGTAGCTGATGCCACAGGATTTAAGGTGCTTAAGGTTAAACTGGGCCGCGACAATGACAAAGAATTAATCAGTACAGTCAGAAGCCTGACCAACCTGCCTTTGTATGTGGATGCCAATCAGGGCTGGGACAACCGCAAGAAAGCCATAGATATGATCTACTGGCTCCATGACCAGGGTGTTGTGCTTATTGAACAGCCCATGAATAAAGCGGACACAGAAGGCAATGCCTGGCTGACCGGCAGAAGCCCGATACCGATCCTGGCCGATGAAGCGGTACAACGTCTAACCGACCTGGAGCAGATTAAAGGAGCTTACCACGGCATCAATATCAAGTTGATGAAAAGTGGGGGAATGTATGAGGCTCATCAAATGATCCTCAAAGCCAGAAGTTACGGGATGAAAATTCTGATCGGCTGTATGAGTGAGACTTCCTGCGCCTCTCTTGCTGCTGCTGCCCTGGCACCCTTATGCGACTGGGCAGATCTGGATGGGCCCTGGCTCACCAAGAACAATCCTTTTACAACCCCGGAATTCCAGGGAGGGAAATATCAGTTAAAGGATCTTCCAGGCCTGGGCCTGGAAGGAATTAAGGTTGATTTGTTCGATTCTTAATCTCCTGACGAAACTCTTTGGTCAGTTTGATCTTCAAATAGAAAAAAAATATCGTTGTGGCAATGAACAATCCGCCCGCCGGGTAATTATGGTTCTGAAAACCCCATTTTATTCCCAGTACAGACACAATGATCCCTATAGTATAGAAGACATTTAACGCAATTTTCTTCTTCATACTAGTATACTGGCATATTCGGATCAAAAGCTTCCTGCCAGGCTAGAATACCGCCTTTTAGGTTGTACAGATTGGTAAAACCATGTAATTGCTCCAACTGCATAACCGCAGCAGCACTTCTTTTACCGCTTCTGCATTGGATAATTACAGGCTTATCTGTAGCCACTCTGTCGACTTCGATCAGCAATCCGCCAAGAGGAATATTTTCTCCGTTCAGGTTAGAGGTTTCATATTCAAAAGTCTCTCTGACATCGATCAGTTGAAAATCTTCTTTATTGTCTATTTTCTGTTTAAGTTCTTGTACAGTAACTTCCTTCATTGTATTCAATTTTTCTCAAAGATAATCATTTAAAATAAATGAGATCCGCCCTCCGGAAAATGTGACAATTTCAAAATATTTTAGAAATTGTGCTGTAACAACTCTGTGTGGCAAGCGTTTAATAGTAAGTCTTTACTAATTTTGACCTCAACATGAATTCGATCAGCCGTTTCTTCTGGTTTTGCTCCGGCGTACATATTGGTACCCTGGAGAAACACCCTACAGAACACAACAAATATATCGGCATAGGCGCCACTATTTTTTTCACAGGTCTGTTTGCGGCACTGTCTGGTGGCTATGCCATGTATTTTGTATTCAAGGGTGATACCGCAGCGGTATTGTTTGCCCTGTTTTTTGGTCTCCTCTGGGGGCTGGCTATCTTTAATATGGACAGGTATATCGTTTCTTCCATTGACAAGAATGCCTCCTCCACCAAACAGATCCTGCAAGCCACACCAAGAGTCTTGCTGGCGATTATGATCGGGATGGTGATTTCCCGTCCATTGGAACTAAAAATCTTCGATAAAGAAATTAAAGAGCGCCTTAAGGTAAGCTATATGAACAACCAGCGTTCCAAAATCGATACCCTTAACGGTTCCTTCGATAAAAAATATAAGATTGAACTCGGTAAACTCAAGGAAGCCAAAGCACAAAGGGACTCTCTGGAAAGCGGTATCAAAGCCGACCGCCAGAAACTTAATTTTGAAATCTTTGGAAACAAGACCACTGAAACCTCGGGTGTAATGGGCTATGGGCCTTATGCCAAACGTAAAGAGGCCGAACTGAAGCAGAGAGAGCAGAATCTGGATACCTTAAGTGCAGATGTACGGAAGCTGGAGCGTTTTGTAGATGACCGGAAGCAGTTTGATGGCCTGATGACTGAGAAATTGTATACCAGCAAAGAACTCGACAGTCTGACCAGCATAGCTGGTTTTGCAGACAGGAACTGGGCCCTCGGCCAGCTCAGCTTTAACCCAAATGGCACCAGAGACCTCAATACCTCTCTTGCTGTTACTTTTATCGGATTACTTTTCATTTTCTTTGAATGTTTACCGGTATTTGTAAAAATGATGAGCACACGTGGATCTTACGATTATGCCATAGCCAACCTGGAGGAAGTACAAATGCACGGTTCAGATAAAGACAAGGAATTTGAAACAGAAGTAACCGATCAGGTACAGGAAACCAGAATTTCTACCGAAATTGAGCGACGTAAACAACAGATAAGAACACAAGAATAAAATGCTATGATGAAACGACTACTGTATTTCTTTATTGCCTTCTGCATCACCGGCTCTGCCGCTGCTCAGAATATAGATAAGATCATTACCAAAGATTATGTAGATGGATTGATTAAGACCCTCAGCAGCGATGATATGCAGGGCAGGGGCACTTTTACCCCAGGCATCGATAAAGCCGCTAGTTTCATTGAAGGAGAATTTAAAAAGATCGGTCTGCAGCCACTAAAAGGAGCAGATGGGTACAGACAGACCTTTTACAAATACCAGCTTAAACCTTCTTTAACCGAAGTTTCTGTTGATGGAAAAACCATCGAACCGGAAAAAGTACTGGTGGTGGGAAATCATGCAGAGGTGCTGCAGTTTGACAACACCAATAGCGATGGCTGGATCAAAATGGATCCGGAAAAACCTTTCATGGAGCAGTACCGTGCCATCATCAGAAATAAAAAGAAACAGCTGGTCCTGGTTGATGTAAAATTCGTAGATGTTTTTAAACGGATTAAAGCCTACCTGGAATCAGGAAGTGTCCTGGATGAAAAAGACCTCAAAGAAAGCAGCTCCGCCCTGGTATTTATCCTCGATCAGGATACTGTGGCGAATAACTTTAAGGTGAAATTAAAAAACAGCATCAGCAAAATGCCCCTGTTTAATGTTGCTGGCATGATCCCTGGAAAATCAAAAGCCAAAGAACTGGTGATCTTTTCAGGACATTATGATCATCTGGGTATATTACCCGCAGTAGATCAGGACAGCATTGCAAATGGTGCTGATGATGATGCCTCGGGCACTACAGCAATGATTGCCCTGGCCAAATACTATAAAAAGCTACACAACAATGAGCGCACATTGATCTTTGTGGCTTTTACCGCAGAAGAAATTGGTGGTTTTGGTGCACGTTATTTTTCACAGCAATTGAACCCGGACGAAGTGGTGGCCATGTTCAATATTGAGATGATTGGAAAGGAAAGTAAATTTGGTAAGAACTCAGCCTTCATTACTGGTTTCGACAAATCTGATTTTGGAAAGATCCTTCAGAAAAACCTGGCAGGATCACCCTTTACGTTTCACCCGGATCCCTATCCGCAGCAAAATCTGTTCTACAGAAGTGATAATGCCACACTGGCGGCTTTAGGCGTTCCGGCGCATACCATCAGTACAGATCAGATTGATACCGATAAACTTTACCATACCGTAAAAGATGAGTATTCAAGCCTGGATACAGAGAACATCCTGATGACCATCAAGGCGATTGCAAAAAGCGCTATGTCTATTGTAAAGGGAACGGATACACCTACCCGAATCCCTAAATTACAACAATAAAGGCTCAGGAAATATCCATTTCCATCACATAATCGTTCATGAAGAAACCGTTGCCAATATCCAGGTCAACGGTTTCTTTAATTTGGAAACCTGCCCGCTCGTAAAAATCCTTTGCTTTATTTTCACGGTTCACATTCAGTTGCAGTTTTTTTCCACCGGCTTCCCGGATGGCATTTACAATTTCATTGATTAAGAATTTACCTACGCCTTTACCATGTGCTTCGGGAAGTACATACAATTTGTGTAATTTATAGACTTTATTGTCATGGTCTGTAATGGAATAACCTGCAAAACCCATATCTTTTTTCCCAATCTCTGCAATCAGGAAGACATGTCCCTGCATCATCTGCTCCAGCAGCACGCCATCATTATACATTTTTTCCAGCATATAATCTACCTGTTCCTGACCGATGATAGGTACATAGGTAGGGCCCCAGGTAATTGCTGCAATTTCCCGGATCAGGGGAATATCCTGTTCTTTAGCTTTTCTTAAAAGGATCATAATTTTTCACTGATGATTAAGTATTCGGTATCGAAAATAAATTCGACAAATCCATCGTGCAGCACCTGAAAGGTTTCATCTTCATTTTGCTTTAAATTAGTGGTTTCAAAATAAGACAGCACTTCGATCAAAAAGATACTTCCAGCCGGCTTCCAAACTTTAAAGCCACTCTTAATGGCGTAGGCTTTTTGGGTCGGGGTAAACAGGACAATATTGATCAGTGGTACATAATACAGCAAATCCTTTAGCTTATTCTCCGCGGCAATGATGTTCACTGCAGGATACTTTTCAGAGATCAGATAGTTCAGGGCCGTATTAAAATCATCGCCCGGCCCCATAATGGTCCGGGTATGTTCCTGGGAAAAAGTGCTGTCAACCCCGTTCAGGACCAGGTCTACTTTCAGGCCCAAACTGATGATCTTCTCATATTCTCCGGCATTAACGATCAGTGTCGGGCTCCATTCCAGCAACTGTCCAAGATACTCGGTATCAAAATCTCCCAACTGATGAATATACAAAGCTGGCTCTTGTTTTTCCTTTACAATGTGATGTGACGACATGCAGCGAATGTAATAAAAAAGGGGGATGCTTTTCAACATCCCCCCGAATTTCATGCTTACAGATTTTATCTATTTAGACAAAACATCCTTTAATCTGGCCTGAAGTTCCTCTCCCCTTAAATTTTTTCCTACGATCTTTCCGTCAGGACCAATCAGATAGTTTTGGGGAATACCCTTAACCCCATACATTTTAGAAGCCGCATTGTTCCAACCCTGCAGGTCGGAAACCTGGGTCCATTCCAAGCCGTCTGTTTTGATGGCATTTAACCAGTTATCCTTCTTTCCCGGCATGTCAAGCGAGACACCCAGTACCGTAAAGTTTTTATCTCTATAAGTCTGATAAGCCTTTACCACATTCGGGTTCTCACCGCGGCATGGGCCGCACCACGATGCCCAGAAATCCAACAGTACATATTTTCCTCTGAAATCAGAAAGTTTTACCGGTTTATCATTCACGTCATTCTGTGTAAAATCTGGCGCAACTGCCCCGATCTGGGTCGCTTTCAGATTTGCAATGGTCTTGGCCAATGCCTGACCGGCAGCACCAGACTTCAGGTTTGCCGACAGTTTGTTAAAAGACTGTTCTATTTTAGCCGGATCTTCTTCATTCTCTGTCGTTTCCCTTAAGGCCATCATGCTGAAATAAGAATCCGGATGGCTGGCCAGATAGCTTTCCTGCAGACGCATCTTTTCGGCCGATGCCACTTTGTACCGGTCAGAAAAGCCCTGTCTGAAATCTTTGTCCTCTTTCTGTTCATTGCTTGAAGCAGCCCAGTCTGCACTTAACTTTTTAAGTACCTTCTCCGGACCGGCAATCACTTGACTGTATTTTTGAAATTCTGCGTTGATTGCAGAACCGGTCACCACACCATATTTTACAGAATCTTTAGCGGTCACCTGAACAGCCCCTTTATCCAGGTAAATGGCCAGCATATCTGCCCCTTTTTTATCTGCGCCAGGATGGCTCAGGAAAAGTTGTGCTGCCGTTGGTCCTGGCACCATACCGCTAAAAGCAAAACTGCCATTTTTGATTAATACGGAGTCTTTGACAGATTTCCCCGCTGTTCTGTAGCTCAGATAAGCCATTGCTGTTGGTTGGGTCCTGGCTACTTTACCTTTAACGGTAAAAGCTTGATCTTGTGCAAATGCCACCACCGGCACCGTCAGGAGTAAAGTTAGAACGAGTTTGTTCATGTTGAGTTTAATTTATGTGATTGTTAGAAATTACTTATTGAATTCATCCAGTTTTTGTCTGTAACGGTTTCCCGCGGCCTGGATATCCCATCCATAGCTGTTGAAGAATTTAATCAGGATATTATATTTATTGGTCCGCCTTTCATTATTATCCAGATATTTTTTCCGGATGTTTTCATAAGATTCGGTAACAATTAAATTTAGCCACTGAGGGAAATCAGAATCAAATGACCTGGAACCGTGACCAGTAATAAAGCCTCCGGTCCTGGCCAGTTCGTCCAAAGCTGCATCCCGCTTTTCAAGGTCATAATCGTTATAATAATCTTCCTGGATCTTATCAACCGCCTGGCCATTATCATAGGCTCTCCCGGCAAGCTCAAAACCCTCTACGGGTTTAGTCATACGGGCGGTAATCATACCGCCTATATTGGACCAGACTGCCCTGGTCAGCACAGAATCCCGGTAATAATGGTTCGCAGGATCGGTAACCGGCTGAGCATTGATCATTTGATTGGGCCAGCAAAACACCAGTCTGCTCCTGCCAATCACCTGCAGGTCGGCGGCCCACCAGGAGCCGTTGTAAGTCTTTACAAAAAAAAGTTCCAGCGGAAAAAAGGATTTGGAGTACTGTTTTGAAACATTAGACAGCAGACTTTCTGCATAAGTAATGGCATTCTGCCGCTGCCCGTCTTCAATCTTTGTTGCCCCATAACGGTTATTCACATCGTTTCCCAGAATAGCATTCGTAACTTCTTTCCAGTCTTTAAAATCCATCCGTACCCATACCCCATAATCTGTATACAGCTTTTTTACCTTGGGATCGGCATCTGCCGCCGGAGCGAATAACTGAGGGATACCAAGGTCTGCAGAAGCCACCGGATTTTCCTCCTTTTTACAAGCCGCCACAATCAGGGCGATACCCAGGAGGAAGAAACATATATTTTTGAATTTCATATTTCTAATTTTTTGTTTTTTTCAGAGGAAGCCTTTCGGGTTCATCGTCTTAAATTCTATTATAGTACACTATCTTGGATTAAGGGGCATCCCCGGACTGTTGTTGTACTCCGACGGGGGGATCTGCATTAAATACCTCGGATCATTTTTCTTCAAAGTATACAAAACACCATTTTTGTAACTGTGCACGATTTCCGGTTTCCCTAGCCTGCGCAGGTCCAGCCACCGCAGGCCTGCATCAAAAGCAGTTTCGATACGCCGTTCTTCCAGCACACGCTTCAACAGGGATTCATTTGTAAAATCAGCTGTTTTCAGCGGTACAAACTGGGTATTCTTAATTCTGGATTTAAGCAAGGTATTCAGATCTATAACGGCTTCGCTGTTTTTCCCCATACGCACATATGCCTCAGCACGGATCACATAGGCTTCACTGGCTTTTAAGCCGATATAATAGGAATCCTTTTCCTGCTTGGCGTACATATTGTACATGGTTGGTCCGGTCATAACCCCTTCAGAAGTATTCGGAATGGCAAAAGACTCAAAAATAAACTGCCGGTAATCTGTTAAGTGACCATAACGTTTGGTCAGGTCCAGCAGCTCTGTTGTGGGTTTAAATACCGCCCTGGAATAATAGAACAAATTAAAATTGGCTTTCCCTCCCATAAAAAAGAGAATTTCCTTATTGTAATCCGTGTCTATGAATCCAAAGTTTCCGCTAAAGGCATAGGTATTTCCTTTATCATCCAGATAAGCTTGTAAACTGTTCAGATCCGTAAGTTTGCTTGCGCTCATCACCGAGCTTGCCGCTTCCGCTGCCGTTTGATTGTCGCCCATAAAAAGTGCGACCCTGGCCTTCAACAATTGTACGGTATTGTAATTGAAACGGAAACGGCTGCTGTTTTGTTTTCCTGCGAGAAGGGAAGAAGCGGTATTCAAATCGCTAAGGATTTGCTTCCATACCTTATCCAGCGGTTCTCTTACATTATTTCCTGTTGTCGCATTGATGTCTATCGCCGTCAGAGGCATAGGTACCCCGGGCGCCTGCAAATGTTCGGCCCCATAGGGCTCAGCGTAAAAGTTCACCAGGTAAAAATAACTGAAGGCCCGTAAGGCATAAGCCTCTCCTTTCACCTTCTCGAACAAATCTTTTTCCTCAGGCCCCACACTCCGCTTCTCAAAGTTATCAAGAACAGTATTGGCGTAAAAAATGGATTTATATAAATTTCCCCAATAAGGATCCTGTTGAACGCCATCCAGCAACATACTGGAAGCCCAGACAAACCAGGGCTCGAAAGTCCGGTCTGGCGTTTGCCCGGAATTTAGATTCGCATAGGTATTATCGGTCATCAGCTCTGTATTGAAAAAGAAGTCGCTCCGGGGATAACCGCCCAGCAATACAGATTCATAATCGTTGATGGTCACCGGCGTCATACTGTTCACCGGTTTAATGTCTAACAATTTTTTACAGCCGTTTAAGGTGATCAGCAGGGCGGCCAGCAAAGGGATATAAATTAATTTCTTCATCGCTCTAAGAATTAAAACTGAACAGTAATGGATAGTGAATAGGTTCTGGGCACCGGCAAAAAGGTATTCCCAAAGGAAACATTGGCCGAATTGGTCTGGGTATAGCGCATCACGGAGCCTGTTGATTCCGGATCCTGTCCGTTCAGTTTGCTGTTCTTCCAGGTCACCAGGTTATTGCCCTGTAACATGAAGCGGATGTTTTGAATGCCATTTGACCTCAAACGCGGGCTGAAGAGATCGTAACTCAGGGATAGATTTTGAAGACGCACAAAATCTCCTTTAACCGTTCTCAGATTGCTGTTGTCATACATAGTTCCGTTTGTCGGGGAGCTTCCGGCAACATCCTGTCCATATTGCTCTTTCTCCAATACAGGGATATCGGTATTGAGCTCATCACCCGGCTGGCGCCATCTGTACACCCAATCCCTGGACATGTTCTGTGTCGCATCAGGGAAGGACAAGGCATAACCTTGCGATAAATTCCTCAGACGGATGACATTTCCAAAACTGCCGATCAATAAAGCCGAAAGGCTCAGTTTCTTATAAGAAAACGTATTGGTAAAACCACCCTGCACAACAGGCATTGTTGTGCCCGAATATTCCAGACCATTGATATTCCGCATTCCCTGAAGAACTTTTTGCCCCTCCTTTTCTGTATAAAATGATGCCTGCCCATTTTTCGTCAATCCGGCATAACGATAGGACCATAGGCCGTTGATGGGTTTTCCGACCATCGCGGCGACAGAATAATTGGAGCGCTGGGCATTGGTTAACGTACCCACTGTCGGCGAAGAATACACTTCCAGAACTT
Source organism: Pedobacter sp. ASV19 (assembly GCF_016429005.1). Lineage (GTDB taxonomy): Bacteria > Bacteroidota > Bacteroidia > Sphingobacteriales > Sphingobacteriaceae > Pedobacter. Next base: position 27,000 of record NZ_JAELTV010000007.1, read on the forward strand.
CGTTTTTATTATAGCCGAAATTTACATTCGTAGACCAGCGGAAATCCTTGGAGTCAATATTGATCGAACTCAATGAAAACTCTACACCACGGTTCCTCATTGATGCCCAGTTTACCTGAACTGTGCTGAAACCTGTGACCTGCGAGACTTCTTTACTGCCCAGTAAATCTGCTGCCTTTTTATTGTAATACTCTATGGAGCCTGTAAGCCTTCTTTTCCAGAAGCCAAATTCCAGTGCCAGGTTCGTGGTATAGTTCATCTCCCATTTCAGGTTAGGGTTCTTTGGTGCAGAAATCGTCAGGTAACCTTCCTTATTGATCAGGTCCAGTTTACCTATGGTGGCTACCAAATCAGAATAAGCCTGTGCAGCCACGTTCCCCTGGCTTCCGTAAGATCCTTTCAGGGTCAGATAACTCAACCAGTCTTTATCCTTTAAAAAGGACTCTTCTTTCATTTGATAGTTCAAGCCAACCGCCCATAAGGGTTGGAAAAGTTGGTTCGTTTTCAAACCAAAACGATTTGATCCGTCTGTACGGGCATTTAAACTGACCGAATAGCGGTTGTCGTAGGTATAGCTTGCCACACCAAAATAAGATACTGCGGCCGATTCGTTCAGGTTCTCCCTCCAGTAAGGTGTTCCCAGGTATTGCATCATTTTGAACTGTGGTACCTGTTGATGGCCTCTATCGTGTACATAACCATAGATTTCCGTTGTTTGCTCGTCAAATTTAGACTTGCGGATCTCCTGTCCGGCCATTAAATTCAGGTAATGCACCTGGTTGAATACCGGATTATAGGCCAGCTGATTCCTGAAGGTGACAGATCCGTTATAACTGTTCCTGTCTTTCCTGTAGCCTCCGTCTGTCCATAGCGGAACCGCCGTATAATCTACAATTTCGATCACGTCTCTTTGCCGGCTCTTTACAAAATAACTGTTCTCTGTTGCAATATCTGCATCGGTTGTGTTTTGTTTGGAATAAGCAAAGAGGCCAGAATAGGTCAGATCTTTCAGCAGCTTCCATTCCAGATCAATAGTACCCCGCATACCAAAGTTTCTGGAGTTGCGCCAGCCCATATTCCTGTTTTCCAGGAAATTGTATTTAAAGCCATTGTAATACATGTAATTATAGTTGCCGCTTTCATCGTAAGCCGCTTGTGCCCGGGAGGTATAAATAGACCACTCGTAAGGATTCTCTCTGGAATCTGTGGCAAAGAAACTCTTGTTGTCCCTTGCATTCACATCGAGCAACAGCCCCAGCCTGATGTTGTCTTTTATCCTGGTATAGACCTTTAAGGAACCCGTATAGGTTTTCTGCCCCACGCCCTTGGCGGTAGCCTGATCGTCCAGATAACTTCCTGAAGCGTAAAAAGTAGTCCGTTCCGTTCCGCCTGAAACATTAAGGCTATGTCTTTGTGTAAAGGCATTTCGGAACAGGTACTTGAACCAATCTGTATTGACTTCCTCCAGCCCTTTCACTTTTTCCTGGAACTGGTCCCAGCTGATCTTGCGGTCATTTACATCTATAAAATAGCGTTCAAAGTCGGAGGCTGTGCCGTATTCACCGGCTTTTCCTGAACTGGCATTCAACACGCCTTTTCTGATCATTTCCATATTCACATCAATCCGTTCTTTGGAATTCATCATATAGGCATCCTCTATCCTGGGACGTTCCGCAACGGAAAAATTGGTGGTGTAATTGATCCTGGTTTTACCGGCCACGCCTTTTTTTGAGGTAATAACGATGACCCCATTTGCCGCTTTTGTACCATAAATGGCCGTTGCCGCCGCGTCCTTCAGTACATTGATTGATTCTATATCATCCACATTCACCCCTCCAATACCAGATGCAATCAGGTTCCTGTTGGTTAATATGTCATCTACGGATGCGTTAACAGCATCATCCAGGATTACACCATCTACTACCCACAAAGGCTGCACATTTCCGCTAATGGTAGATGTACCCCGGATCCGGATCTGCGGTACTGCGCCAGGCGCACCAGAAGAGGTCATCACCGTTAAACCCGGTACCTGGCCCTGCAGCAATTTATCAATATTTGGCTGATATATGGATTCCAGATCCTTCATCTTTATGGTCGTAATCGAAGCCGTCAGAGTTTTCTTATTTAAAGACTGATAACCGGTTACCACCACATCGTTCAATGCATTTTCAGCTGGTTGCATTTTTACGCTGAATACCGTGCTTTTTTGAACAGACAGTTCCTGGGCTTTATACCCGATATAAGAAAAGATCAGCATGGCCTCCCGGTCGGGAACTGTAATTTGAAATTTACCCGAATTATCGGTCACTACCGTTACCCGGGTTCCTTTAATCTTTACACTAACTCCCGGAAATTCCCTGCCCGTTTCATCTACTACAATCCCTTTAATCTCTATAGGGGGAACAGACTGCTCCCGGTTAACAGGATTTCTTTTCTGGATCACTACTGTATTTTGACGAATGACATAAGTGATGGGCTGATCTTTGAAACATTGCTCCAGGGCCTCTTTAAGAGAAACATTTTTAAGCTGCAGGTTTACCGGCTTTGCAGGCGCAACAATTTGTGCGGTATAAACAAAATTATAGCCGCTTTGCCTGTGCAGTGCTTTAAAGACTTTATCCAGTGAAGCATTATTTTCGGTTAGGTTGATGTTTTGAGCATGGCCTTTTGCGGCTACCTGAAAAATGAGAGCGATCATTAAAAAGATAGTCAGCTTCATAATACGCAATATTTGATTAGGGACATAAGCGGGCTGCTTAGACCTAAAGAGATCGTAAAATTTCATTACATTTGATTGGTTTGGTTTGTTGATTGATTGTGTTTCTGCAAAATATGTCGTGATCCAAACCAGTGTCAGACTCCGATGGCCGTCGGGTCTGGCATGTTTTATATATCGGGATCACGCCTGGATAAGTAAAGTTTTAAGGCATAACCGTGATCCTCCTTCCTTCAATTTTAAAATGAACAGTTTTAGTGAGTTCGAGAATGTCCAGTACTTCTGAAACTTTGCTGGAACGAGACACAGGTCCGTTAAAAGTGTTGTCGGTAATTTTCCCCTCATAAACCACTTCCACATCGTACCATCTCGAAATTTTTCGCATGATACTGTAAATATCTTCGTTAGTAAAAATAAAATATCCGTTTTTCCAGGCCACTGCCTCTTCTGTATCTACCTGCACCACCCGTACATGCCCCTGGTTTAATACTGCCTGTTCACCCGGACGAAGTTCGGTACCGCGGTTTACCCTGACTAACCCTTCCAAAAGGGTGGTTTTCGTATTGGCTTCATCGGCATAAGCATTGACATTAAAATGGGTACCCAAAACCTCGATCAGCTGGGTCCGTCCGCTTTCGGCTGCACCGGTACGGACCTGAAAGGGCTGTTTTTTGTTCTTAAATACCTCAAAATAGGCTTCCCCGTTAAGCTCGACAGCTCTGGTTTTCATTTGGGCAAAACTTTGCGGGAACTTCAAAGAGGAAGCAGAGTTCAGCCATACCCTTGTCCCATCGGGCAATTCAATCTGATACTGGCCGCCACGGGGGGTAGAAATGGTATTATACCCGGCCTGTTTTTCGGGCTGTTCATTTCCTGGCATAACCTGGTATATCACTGAACCATCGGTTGTCTTGGTTACCCTGATGCCAGACCGGTCTGCAAGTGTTCCCTTTCCGGAGTCAGAGAGAGAGATTTCAGATCCATCGGCCAGCTTCAGAATGGCCTTATTTCCCCCCGGCCTTATTTCAACAGCATATTTTGAACTATGCTTGTTGCGCTGTCCAGCAGGGGGAAAATAAAAGTAAAGGCCAAGAGAGAGCACTGCAAATAACATCGCCGCCGCTGCCCAATAATGGGACGGCATTAAAAATATCTTTTTAGGCTTAAAAGAACGATCTGCAGATAAGATCGCATCAAGCATCTCATCATAGGCAGTGGCATTTACTTCCGTTACGGCAGGTAAATGTTCCTGAACAGAGATCATTGCCTCTATCCCTTCGGTCACCTCCTCCTCTTCTTCATTCACCAGGAACCACAATTCCCTGGTTTCTGACGTGTTCAGCCGGCCTTTTTCAAATTGCTCCAGTAAGTATTTAATTCTTTCCTTCATAAGATTCTTAACTAAGAAGCGCGGGGATGCATTAAGGACTATCGGAAATAAAAATTTATTTTAATAAAGCCAGGTAAGCGAGGAGACTTAAGGCGATGCCATGGCTTTTCAGGTATTCCCTGATGGACTTTAATGACGTAACCAGGGCATTTTTTACTGTATTTGGAGAAAGATCAAGAGCCTCTGCAATCTGAGGAATATTCATGCCCTCATTCCTGCTCATCTGGTAGATCCTTTTCCTTTGTGCAGGTAATTTACGGACGGCTTCATTCACCAGCTGGCTGACCTCATTTAAATGTATGGTATCAATGGTTGTATTGCTTTCTCCTGGTTCATCCAGTTTCAGGTCATCCATAGCCCTCGCCCGCTTCAGCGCTTTCCTGAGGTAACTCAGGCATTCGCTTGAAGTGTATTTGTACAGCCAGGCTTTTACATTTTCTACGGCTTCCAGTTTATCCCGGTTGAGCCAGACCCTTAAAAAGGTATCCTGAATGATCTCCTCTGCCGCAGCATCTGATTTCGTGAACCGAAGAGCAAAAGCTTTCAGAACCGGGAGATAATGATAAAATAAAACCCCGAAAGCATGTTCATCTCCTTCAGAAATCTGCTTTAGCAAAAGTTGCTCATTATCAATACGCTTTAAAGTCATACAGTTTTTATCACAATCTATCCCGCCCTGGTCATGGCGCCGTTTGAAGGATATCCGACTCAATGTTAAATAATTATTTTGAAATAAAACCGATCTTTAGGCTCAATGCGTATTTTCAATGCCATCAGACCCCTTAAAAAGGATGAGAAAATTCCTTACAAGCTCCTGCTCCTGGCCGATCCATCGAAGGAGTTGATAGACCAGTACCTGGCTGTGTCTACCCTCTATATTGCTGAAGAAGCGGGTGTAGTTTACGGTGTTTATGTACTGACTCCTATTGACAGCAACATTGCCGAGATCAAAAATATTTCCGTTGACGAATCTCATCAGGGCAAAGGGATCGGTACCTTATTGCTCCGTCATGCAGAAGATACGGCACGTGAAAAAGGCTATAAAACCCTGATCATCGGCACTGGAAATTCAAGTATCGGACAATTGTACCTGTATCAGAAAATGGGCTTTGAGATCTGCGGGATAAAAAAAGATTTCTTCATTATAAATTATAAGAAACCTCTCTGGGAAAATCATATTCAATGCAAACATATGATCCTGTTGTCAAAAACTTTGTAATCCCGCAAAAACACAAAAGCCCGAATGGTGTTCATCCGGGCTTTGTAAGACAAATTTGTTTTCTGTTTTAATTGAATTTGTATTTAACCCCAATCTGCATTCTCCACCTTGCGGTTTCGTCAATACTATTGGAAAATGTATTCACCAATGGTGTTGCACTGCCTGCATTCAGGTACGGGAAAGAGAAAGTAGGCTGGCCATTTGCATCCAGACCTTTATAATTCAGCAATCCATTTGCCCTGTTCGCAAACTTAGGCACGCCCCAGGTCTTATTGATCATATTTCCAAAGTTGAAAATATCAAAGGTAAATTGCAGGGAATTTTTCTTGCCGCCCAGGTTTGCAAACAAATCCTGCGCAATACGAATGTCCAGTGTCCCAACCATAGTTCCAACCAGTCCGTTCCTTTCAGCGTACTGACCTCTTTTCTTGTTCAGATAAGGGTCCTGATTGATATAACTGTCCAGTTGCGACCACAATTGATCTGCTGTACGGGTATCTGCTGCAGACTCAGCAACCAGTTTAATTTGTGATTTGTCTTTTGGCACATAGATCAGATCATTTCCACTCAATCCGTCATTGTTCAGATCACCTCCATAGGTATAAGAATAACGCAATCCATCCTGTAACTGGTAAAACATAGATACCGTCGTTCCCAGATGGTTAATGTATTCTTTCCGATAAGCCAGAGAGGCAATAAACCGGTTTTTAACCATATAGGTAGAATAAGACATTTCATCTGTATTCGGATTTCCGGCAACAGAACGGTCCCTCCACATCGATTGTGCAATAGTACCGCCATCATTTACAGAACGGGAATCGGTATAGGTATAACCCGCGGTTGCAAAGAAACCACCTTTAAATTCTTTGGATAATGTTCCTGTTAAAGACAAGCTGTGCCCTTTATTCGTATTGGTCATTACAATCGCATCAGAGATGTTCGGATTGGAAGGTGTTGGCGTAGCTGATCCATAAATCCGGGAACCGGTATACCTTGGTCTGTTGTCTGCACCGGCAAGTAGTTTATAGTCTGAAGTATTCAGATTCACGTTTCTAAAATAAACAGAATTGATGTCTTTAGAATACAAAGCCTCTAGTGTTCCGGTAATTCCTCCAGGTAATTTCTGGTCAACAGCAAGATTGGAACGCCATACCTGCATAAATTTGAAGTTAGATTGAGTAACCGCTAAATTATAAGCCGTGTTGTTTGCTGCTGTAGCATGGTTTACGTTTCTATAAGCATCCACATTTGGCGTAAAAGGACGGTTTACCGGATTAGGAATGGACTCTGCTCCAAACTGCGTACCATTGTTGCTGGCCTGATTAGAGATCCATACCAGCGGCGGACGGCCCGTAAACAGTCCTGTACCACCCCTAACCTGTGTTTTACCCTCATTATTTACATTCCAGTTAAAGCCTAACCTTGGCGACCATAAAACCGCAGATTTAGGATATCTGCTGACATCAATTTTCTCCCCGTCTGCAAAGGTCAGTTTTTCTACATTTTCATTACGCATTGCAGAACCAGAAGAAATATTGGTCAGGTCTGCACGCAAACCAGCCGTCAATTTAAACTGATCGCTTACAGAGTACGCATCCTGTACATACAACCCATACATATTGGAGTTAATGGTCCCAAAAGGAAAAGAACCATCCGGCATTACCGAATACTGGATCTGATATTTTGTAGCATTGGATACACCATTCATTGCACTTGCATAAAAATCAGCCAGACTGTTGAAGGTATAAGTACCATAATAATTCGGTGCAAAACCATTAGAAGTTCTGTAACCCTCATAATTAGCCCCTAAAGTAATCTCATGACGACCTGCATAGATATTAAAGTTATCCGTTACCTGGTACACTTTCGTCTTTAAAATATTAAAGGCAGTAAATGGCTCCGTTCCAAAAGCGGTGTAAGATCCCCCGTCAGCATTCAGGATGTCGACAAAAGGAAAAGGTTTGTTACCTTTTGATTCCCTGAAGTCATTCATGTTGTTAAAGCCAACAGTCAACTGATTAGACATTTTATTGTTGAACCGGGTCCTGAATTCCAGGTTCACGTTGTCCATATTGTTGTTAATCCCATAACCGGCAGATTGAAAAGGCAAGCCGGTTTGAGAAGGCTGACGCAGACTTTTCGGCGCCCCGCTGTTACTCGGCAAAATATCCTTAAATGACCTGAAATAGAAATATTTCAAACTTAAAGTATTCTTATCGTCAATGTTGTAATCCAATTTTGCAGAAAGCTTATTGCTCCTGGTTTTCAGCGGATAATTCTCATATGGTCCCGGATCGTATCCCAGACCTTGTAAAAAAGTACTTAGTTTATCAAGATCTTCTCCCTTAGCCTGAGAAACGTTTGGCCCGGTACTTCCATTGCGGGAAGCTACAAAGCTGGTACCCGGATCTGATCTTCTTTCGAGTTCACCACTTAAGAAAAAGAAGAGCTTGTTTTTGATGATCGGACCACCCAAAGTGAAGCCGTAACCTTTCAGGCTAAAATTATTCACCGGTGTTTTCAGGCCCGCATAGTTTTGTTCACTCACCAGGTCCTGATTTCTATAATAGCTGTTTAAAGTTCCCTGAAATTCATTGGTTCCAGAACGTGTTACAGCATTGATAGCAGCACCGGTAAAGCCGCTCTGACGGATATCATACGGTGCAATATTTACACTGATCTCTTCAAAGGCATCCATATTGATCGGCTGGGAACCCGTTTGGCTACCAATAGTACCCTGTAAACCAAAAGCATTATTAAACAAAGCACCATCAATGGTGAAGTTATTGCCCACATTGCTCCTTCCCGCAAAGCTCGGACTTCCAAACTGTACAGAAAACTGAGGCGTTAGTTTTACAAAATCTGTAAAACTACGGTTCAATGTCGGCAGGTTTTGAATAGCCGTACGGGAAATATTCTGAGATGCCCCGGTACGTCCGGAATTAAATACTTTTCCCTGAACTCCGGTAATAGAGACCTCGCTCAGCGTATTGCTGTCTTCGTTAATTTTAAAATTCAGTGTAGAGTTTTGCCCCAAGGCCAGCTTTTCTACCCTTTCAGATTGGGTTTTAAACCCAACAAAGGAAACTGAAACCGTATAAGGCCCACCAATACGCATACTTGGCAGGTTATAACGTCCGTCAGCACGGGTAGTCGTGCTGTATTTTGAACCCGAAGGTTCGTGAATGGCAATCACCGTTGCACCGGGGATAGGCCCTTTTGCATCTGCAACGGTACCGTTTAGAGAAGCGGTTGTTTCATTCTGAGCAAAAGCACCCGGCCCGCTCAACACTAGAAAACAACTGTAAAGAAATAAGAGTAGAAGTCTTTTCATATATAGTTTTGCTTTTATCTGTGACTATTCTCCTGAAACATTCAAGATTTTTCATCACAATTTTTTTACAAAACTATCGAATAGCTATTGCTGAATCCCATGCTCTCCGTTAACTAATTGTTAACATTTCCAACATTCACAGCCAAACCAACCTTAACTTAACAAATAGTCTTATTTCTTATTAAAACTTTTCTGAATGCTGTTGTACAGATTTCTGGCAGAATAGGTTCCTGGATCTATGATTCTTCTGATGGTATACAAAGGATAGGTTTCATCCCGTTTCGTGGATAGAATAAAGGCGGCTTTAAAACCATGTTCTTTTAATTTGTGCAGCAAGGAAGCTTTAAAAAGTCCATAAGGATAAGCGAAATATTCAACCTTTTTACCGGTTAGTTTTTCCAGGGTTTTCGTGGGCTCGTCTATCTGGATCTTCCAGTCTTCCTCTGTAAACTGGGTAAAGTTCTTATGGTTCCAGGTATGACTGGCAATCACATGACCATCATCAGAAAGTTCTTTAATCTGTGCTTTACTCATGTAACGGGGCCTTCCTATAGAAACTGTCATAATAAAAAACACCCCCTTAAACCCATACTTTTTCAATTCCGAAGCACCTATGGTATACTGGTCCAGATCTGTATCATCAAAACTAATCATAATCGGCTTTGAAGGCAGGGCTGTTCCATAATTTAGATAATCATAGAGCTGATCAGGTAAAATGGTATGATAACCACTGTCAGCCAGCATTTTCATATGTTCTTTAAAATGAGCCGGGGGGATGATATCATCATGGGCTCTTTTAGAATCTGAAGCCTTCCAGTCCCGGATCTGGTGATAACACAATACGGGCACTTCTTTCCTGCTCAGAATCGTTTTTGCATCAGCTGGCGTGCGCCTAGTCGCTGTATCTGCTTTAACTTCAGTAATCGCCGCTTTCTGTTCTGCCTTTGCAGCAGACTGTTTAGGTCCCTGGCCACATGCAGAAAACAACAAGGGAAGAAGCAGATATAGGTATGGTTTCATGCCGCAAAAATAACAAACAATCTTTATTTCTGCGCTAGCCTCATTTATACTTCTTCCGGCATTTGAAGTTTCCACAAATGTCCGTAATGAGAATCGGGTTTATGCCGCAATTCCTGGTGATTTCCCTGTTCTATAACCACACCTTTATCCAACACGATGATCTTATCTGCATTATTCAGCGTACTCAGACGATGTGCAATTACAATGACCGTCTTGTGTCTCGCCTTTAAGATGTCAATCATTCTCTGCACATATTTTTCTGATGCAGAGTCCAGGGAAGAGGTCGCTTCATCCAGGATCAGCACTTCCGGGTCGCGGTATAAAGCTCTTGCAATCGCAATACGCTGTCTCTGACCTCCTGATAACGATGCTCCGTTTTCTCCAAGGTAGGTCTGAAACCCCCTGGGCAGCGATTCTATAAATCCAATCAGCCCAAGTTGTGTAGAAATATCTATAATCTTCTGCATGTCCGGCTCATAATCACCAATCGCAATATTATCTATTACATTCCCTGCAAACAGGTCAATCTGTTGCGGAACTACAGATACCAGGCGCCGGAGCGAGGAATTATTAATATATTTCAGGTCATATTTCCCGATCCGGATGTTTCCGCTCTGTATCGGATAAATATTCTGTAATAAGGACATTAGTGTTGATTTTCCGGATCCGCTTTCCCCTATAATGGCCGTAAACCTCCCTTTAGGAATCTTTAAATTCAGATCTTCAAAAACAGCAACCCTCGTCCCATAACGAAAAGAAACATGTTCAAAATGTATATCTCCTATTTTATCCGGGGTCAGCTCAATCTGGTTTTCTTCTTTTTCCAGCTCCAGATCCATAATTTCAAAAAGCCGGTCTGCAGCAATCACCGCATCCTGCACTGTTTTGTTCATGCCGATCAACGAAGAAACAGGCCCGGTAAAATAACCGATCAAGGTATAAAAGGACAATAACTCTCCCGGTGTAATGGTACTGTCAATCACATAACCTGCGCCAACCCAAAGCAGAATAATGGTTAGTAAACGTGATGTAAGTTCAGAAGATGTCCCTGCGAATACTGAATTCATATTCGACTTAAAACCATCTTTCAGCAATTTGATAAAATGGGTTTCTGTTTTCTCATTCGCAAAAGACTCCAGGCCAAACCGTTTTATCGTTCCCACTGCATTCAGGCTTTCCACCAGTTGAGATTCCAGTTCAGCAGAATCTTCCATCAGTTTCCTTTGTGCTTTCTTGTTGAGCTTGTCCGTCACATAATAAATGAGCAGGTACAAGGGGATCACCGCAAGCATAAGCAGGGCCAGCTTCCAGTAATAGGTAAACATCATGGCAAAGGAGAAAAACACAATGAATATATTCACCAGGAAATTGATGCTTACATCGTTTAAAAAGGTCCTGATCTTTACCGCATCATTGATCCTGGAAATGATCTCCCCCACGCGCATGGTATCAAAGAACTGTTGCGGAAGCCTTAGCAGGTGCTTATAATAGCCCAGAATAAGCTTGGCATCGATCATCTGCCCGGTCTTTAGGGTAAAAACGGTCTTTGCCGTACCAATGAAAAGCTGGATCACCAGGATGATCACCATAGCCATACTCATCAGGTTCAGCAAGTTCCGGTTTCCGTCTACCATCACAAAATCGACCAGTTTCTGTACAAAAACAGAGGTAGAAAGGCCTAAAACGGTATAGACAATAGCACCAAACAAAGCCTGAATCAAAATCGCCTTGTGCGGGCGGATCAAATTCCAGAAACGTCCGTAAACCGAAGCCTTTTCCTTGCCGGTTTCAAAGTCATCCGAAGGCAGCAACAGCACCAGGGCCCCTGTCCATTCCTTTTGAAACTCTTCATGGCTTTTACTGTACATCTGCCCGTCGATAGGGTCCATAACTTCGACTACTTTATTGGTGACTTTATAGATCACCACATAATGCTCCAGAATCTCTTTAACAATAAGATGCGCTACCGCTGGTTTTGGGATTTTAAACAAGCTGTCGAAAGAACCTTTCACCCCTTTAGCTTCAAAGCCTAACTTTTGGGCGGCTTCTACCATTCCCAAAACATTAGTCCCCTTTTTGTCCGTTCCGGCAAACTGCCTGATCCTGGCCACTGGAAGATCTAATTTATAATAGGATGCGATGGAAGCCAGACAGGCTGCGCCACAATCTGTAATATCCCTTTGTTTTACTTTGATGCTCATAACCTTATTTCCTTCCATTTACATTGGGGTTCACCCAATCATCTACCTTATCATACAGCAACTGGTACAGACTCCGGCTGGTTACGGTAAACCTCGCCGTAAAATTCATTCCTTTTTTAAGGAAGCCTTTATAGCCATTTTTTAAGGTCAGGTGATCCTGGTCCAGGATGCATTTTACTTTAAATACCGATTGGTTCCCGTTAAGAATCACAATATCATCCGAGATATCGACCACCCTTCCTGCTGCAGAACCCCATTGGTTATAGTTGTAGGCATCAATCTGGAACCTCACTTCCTGTCCTTTTTTAATCAGTCCTATATCCGAAGGTTTAATATAACAGTAAGCCATTACACTGGCATCGGGTGATACCTCTCCGATCTTTTGATTGGCAAATACATAGGCTCCGTTTTGCAGGCCCTGCAGGTTTTGAACAGACCCTGTTACTGGCGCACGAAGTACATATTGTTTTTTCTGTTCGCTCAGTTCTGCTTCCTGACCAGACAGCTGACGAAGTTCGTTTCTAAATCCATTCGCTTCTGTTTGCCACTGTGTTCTGTATTTTGTGCGGACCATCAGATAAGCAGATTCCGCCTGTTCCATTTCGAACTTATATTTTTCGTATTCAGCTACGGTAAGTACCTTATTCTGATAAAGTTTATTGTAGCGTGCAAAAGTACTCTCCGCCTGTCTTTTGGTCACATCCGCATTTTCCAGCTCTTGTGCAAATTGTTGCCAGGAGGCACTGTACTGCCCGGTCTGCAGGGTTGGAGGATTGAATTTACTTTGTTTTTTGTAGTTCAGCAGGATATTGATATCCTGTATAAACTGATGAAGTTGCCCGGCCCTGTTTTGTACAAGTACAGTTTGCTGCTTTGGCAAACCCGCATCAATCACCAGAAGTGTATCCCCCTGGTTGAGCTTTTTATTATCTGCCAGCCTGTATTGGATCAGCCGGCCATTAACAGGTATCAAAAGTTCCGTTTTTTCCAAAGAGGATTGTAATACACCATTGCCTTTTACACTGATTGGAGTTTTAATAAAGGGCAATGCCGCAAAAGTTGCCAGAACAACCAGAACGGTAACCTGATAAATAAGTTGGCTGGACCTGCTGATCTGCGAACGGTAAACAATGGAAGTGGAGGATATTGTTTCCGCAGAGTGTGAAGATAGCGCCATAGTCGTATATTAAAATAACCCTTGTTCCTGGTTCGGAACAAGGGTTATCATTCGGTTTTTCTTACAAACCCCAAACAAATTTCGCAACATTAACTAATGTTTTGTTCAGGAATGTAGACAAGTCAGCCGTAACAGAATTTACTGTTCCAGCAACAGAACTTAAAAGACCGTCAAGGATGCCACCTAAAAGACCACCACCATTAACTTTTGTCATTTCAGCAGTATTCATTTCCTGAACACCAAGATTTTTTAATTCTAAATTTTTCATAATAGGGATTTTTAAAAATTTAAGTTCCTTACTCTTTTAAAGGCTTTTCAGGTTAACGCCCAGGTTGGCCAAACGCTAAGCGAATATAATGATAGAATCTTTAAAGACTGAAATGGCGCATAATAGCCTCAAGGGACATTTATTGCAAAAAAACTAAAAATAGGGCTTCTTCATATTCAGAACGCTGTTTTTGCGCATCAATAGCAGTTTTCGTTCAATTTATTCATTTTAAGTGTTCAAAAACTTAGCAGATTATAACAATTGTTAGAAAATCACTAAGGTCTTCCCCATCCGGATTGCCCATTGGAATATGTTGGAATTTTCCTATGATTACTGCTTGCAACCATTTAAAACCTTTTGTCGTCTTGTTTTCTGTAAACACCATGTATTGAACAGTAATCTAAATGGCCATATGATCCAGGAACCACAAAACAATCTTAACTCTACAGTGAACTACGGTTTAGGCAAGACTTTGATTTCAAGTCTGCTTGTTGCATCTGTATTGATCGCAGCATTAAACCTTCGTGATATTGCTACATTTCTAGGCTTTAAAATCCCCGGGTTTCCAATCCAATATGGGGGTGCCCTGCTCGATAATTTGGCTGCAGTTCTCCTTTGTATTCTTGCAACGATAGGATTAGCTCCCCCACTTAGGTCTAAGATCATCACGGTACTGGGCTTAAATTGGAATGGCTTTAAGGGCCCTGTTTTAACCTTTATTTCTACTTTCCCATTTTGGATAGGTTTGGCCATTCAGGGAGAAATTTCCAAGGATTTTAATTTGAAGGACCTGTTTTATCTCTCCTTTTTATTTCCGCTTGCTGAGGAGATCGTTTTTCGGGGATTCGGTTTTGTATTCACCCGAAGAGTGCTTGGCTGGTTTTTCGTTCCTGCAATTCTCCTGCAGGCAGCTGTATTTGGATGGATTCATTGGTTAGGGGCAGGGGGCGGCGGAGGTTTAGCCCTTCAGGTTTTTTTCATTACCTTTTCTGGCGGCATCGTATTTGCAATGCTGAATATTCTAGATGGATACACGATATGGAGCGGTTTTCTGCTTCATGCTTCTTTAAATGCTGCATGGACAGTATTTTCTGTCTCTGATACGGCTGCAACCGGATGGATTGGAAATTTACTGCGGCTTTCAAGTGCTGTTATCGCCATATTATTACTGAGATACGCTCTTTCCAAAAAGAAGAAAAAGAACTAAACTTATTCCGTTTTACACTTAAAATAATCCCTCCGGAATAAAGTTGTTTGAAATTTGCAAATATTCCTTTGAATGTTTTAACTGCCAATTAACTTACAAGCTTTACATTTGTTATGTACAATAACAAAGATCTTAACCATGATACAAGCAAAAGGATATGCTGCACAAGATGCACAAACAGATTTAGCACCCTGGAATTTTGAACGCAGGGATGTAGGACCTCATGATGTCCAGATTGAAATATTATACTGTGGCGTTTGCCACTCAGATCTCCACCAGATTAAGAACGATTGGTTTCCAGGTCTGTTTCCAATGGTACCTGGTCATGAAATCGTTGGCCGGATCGTTAAAGTAGGTGATCACGTTAAAAAATTCAAAGAAGGCGCACTTGCTGGTGTAGGCTGTATGGTAGATTCCTGCCAGGTTTGCGAAAATTGCAAAGATGGATTGGAACAATACTGCCTGGAAGGCAATACCCAAACCTATAACAACAAAGACAGATCTGGTGTACCTACCTATGGTGGTTATTCTAATTCTATCGTCGTTCGCGAAGAATTTGTATTACAGGTTTCAGAAAAATTATCCCTGGCTGCTACGGCACCATTGCTGTGTGCAGGAATTACTACCTATTCCCCTCTGCGTCACTGGAAAGTTGGGAAAGGCCACAAGCTGGCTGTTTTAGGCCTGGGCGGTTTAGGACATATGGGCGTTAAATTCGGAGTTGCATTTGGTGCTGAGGTTACCGTACTCAGTACTTCCCCATCCAAAGAGGAGGCAGCCAAAGCCCTTGGTGCACATCACTTTGTCGTAACCTCAGATCCCGCACAACTGGAAGCCGTAAAAGGGTCATTTGATTTCATCCTGGATACCGTATCGGCTGTACATGATATGGACCTTTATCTTTCCCTGTTAAAGACCAATGGAACACATATCTGTGTTGGCGTTCCTTCCGAAGCCTATGCCATCCAACCCTTCTCTCTGTTGGGCGGGCGTAAAAGCGTAGCCGGATCAGGAATCGGAGGTATTGCCGAAACTCAGGAAATGCTTGATTTCTGTGCAGAAAACGATATTGTTTCCGACATAGAGTTGATTGACATCAAAGACATTTCCAATGCTTACGAAAGAATGCTGAAAGGTGATGTACGCTACCGGTTCGTAATCGACATGGCTACCCTGTAAACAGTAACATAGACAACTGAACATCAGCAAATAATTAACAGCAGCTTATCGACAAAACCCCTTTGTTAAGCTGCTGTTAATTTATACGGATATCCCCATTTCTTATTAAAAAGATAACATTATCCAACACAGGAGTTAAAACAAATTGTTTTGTTTTGCCACCAAAAGACGGATAATCATTTTAATATGAACAAGACAGACATCAAGATCAGTTCAGACCTGCAAAAATTCATCCAGAAGTTCGAGCCGAGTAAATTTAAACTATTGGCCAAAGGAATTGAAATCAGAGGCATGAATGACCTTCACAGAAACATCAGTCAGGCAAAAGCACTCATTGAAAGTATGAAGCTAAATCTAACGGTATCGCACAATGCCGAGATGGTTTCCTACGGAGGCTTCGAGGTCAATAATATTTAATGATAAATATTACCGGCTATCCAGACTCCTGATAAAATCGATCAATTCTTTTTTTTCTTTTTTGTTCAGGTGCAACGGTGCGGCGTCCAGAGTCTGGTTAGGAACTTTAATTCCTGCCCCTGTACCACCACCCTGATCATAGAAATCGATCACTTCTTCCAGGGTTTGGAATACGCCATTGTGCATATATGGCGCAGTCCGGGCAGTGTTGCGTACAGTAGTAGTCTTAAAAGCATATTTATTGAAATCTTCTGGCTGGATGCCGTAGAGGCCCGGGTCAGCATCAATCTGTTTAGCCTTTCTTTTTTGAGGCACACCAATCACTTCAGCCTCCATCTGCATATAACGCGGTGGCAAGGAACCATTGAACAATGGCAGGTAATGACAAGTTCCACAACGTGCCTTACCCATAAAAAGATTAAACCCTGCCAGCTCACTTTTTTTCATGGCCTGTTGATCCCCCTGCATAAAGACATCAAAACGACTGTTCAACGCCGTCAGACTTCGTACATAAGCCCCCAGTGCGTTCATAACTTCAAAAGTATCAATGGCCATGCGGCCTTGCCCGGGATAGGCCAGACTGAACAGCTTTCGGTAGTTTTCGTCCTCCCATAGTTTACCAGCCGAGATCTGTATATCACCATGCATTTCGTCAGGATTTTGTACCACTTCCCGTGCCTGATCTTCCAGTGAAGGCGCACGCATATCATAAAATTGCCCTGGCTGTAAAGCAGCATTGATTAATGTCGGGGTATTCCGGGCAATTCTTTTTTTACCGGTAATATCCAGATTTTTGACCAGACCATCGGTAAAAGCCAGTTCGGGTTTATGGCAAGAAGCGCAACTACGTTTGCCGTTACCTGAAAGGAGGGGATCAAAGAATAATTTCTTTCCCAAAACAACCTTTTCGGCCGTTACAGAATCTCCCGGTTCAGCAGTATAAGCATTCCGGTTAAAAGCATTCGCATCAAACAAGGTTGCAGCATCCTGGTTGAGCAGACGATTATAGCGGATATCCGGTAATTTTAACCGGGTCTTTAACCGCTGAAGTGCCCTGCTCAATGGGTTGGCATAACGAATCATAAAAGCGGCCCGGTCAAAACGATCAAAGCTTACCGGACTTTGCAAATAGCGGATGGCCGGATCAAATTCCGGCATATCATTGTAATAACCTGTCACTTGCTGCAAACTCTGCAAGGCTGCTGCCGACTCGGCAAAACAATTTTTAGACAAAGGATCGTCAAAATCATTAAGACCAAGTGTCTCCACCCGGAAAACTTCCAGTTTTAAGGCATCAAGAATCTGCCAGTCCTGCAGATCTGCCCGCAGAAAGTATTCTCTGAATTCCGCTGCGTTAACAGCCAGACGCTCCAATAAACCTTTCAGTTCCTGCTTGTTCTTTAAAGCAACGCCCGGAAAAAGGTATTGTTCAACAACTTGTAGCCCATCAGGTTGGACCACCAATCCGCTGAGTTCAGTTTCCGGCACCGGCGGACCGTTCACCTGCCTTGCGGTAAGCGGGTCGAAGTATTCCGTGGCCCACTCCAAGCGCTTATAAGCCAGTCGCGCTTTGCGAAAACGCTTTTGCAGCAACTGACTGTGCGCAATATCCACTTTTGTGGCCTGCAGCAATCGAACAGCAAGTAGTAAGCTATCCGCCTGACGGATCAGTTGTTGTTTAACCTGACTAACAGGTGTATCCGGCTGTCGAAGAGAGAGCAGGGTAACCGTCGCCATTGCCAGAAAAACCAGAGCAATAACTCTAGAACTCGAAGGCATGGCTTAGCGGGTCGGCTTTTTTATCACGGTCATTGAGCGGCTTCAAACCCCATCTCTTTTCAATAAAAGCCAGGATACTTACCGTTTCATAAATGCTATGGTCTACATAACCTTTCTTTGCAAAAGGAGAGAAGATCAAGGCTGGTATACGTGTTCCAGGTCCCCATTTGTCAATTACAGGCGGAGCAACATGGTCCCAGAAACCACCGTTCTCATCATAGGTCAGAATAACCACCGCGTCCTTACCATTAGGTCCATTCAAGACCGCATTGATCAGTTCCACAGCATGACTTTCTCCACCGGTCACGGTCGATTCACCTGGGTGCTCGTTCTCCAGACCAATAGGTTTCACAAAAGAAACTGCTGGTAGTGTGCCCTTTTTCGCCGCATCCAAAAACTCGGTCTCGTCCTTCAAATGCTCCTTCCTACCCGGTGTGCCGGCAGCATAACGAGCGAAATATGCGAAAGGCTGGTGATGATAAGTAAATGATGGGGCTGGTTTCCCTGCCATAACATCATTCCATCCGCCGGAGTACCAAGCCCAGGAAATCCCCTTATCAGACAAACGGTCACCTATATTGGGTCCGGTCTGGTTCGGCACCAGAAAAGCAGGATTACCATTTTTCGGGTACAGGTTGATGGAATTGATGGTGTTCACGGCATACCCATCAGGCGTTACTGTACCATCCTTGATGAGTTTACCTTGAGCATCTACCTGTGCCTTGATGCTGGCAGGTGCATTAGGAAACATAGGTGTAGCAGCAGCAACCAGCCATTGATGGTTCAGAAATGACCCCCCGAAAACGCTATGGAAAAAATGATCACACACCGTGTATTTTCTGGCAAGATCGTATAGTGGCAAATCTTTGGTGCGATAATACCCCATAGCGAAACCTTTAGTAAAGTTATAATGAGCAAACTTATTCATTTTCCCGCCATTGATCTGCAATTGCTCCTGATAAAAGCGATGGGTAACATCAGGACTAACCTGATCGGCAGCTACATATTGATCGATGTTAAAATAGGTATTGGGCAGATTTGTTGGAAAAGCACTGCTGCGTGGAATAGGCGGCAATGAACTATAGGGCTGATTTTCAGCATTCAACTGGATAATATTTTCTTGTTTAGCCTGCTCCAGGCCATCTGCACCAGGAAATTGCCCGTACAGGTTATCAAAGCTGTGGTTCTCCATATAGATGACCACAACGTGTTTCACTTTATTCAATTGCGCGAACGCAGGTACAGCTGTCAGACCAAAAGCGGCCAATAAAAGAAATGGGGTTTTGAGGATTGCTCTCATAAAATACCGAACAAATTTAAGCCTAAGTAATTATTTATTAGTGATGGAAGACAGCACTAAGATCATTTTAGTACTGGAAACAAAGAGATGGGCTCAGGGCGCACCCGGTTGAAAACAGTGGTATAGCCCACACCGAAGCAATTGAACAGGAGAGGTACTCCCGGTTGGAACGAGGGCATTAAACAATATCTTGACTAAATAGACAGGTGTCTTTTGCGTAAAGACCTTGACAGTCGCCACTTCTGCATGTTGCATGTGGTGATCATCCTTTTTTTTGATCAGCCGTTGAGATAGATTCCAGGCCTGAGCAGCATTGGTTTTGCAACCGGAAACTCTAGACAACTGGTAGGCCAGACAAGGGCGCAACAGAAACATAAACACCCCAAGGGTGAAAATATAAATGCCGATTCTCTTTTTGCAATTCATTAATGACGAGATAAACCTACAGTTTATTGTTAGATTTTCCTAGTCCCTGGTTTATAAAAACTGCCCGGGATGTGGAATTAACACCCATTCAATGAACCCCAAAGACGCTTTTAATCGGGCTGCACGCGGTTAAAGGTCATTGTTGCAGGCGTAGGTGCATCGGCCGGATAACTTGTGTAGTTTAAAGTCAGCTTGTTTCCATTCAACAAATAGGTAGCATTATCAAAATAACCACCGCTTACAGGCGTCCTTGAAATAATCTTGTCATTATTTTTTCTGACTACTATTTCCTTAAAATTTGCGATCAGCTTATTTCCCTCCGTACTGTATGTGCCCTGCACATAGGTTACTTGTTGGGCTGCCTGGTCCCAGGACACAAAATGGATGCTGTCTTTTGACAACATCAATCCCCTTGGCATGATCGAGGAAACACCAGGATGTACATCCTCTGTCCAGTTACCAATTAATTCGGGGGTAGGAACCACAACCGATTTATTCTTTTTACAGGCACTCGTTACTATTGTTAAAAGCAACAAAAAACTTAATAAACCTTTCCAATGTGCTGTGACTTTCATAAGCGTAATTTTTAGACTAAAACGACAATTAAAAGGAATTCGCTACAGTAGAATAAAAATAATTACTTACACATTTATCCACAGCCAAATTAATGCATCCACATAAATTTTGGCTGCGGATATTTTTTTATCCACAGCCAAAATCCTATATTTGAAATGCGTTTTGGCTGCGGATAAAACTATTTTCATCGTTAACCATTAAAAAGAAGAAAAATGGAAGCGCTTATTGGAAGAATAGCTGAGAAAAAAATACTATCAGAGATGCTTGTCTCGTCTTCGTCGGAACTTTTAGCGGTCTTTGGCAGGCGAAGGGTTGGAAAAACTTTCCTAATCCGCTCAGTTTTCCAGAAACAGCTCATCTTTGAGCTTTCGGGAGTGCATGATGCTAATGCTTCCGAGCAACTGCTCAATTTCAGCAAAGCCATTGCAGAGGCATTAGGTTCCCAATTACCGCTCGCAGTTCCTAAAAACTGGACGGAAGCCTTCTGGCAACTCAGGGAATTTGCAAGTCCTATCCTTAAGAAGAGAAAGGCTGTCATTTTCTTTGACGAATTCCCCTGGTTAAGTTCCCATAAATCAGGCTTTCTTTCCGCATTTGAATATTTCTGGAACCAATGGGCATCACAACAGCCGAATCTGATCGTTGCGATATGTGGGTCTGCAGCC
Source organism: Pedobacter sp. ASV19 (assembly GCF_016429005.1). Lineage (GTDB taxonomy): Bacteria > Bacteroidota > Bacteroidia > Sphingobacteriales > Sphingobacteriaceae > Pedobacter. Next base: position 47,874 of record NZ_JAELTV010000007.1, read on the forward strand.
AGTTGGATGATCAAAAAAGTTGTCAACAGCAAAGGAGGCCTGCACAACCGGTTGACGCGGAAAATACGTCTTTTGCCTTTCACACTGCACGAGACAGAACAGTACCTGAAAAGCAATAATATCCATATTGACCGTTACCAGGTGTTGACCATTTTTATGGCAATGGGCGGTGTACCACATTATCTAAAAGAACTCAAAAAAGGGGAAAGCGCCACTCAGGCAATTGACAGACTCTTCTTCACTAAGGATGGTCTACTTTCAACAGAATTCGCAAACCTTTACCGCTCTCTTTTCGAAAACGCAGACAGGCATATTTCTGTAGTCAAAGCACTCGCGGACAAGCCATCCGGATTGACAAGAAATGAGATCATTGATACCTGTAACCTACAAAGTGGGGGAACCACAAGTCTCTTACTCGAGGAACTTGAGGAGTCTGGCTTCATTACGCCCTACCTGCCTTTCCAGAAAAATGCCAATAAGAGCATCTACAAACTCAGTGACGAATACAGCCTTTTCTACCTCAAATTTATCGAACATTCCAGGGCCACCGGTGCAGGCACATGGATCAAGAAATCATCGGCATCCTCATGGAGGAGTTGGAGCGGTTATGCTTTTGAAGGAATCTGCCTGAAACATACAGATAACATTAAGCAAGCGCTGGGCATTTCCGGAGTGTTTACTGAAACTTCAGCTTGGCGACACGCCCCAAGAACTGGAAATGGTGCACAGATCGATCTGTTGCTGGACAGGCAGGATAATATCATCAGTATATGTGAAATGAAGTTCTCCAATACTGAATTCGTAATAGATAAGACGTATGCTTCAGAATTGCAGCAGAAACTTGATGTATTCCGTCGGGAGAGCAAGACTAAAAAAACATTGTTTCTCTCCATGGTCACCACCTATGGTGTTAAAAATAATGTTTATGCTATCGGTTTAGTACAAAACCAGGTCACCATGGACGATTTGTTCCTGCCTTAATTACAATATAACCCACCTGATTTTACTTGTTACTCAATTCTTGTTGCATAGATTGTTACCTGTGTTTATGGCGTGATATAAATTTTTATATCACGCCATAATGCATGCAAAAAGATTATCGGATTAGCTTTGAAACAATAAATTTTAAGTTAATTATAAAATTTCTCCATCGCCTGGATCTGGAATATCTCCACCACCAGTTGGCGGCACCAAAAACACCTTGTCTATAGTGGATGTACCACAGCTATTACTAAAAGTTAAGATTACTCCAAAATTATTACTAACCCCGTTAAAATTATTCCTATCCGGCTTAACAATAACATTCGGGGTTCCCTGTCCTGACACGATTACCCCACCATAAACTACCCAGGCATAAGTTGCACTTGGATCAGAAATCTCAGCAGACAGGCCTGAATTTATACCTCCCGGTATTGTATTCCCTCCATTATTAATAATATTATTATATGAGCCAACAGCAACCTGTTTATAACTAGACGTAGAATTTAATGTTATCCTACCATTAGCATTTCCAATCCTTGTAACTTTCCATTGATTATTTCCGAGACTTGTTAAACTTGCAACTCCACTGGCATTACTTATGGTTATTATTCCTGAGCCAGTCGAGAATATTCCTTCTGAACAAATTTGATCTGGCCCGGAGATCTTTGCGCCATATAAAGTTGCAAGCCCTTGTTTGTCACCTTCTGAGAGGTGGTCCCGCTGAGTGGGCCAGCCCGTTCCGTCGATTTTTGTCATATAAGGATTAGATGCATATAGCATAATCGAATCAAAGTCGAAAGGCCCCACGCTTTGTGAAAAAGGCGAGATATTATATTGAGATTTTAAATCATTATTTGGGATTTGGTCCATATGAACAATCACATAATTATCTCTATCAGGCCTACATTGTTCATGAAAGAAGCCAAGAGAATGCATAATTTCGTGAGCTATCGATCCGGTAGATTGACTAGTGGAAATCTTTATTTCTTTTGTTCCATTTTCCATTCCAATAGCGTTACTCCATGAGGCAGATTCATTCGTATCGTAGAAAGTAACATAATTAGTCTCATTTGTTCTGGGAACAAAGTAAATATTTGCAACTGCCGAAATCCATGACATAGCGGTTAAGATCTCTGAGGTCCTGTTTGATTGAATTTTATAGACCCATACATTGTTTGTCCATTTCTTTGTAAAATCAGTTATAATTGTACTCCGCTCAACTGTACTTAAATTACTGTTAGCCATTCTTTTTAAGATATTGAATTGCCTTTCACTAAGGATCTCATCCTCCGAAAAATAATATTTACCTTCGGCCTCTTTTATAATCGTTTCATTTCCGTTGATCATCAACTTGTGAAAAGTAACACCCTTCGTTGAGGTGACTTCTGATGGAATGTCATTTGAATCTCTTTTACATGAGTTTAGAGTAGCGAGACTAAATAACAGGAAAAGTGAGAGTTTTAATAATGTTTTCATTTTTTTTCATTTTTAGGTTAAAAAATAAAGTAGTTTATTGTGATATAAATGGTGTTTTTGGTATGTTTAATTTCATTTAGTCGTGTTGTCAGAACATCTCCTTTAGAAGTAAATAAAACATCCTTTCCGTTCGTTAAATTTTGCTTCATAAAAGAGCATCCTAAACCCATGCTTAAGCTATTCGTTAAAAAAACATTAGCACTAACCAAGGAAGAAAGTGTTATTCCATGGCCATTATGTTCATAACTTATTGGCTGGGCAAAATCCTTTCTAAGATTCCAATTCCCTGAAGCATAATAGAACGTTCTATATAAACCAAGTTCAAGCGAAAGATTAACAACTCGATTAATCGAATAACTGGAACTCCTGTCTCTTATACACATCTAAAATGGGGGGGGGGGGGGGGGGGGGGGGGGGGGGGGGGGGGGGGGGGGGGGGGGGG
>NZ_JAELTV010000800.1 GCF_016429005.1 Pedobacter sp. ASV19
CCCCCCCCCCCCCCCCCCCCCCCCCCCCCCCCCTCTTCATCACCCCGCCCCCCCCCACCTCTACACCGGCTAACGTTCGTCGGCAGCGTCAGATGTGTATAAGAGACAGAATCCAAGTTTATAATACCAAACAGAATCTTTAGTCTTAAATGCCAATTGTCGATGTCCGGGATCCAAAATAAGGTTTTCAGGATCATACCCCTCCCATATCTTAGTTAACTTACCAATAGTTATATCCAACAGATTTATTGATTGTTTCAATTCTTTACCATAAACCGATTTGACTAAAATCAGCATATTGTCTTTAACATTCCAGTCATCAATATCTGTAAAGACTTTCTTCTTGTTACTTTTCAAATTCGCCAAGACCAAGTCTTTCGGATTATGAAATGAGGGATATAATAGATATTCCTCTCCATTAATTTTATAATGATTAAACCGGGGGGTATTTGGAATATATTGAATTCGATTCGTCCTAAGGGCAAGCATACCCAAACTATCATTTTTATTGACAAAAAAGAAATACTTATCACTCAAAATCTCATTCCCATCTTTTACCATTCCATCCTTAAATTCATTTTTCCATTTACCATCTGTGGATCGTACAATCAAAGTCTTACTTCCTACTGGAACATTATTAATTTTATAGTATACGTACAACCCATTTTCACTAATTGTCGGAATTCCCAGGGAAGGCCATATTTTATAAGCTGCAGAATCTATAGC
>NZ_JAELTV010000801.1 GCF_016429005.1 Pedobacter sp. ASV19
ACCTTATCCTACTCAAACCATCCCTCAGGCTACCGGCGGTAACGGCCCATATACCTATACTGCAACTGGATTACCTCCGGGACTGAACTTTGATCCGGCAACTCACCAGATCACTGGTACACCGACTTTAGCGGGTACCTATACCATCCCGGTAAAAGTAACCGATGCCGATGGAAAAACCGTCACCACAAACTACACCATTAAAGTAACCGATCCGTTGGTCATGCCAGCAAAAGTGCTTGCCGATGGTACCACAGGAACTCCATATGTCACTGAGACTCTGCCTTCGGCAACCGGCGGAACAGGTCCTTATACTTACCTGGCCAGCAACATCCCTCCGGGACTAAGCTTTGATCCGGCAACTCGTCAGATCTCAGGTACTCCGACTCAATCCGGTTCATTCAATATCTCTGTTAAAGTTACCGATGCGGCCAACGCAACCGTAACCCAAACCTATGCCCTGAAAGTGAACGGGGTGCTTTCTTTACCAAATGCTACTTTAGCAGATGGATTGGTAGGAACACCTTATACCTCTCAGCCTTTACCTGCGGTAACCGGTACTGGCACTGCTCCATATACGTATGCTGCTAATGGATTACCGGCAGGGCTTACTTTTAACCCGGCCACCAGGGTCATCTCTGGTACACCAACTATCGGCGGTACCTTTACCGTTAAAATGACCGTAACCGATAGCAACGGTTTATCAACCAGTACCGATTATGCAC
>NZ_JAELTV010000802.1 GCF_016429005.1 Pedobacter sp. ASV19
CCCCCCCCCCCCCCCCCCCTCCCACTCCCCCCCCCACCCCCGACACCTACACCGGCTAACGTTCGTCGGCAGCGTCAGATGTGTATAAGAGACAGCCGTTGAACAGATCTATTCTGTCAAAACTTACTCATCTGAAATTAATTGTATCTACAGGAAGACGTAATGCCTCAATAGATGTCAAGGCTTGTGAAGAATTAGGAATTGAACTTCAGCATACAGATTACGTGGAAAGTGGTGCACCGGAACTAACATGGGCGCTGCTGATGGCGATGGCTAGAAATGTTATTGTTGAAAATGAAAATTTTAAATCTGGCAAATGGCAGTCCACTGTTGGATCGGATTTGTCTGGTAAAACTCTTGGCCTGCTGGGATTAGGACGTATAGGACAAAAAATGGCCAAATATGCCCAGGCCTTTGATATGGATGTGGTGGCCTGGAGTCAAAATCTAACCGAAGAAAAGGCTGCAGAAGCAGGAGTAAGACTGGTGAGTAAAGCAGAGCTTTTCAGCACAGCAGATTTTGTAAGCGTTCACCTGGTGCTGAGCGAACGCTCAAAGGGAATTGTGGGTGCAGAAGAATTGGCTTTAATGAAAAAAGAGGCTTATTTAATTAATACTTCTAGAGCTGTCTCTTATACACATCT
>NZ_JAELTV010000803.1 GCF_016429005.1 Pedobacter sp. ASV19
AGGCCACTACCCTCTCCAGTTCTTCATTATGCATCCTTACAATCCTAAGATTTTCGTCTTTAGTTTTCCGTTCACTTCTGATCAGATCACGGTAACGGTCTCCAAGTGCAAAGGCGAGAAGAAGAAGTTCAACAGTAGAACCTATTGGTAACAGATTAAATGTAAAATCACTAGTCTTGAATATTCCTGCAAGACTAAAAGTGAAAGCGATAATCGTCAGTGACATTAATGCCCATGCACCTACATAATATTTAGCAGATTTATACCCCCTGAACCAAAGCATAATCCCGGCCGCCATCAGCAAAATAGTATTGATAACTCCAAGCACTTGCGCATAAGATGCCCCCAAAGATTTTAACCCCAATACGCTGATCAAAAACTCGACGACACAGAACGCAAAAACAACGTTATACCACTTTATCCAGGAAGGCGCAGTATATTTTAAATTCAGGAACTTTCTGGAAAAAAGGACAGCTGTAATTGCAGAAAAAGAATGAAAAATATGCGGATAAGTATTAAGCGCTATTCTGAACTGATCACCAAATAAATAACTATATCCCTTTAAATAAAGAACAACGTAAAAGAAAAGGGAAAAAACATAAAGACTATAATATAGATAAGTTTTATCTCAAAGGCTAAAGAACAAAAAGACATTAAAAAGGAACAAACTAAAAATTACGCCAATATAAATACTCTCCAACAGTAATTTAGACGTTCCCATAGCA
>NZ_JAELTV010000804.1 GCF_016429005.1 Pedobacter sp. ASV19
CAGTAAGTACCATCATAATATATTTAATATTAGACGAATACTTTCTGTAAAGTACCTTATGGGAATTGTTTTTGATCTTGGCCAAAATTATGAAGATTGATTTCTTTCAAAATTAACATAATTAAACCAATAAAATCAATTCTTGACCCTATTCTGTTCAGCCTCAGCGCCGGTGGTATCGTGTTTTCTTAAATTACTCATCGCTTTCCCAAAGCGATAACTAAAACTCAGTACCGCTGTTCTGGAATCGTTGCGGTTTCTCCAGCTGGCATCTGTAAGGTTTAAATGGTCAATTACACCAGTGAAGATCTTTGTGCGGAAAATATCATTTACTGCAAGTTTCAGGGTAGTACTGGGAGATAATTTCTTTTGTGCAGCGGCTCCGGTTGCCTGTAATTTCCCTATAATAAATTGTGCATCGGAGAATCTGTTATGGTACATGTAATTTAATTCCGCACTCCAATCCTTGCCCATTTTAAACTGGGCGGTAGCTTGTGTGCCAAAATAATTTCCGGTTGTTTGCAGGAAGCCAGTATAAAAGTTTGTAGCAAATTGCGTGTTTTGATAGTCGGCGTGCAGGTGAATGTTTAACCATTTGGTCAGGTCACGTCCCCCGTCAACAGAAATACTTTTGGCTGTTTTTTTACCAAGATTTCCAGGCCTGCTATAGTAAATACCATCCACAATCTCAATAGTCTCATTGACATCGTCTTTGGTTCTGCTG
>NZ_JAELTV010000805.1 GCF_016429005.1 Pedobacter sp. ASV19
GGCAGATTCCGTCAGTCAGCTGCCTGTATCCAATATCTCGGCAGTGATCAATAAAGTCACCTATCCTATGTTTGCCACGATAGTTAACGATGACCTGCAACTGAAAAGAGTTTATAAGAAGCTGATGCAACAGGTGCTTTTCTGGAATGCACCAGTTGTGATATTTCTTGCCGTGGTTGCAGAACCCTTATTCAGGCTGTTGCTTACCAGTAAATGGCTCCCGGCAGTTCCTTATTTTCAGATTCTCTGCATGGCTGGTGTTATCTATCCCTTACATGCTTATAACCTCAACATACTTAAGGTGAAGGGGAGAAGCGACCTGATCCTTAAACTGGAAATGATCAAGAAGGTGCTCTGTGTGGTGGGAATATTCAGTGTGGTGTCTTTTGGTATATACGGGTTACTTTATTTTCAGCTCGGTTTTAATTTTCTGGGCTATTATATTAATTCCATTTATAGCAGCAAACTGATTAACTACCCCGTCAGGGAGCAAATCAGTGACATTTTTCCCATACTGGTCATTTCATTTTTATCCGGGATTTTCTGTTATGCCTTAGATCATTTTTATCTGCAATACCTGCTGGCGGATACACTCCGGATTGTGATAGACGGATTGTGTTTTTCCCTGATTTATCTGGGCAGCAGCAGCCTCTCCAAGTTGAGTGCTATACCTGTCTCTTATACACATCT
>NZ_JAELTV010000806.1 GCF_016429005.1 Pedobacter sp. ASV19
TTCTCTTGGTTACTTCCTGGGTGATGAGGGAAGCGGGTGTTTTATTGGAAAACGCATTTTAAGTGATTATATGAAAGGCTATATGCCAAAAGGCTTAAGAGAGAGTTTCTATGATAATTTTGCCTTGACCAATGAAGATATTTTTGATCATATCTACAACAAACCACTGCCAAACCGTTTTTGCGCAAGTTTCAGTAAATTTTTATATGATTACAAAGATAACTATGAAGACTACACTTTCTCTACGATAGAATATGCTTTTACAGCCTTCTTTGAGAATCTGGTGATCCATTATCCAAATTACAAATCGTACAACTTAAACTGTGTAGGCTCTGTAGGATATAGCTTCAGAGATATCCTGAGCATTGTTGCCGACAGATATGAAATGGGTGTTGGAAAAATCATCCGCTCACCTATAGATGATCTGGTAGATTATCATTTGAGTAAATCAAAAGCATAAAAAATCCCCGGAATTTAAGGTTCCGGGGATTTTTTTTATAGAAACCCGTCTTAAAAAGAAATCTCTTTACCAAATAATTTAGCGTATTTTCTCCGGTCAAATTTATACAGCATAGCTGCTCTGAAAGAAACCCCCTTTTGTTTTTCATCCAGTTCTTTCAACACACCAAAACTCAGCATCTTTTTCCTGAAATTCCTCTTGTCCAACTTCTTGCCAATGATAAGTTCATATACATTTTGCAACTGGGTTAGTGTAAATT
>NZ_JAELTV010000807.1 GCF_016429005.1 Pedobacter sp. ASV19
ATAAGAGACAGGTGTTTGTACAAATCATTAACAATTACACCTTTCTGATCAACAAGATTTCCAGAAATGTAATATTGTGTTTTATCCGTTTTATTAGAAACACTAAGCGACGCATTCAAAGCCTGTCCTGTTTGGCGAAATAGGCTGTAAGGATCTGATAATGAAGGTGTATGATCTGTTGTCGCATTATAATTCTTCTGCTCTTCATTTTGCAGGTAAATTGCTGTTTTAGCAGGATCGGCATCCAATCCATTGGCTTGCCTGATGTCAAGCATCCTTTGTATATAACCTGCCCCGTTATATACTTCCAAGTGTTCCAGTTCCGTACTGATTCCCTGAGTAATGACTGCCCCAAATCTGGGTTTCCCATTTAGCCCGCTACCTTTTTTGGTTTCAATTAAGATGACTCCATTTGCAGAACGTGATCCATAAACTGCGGCAGCACTTGCATCTTTTAATACCGTAAAACTTTCAATATCTGCAGCAGGAATATCATTTAGCGTTCCTCTAAAAATTGCCCCATCAACAACAACCAATGGATCAGACCCGGCGTTTATTGAATTTTGACCGCGAATAGAAACTGAAGCCAATTGCCCTGCAAAATGAAGAGCAGAAGAATTATAATGCGACAACAGATCATACACCCTGTCTCTTATACACATCT
>NZ_JAELTV010000808.1 GCF_016429005.1 Pedobacter sp. ASV19
AGATGTGTATAAGAGACAGACCATTATGAGCCGGATTGATGTTATCGCTAAATTTAAGCATATCTGCTTCACTTATATACTCTTTGTTCAACAGGTCGCTTACCAAGCGTCCGTTCCAATGCCAAACCTGGTGGTTTACTTTGGTTCGGCTGTAGTAAGCATATTTGAGGTCGTTTTTTTCCAGATCCAGTATAACCTGGTTATTCTTGGTTTTTGCAGGTTTTAGTTGCTCCCATAACAGTTGGGGCAATACCAGAGGCTCTGGTTTAATACCTTTTTGAATGAAAGGCTTCATTGCCGCTTCTACTATAATTTCAACGGGGTGCGTGAGATAATAATCAGCAAACGCATTGCTAACCCGCGATTTTGAATCTACCACATCAGCCATCCACGAATGGAATTTATTGGTGTTTTTATTGTAATGCTCTTTTTTAGTTTGACAATGGATACTGATCTTAATAACATATCCTTCAGGAATTTCTATTTCACCACTTTTAATAAATGTGACCTTACTTGCATCGTCAACATGCTGCACCTTTTTAATATTTAATGCTTTATTGGGTATTGGTGCTACTGCATCATTTTCCGGCGCCAACTGCAGGGGACTACAAAGGAATTAGTCCTGGAAGTAAGC
>NZ_JAELTV010000809.1 GCF_016429005.1 Pedobacter sp. ASV19
GCTTACACCTTTGGCTGTCAGAAACCTGGTTATAGAAGCCGAACAGTTGAAACAGTATGGGGGACGAAATAATGACTACCTTATTTTTCCTAAAATGCAGAGCCTCAGCAATGGTGTTTTAAAACTGGAGGATATTGGTCTGGGGACCACCCGCGTCAATCATTTTAAAAATTTGCCTTTCACAGCCGTAAGTGTTTGGCTTAAATCGGGGCTGGCCAATATATCTTATGAACATTCAACCTTTAAGGCAAAGCTTGATGAAACATTTAAGGGCTTGGCTCTTATGAGCGATTGTCGTATTCCAACCGAATTACTCGGCAAAATCACTCTGTTAAGAAAGCAAATGGTTATGCCCAGAAATATACTGGTGAGCAATGCCCATGGAGATTTTACGCCATGGAATATCATGTGCAAAGATAATAAACTGCATGTTATTGACTTAGAGCTGGCTCAAAATGAAATGCCTGTGTTGTTCGATATGTTTCATTTTATTTACCAATCTAATATATTATTGAGAAATAGGGGCTATAAAGCCATTCGTGTTGAACTGGACCAGCTATTTGCTCAACCTCAATGGAAGGTGTTTTTAATAGAAAATCAGATCAATACAGATACAGCTGAAACTTTATATCTACTGTATACAGTGAGTTATTATCTAAGTGTTTATCACCAACAACCAGAATGGCATGTACAGGTAGGCTGGCTTTTGACAGCCTC
>NZ_JAELTV010000080.1 GCF_016429005.1 Pedobacter sp. ASV19
AGATGTGTATAAGAGACAGCTGCTATATAACAGATACATCTATACTATGAAGATTAAAGGGAAGCATCTGAAAAGACACTTCCTTTTATTTTTTTGCTCCTTTCCATCTCCGCTCCTGAAATGGAGATCACAACAAGGAATCGTGTAACGGCAGAACGAACATCTATTAAGTTTAAAAAGAAGATAACGACGAGGTAACAAGAACTTAACAATAAGCCCTTAGCTTTGCATTATAAATATCTGGTTAATATTTATAAGTTTAGGTTTAGTTGATAATAAAAAGCCATGATGGATGTCAGGGCTTTTTTTGTACATCTAATATACAAGGAATTATAAGGTTTTCCATCTGGAAAGCAGAAATATAACTTAGAATTAACAACCCGTTAACAATAAACCAAATCAACAATAGAACTCCCTCTATATTAAAGGCTCTGGCTTCTGTAGCAAACACAAACAATATTGTTTACAAAAAACTGCAAAAATGTTTACATTAGAACCGCGTATGAAACGATCACTTATTTCCTGGAGCGCTCTTTTCGCATGTAACCTCATGTGGTCCCTTCAATTTACATCTATTAAATTGGTCCAGGATCAGGTGGGAGCTTTTAGCACCGTCTTTATCCCAATGCTCCTGTCTTCTATTTTTATGCTCCCTTTTGTATACAAGGATGTAAAAGCGAATAAGAACAGAAAGTTCAGTGACCTGAAGATCTTTATATTACTGGCTATTGCAGGCCAGTTTCCTGCGCAGGTGCTCATGACATTTGGCACACAGCGGTCAACCGCCAGTACAACTTCCATTATTAATCTCACCCTACCTGTTGTTTCTGCCCTATTCGCAGTATGGTTGTTAAAAGAAAAAATGAACCCTCTACGCTGGGTTAGTTTTGCCATAGCCATTACCGGGGTAATTCTCTGCTCAATGAAAGATATGGCGGGCCTGAACCTTAACCTCCGCTACACCATTGGTAATCTGCTTATTTTCACCGGTGTATTGGGCAGCGGCCTTTACAATACCTTATGTAAAAAAATAGCTGCCGATTATACTGAAATTGAAATGCTTTTCTACACCTACATATTCATGGTCATCTTATTATTTCCATTGGTGTGGCATTATGAAGGCAGCATATGGAAAACCGTCCCTGCTTTTACTTCAAAAACATGGATTGGCCTTGCCCTATTGACCATTTTTCATAATTTTTTGTCGATGATCCTGTTTTTTAAAGCTTTAAAAAACCTGGAGGCGATACAAGTTGCACTATCAAATTTTCTGATTACTTTTTTTGGCCTCCCTATTGCCGTTTTGTTTCTCCACGAGAAACTGAACCTGATGTCTTTAGCTGGTGGCCTGCTTGTACTCATCAGCACTATAGTAATAACCGTTTGGGAATACAAAAGAAAACCTATTGATAAAATTCCTGCTGATCACATAAATAACCTTACCTATAACTCACATGAAGACTCCGTTACGTAGCCATCAATGGTTTTATGGGGCCAATGAGACAGGCCTGTTACACAGAGGCGCGCTACGTTCCAGTGGTATCGACATGGACCTTTATCACGGACAACCCATCATTGGCATTGCCAATACCTGGGCCGAACTCAACAATTGCAACATCAGTCTAAGGGAAGTAGCGGCGCAGGTAAAGCAAGGTATCTATGAAGCCGGCGGTATTCCACTGGAATTTCCAGTCATTACCCTCGGAGAAGAATTGATGAAGCCCAGTGCAATGTTGTACAGGAACTTATTGTCTATGGATGTTGAAGAAAATTTGCGCGCTTATCCGTTAGATGGAGTGGTTTTACTAGGCAATTGCGACAAAACAGTTCCCGGCCTGCTGATGGGGGCAATTAGTGCCAATCTTCCCACTATACAACTCAATGCAGGGCCTAAGAAAGTGGGTATACATAAGGGCAAGCGCCTGGGCAGCGGCACCGATCTCTGGAAATACTGGGACGAACTCAGAACCGGTAACATTGACCAGGAAGAATGGGAAAACATTGGCAGGAGCTTGAGTTGCGGCGCAGGATCCTGCAATACGATGGGAACCGCTGCAACAATGAATGGGCTGCTGGAAGGATTAGGAATGATGCCTCTGGGCTTAAGCACCCTCCCTGTTGATAGCCCGGAAAGATCCCGCTTATCTAAAGAAGCCGGAAACCGCATTGTTGAAATGGTCCGGGAAGACCTTAAGCCTTCTGACATCCTTACCTTATCTGCCTTTAAAAATGCTGCAGCACTGCTCATGGCTTTAGGAGGATCAACAAATGCCATGATCCACCTTACTGCACTTGCGGGAAGATTAAAGATATCATTATATCCAGATATCTTTAATAAAACAGCAGAGGCAGTTCCATGTATTGTTAATGTACAGCCAGTTGGGGCCCATCTGATCGATGAGTTCGATGAAGCGGGCGGCATTCCTGCAGTATTAAAAAACTTAGAACATCTTATCAATCCCTCCGTGCAAACCTATACTGGAAAAACGCTGGGCGAACTGATTCACACCAGCAAAGCGCTCGACCAAAAGATCATAAGACCAATATCGGATGCCATCAGCTATCTTCCCGCTATTGCCATCCTGACTGGCAACCTGGCACCAGATGGTGCTGTCATCAAGGTCGCTTCTGCTTCGCCAGAACTCCTCAATCATAGCGGCCGTGCAATTGTATTCCATTCTTACGAAGATATGCTGAACAGAATTGACGATCCGGATCTACCTGTCGACGCCACAAGTATTATGATTTTAAGAAATGCAGGGCCTAAAGGAGTACCCGGAATGCCGGAATGGGGAATGATCCCAATTCCCAAAAAACTGCAGCTTAAAGGAATTAAAGACATGGTGAGAATAAGTGATGCGCGCATGAGTGGAACCAGCTTTGGTACAGTGATTTTACACGTTGCTCCTGAAGCTGCATTAGGAAGCCCGTTAGCCCTTGTACAAGATGGAGATATGATTTCAATTGATATTGCTGCAAGGCAAATTAAACTTGAGGTTAGTGATCAGGAACTCCAGACCAGACAACAGCAATGGAAACCCGCCGATCGTATACATAAAAGAGGATACCCGGCATTGTATATCAGAGAAGTATTACAGGCCAATGAAGGCTGTGATTTTGACTTTTTGAAACCAAAGAACGAAGAAGAATTAATTTTTATCAGCCCAACAGTAGGCAGATCTTAATAAAATGAATATGCATCAGGAGAACACAAAATCAGAAAACAAAAAGATGAAATCAGATTCACAGGCGGTTAAAGTTTATAACGAAATCAGGAGGATGATCCATTTGTACCTGCTGATGCCCAATACCCGGCTTAAAGAAGATGAATGGGCAAAGAAAATGGAAGTGAGCAGAATGGCCGTAAGAGAAGCCCTGAACCGCCTGCTGGGTGAACGACTGGTTACATTTGGAGAAAAGGGGGGATATTTCGTAACCTCCATTACCGAAGAAGACATTCACGAAATCCGCGAGTTGCGGGAAATTCTTGAAATAGGTGCACTCCGGCTTTGCTTTAAAAAAATGAACAATTCGCACCTTTCCAGGTTACAAAAAATATGCGATGATTTTAGCTCAATGGTTGAACAAGGCTATTACAGCGGCGCCATGGAGGCAGACATGAAATTCCACGAAACCTTATTCGAAATTGCCGACAATGAACGTCTGTTCCATGCTTACCACACCAGTCATATTATGCTGTTTCATTTGAAACTGGGAAAAGTACACACCTATCTGGACGACTTTGCACAAACCGACGAGGAACATCGCAAAATTCTGAAATATATTAAAGAGAAGAATCTAAAACTGGCCGAAGACGCACTATATAACCATTTAGCCAGAGGTTCAGCTTCGGCATTGGGATTGGATTAAGACATAAGTACAATGGATTTAAGAAAACGATTCAACAACAAACATGTAGTGATCACAGGCGCTGCACAAGGTATAGGTTTTGAAATTGCCTGTCATTTTGCAAGAGAAGGTGCACTGCTTTCTTTACTGGATTTCAATGCTACTATGCTTGATGTTGCAGCTAAAAAAATAAAAGAACTGAGCCCTAAAGTCTACACCTATTGCACAGACATCTCGGTTAAAAAAGAAGTTGAACAAGCCGTTTCTGCGGCAGAACGCCTGCAGCCTATAGACATATTAATTAATAATGCGGGTATTGCCTGCGAAACCCCTTTTCTTGAGATTGAAGAAACGGAATGGCAAAAAATCATGGACGTTAACCTTAAAGGCATGTTCCTCGTTTCTCAATCTGTTTGCCGTTCCATGGCTGCAAGAAAGAAAGGTATAGTGGTCAATATGAGCAGTAAAAACGGCCAGGATGGAGAATTTGGCTATGCACATTACAATGCCTCAAAGGCCGGCGTAATTATGCTCACCAAAACCATGGCCCTGGAGCTTGCTCATTTAAACATCCGGGTCAATGCAGTGGCACCAGGCTATATTCAAACCCCACTTTCCCAGACCATTGATTCTCCTGAATTTACAGCAAATTTTGTGAAAAGCTATATTCCAATGAACAGAGTTGGTAAACCGCAGGAAATAGCGCCCCTTTTCTTATTTCTGGCCAGCGAAGAAAGTAGCTTTATTACCGGACAAGTATTTGTTGCCGACGGCGGGCAGCTGGCAGGCCAAAAGCCCGGTCAAAAACTTACAGGAGCCCTGTAACCTACATCCTACAGTTAAAAAATAAAAAGAGGAAACAGAATAAATTCTGCTTCCTCTTTTTTTGTATATAATTGTTTAAATATTTTGTATACATAAAAATAAATATTTTGTATACATTTACAAAACCAAATATAAAAACTGTATTTATGTCTTTTCGATCAAATCAGATCCTGCTTCAGGAAGCAAACCAATTCCAGAAGGTACAACAGGAAGCCAACAAATTCATTGCCGGTGGTGTGGTTTCTTTAAACCGAAAGGTACAGCCCCATATCATTTTCAAGAAAGGAAAGGGAAGCCGGATCTCCGACATCAACAACAAGGAGTATATAGATTATCACTCTGCCTTTGCCGCTCATTTACTAGGCCACAACAATAAAGAAGTAAATCAAGCGGTAACCCGGACTTTAAAAAACGACCACTCCCTGATCGGAAGCGGAACAAATCACCTGGAAATTAAACTGGCAGAGATGATGTGTACCCTTATCCCCTCCCTCGAACTGGTTCAGATCACCAATACAGGAAGTGAAGGGACCGCTCATGCCATCAGACTGAGCAGAGCCTATACAGGAAAAGAACACATCATACTGATTGCCGGCGGATATAATGGCTGGCATAATGATGTTGCAAGAAAAGTAATGCCTGCCTTAAAAGAGATTGGCCCGCGAAAGTCTCCCGGAGAATACCCATTCCTGCCATCATCAGCAGGCATACCAAGATCCGTTAGAAGTAAAGTACACTGCGTTAATTTCAATGACCTGGACTCTATTGAATATGTTCTGAAAAAACACCCCGTAGCCTGTGTACTTCTGGAACCTGTACTGCAAAACATAGGCATTGTGCTTCCTCAGCCAGGTTACCTCGAAGGCCTGATCCGCTTATGCGAACAATACGAAACTGTATGTATTTTTGATGAAGTGAAAACCGGGTTTCGTTCCTCCCTAAAAGGACATCAGCATCTGGAGGGCGTCAAACCTCATTTATCTGTGTTTGGGAAGGCTATTGCAAATGGCTATCCCCTGGGTGTTGTTGGCGGAAAGAAAGAGATCATGGAATTATTTGACGCACCCGACCCTAAAAAAAGAGTACTGATTGCAGGAACCTATAATGCTCACCCTTTGAATGTAGCCGCAGCAATATCTACCCTTCAAATCTTACAGAAACCAGAAACATACGAACACCTGGACAAGGTATGCAATATACTTTACGACGGATTGAGATCACTTTTTATGGAAAAAGGAATTCCGGCAATTGTAGCCACAAACGGGTCAGCATCCTGTACCTATTTCACACACAAAACACCCCTTGACCTGCATCATATTTTAACAGACCACGATTTTGACTTCGATCTGAAATACCGGAAAGCACTGATCCAGGAAGGCATTTATCTTCTTCCTGTTGCTTGCAAACAATCATCAGTAAGCCATGCGCACAGTCAGGAAGACATTTACCAAACACTTGAAGCCAACAAAAGAGTATTAAGCAGGCTTTAGCAAAAAACACAAACAGTATACAAAATCAAACAAATACCGTTAACAAACCAACCAAATATTTTCTTCTAAACCAACATTGTATGAAATTTTTGTTCTTCTCCGGTATCGCAGGTTCTTCCATGAGACGGAAAATACCCTGTCCTATACTCTCCCTATTTCTTATGCTCACTGTTTTTTCCAGTTTTTCTTATGGCCAGCAAAAATCTGCGGTCACAGGAGTGGTTAAATCAGGCGATTCCACGCTCTCCTCGGTTTCTGTTACCGTAAAAGGGGCGTCTACAAGTGTGGTCACAGATGCTAAAGGCAAGTATTCTATTCTGGCTGGTCCGACGGATGTACTGGTCTTCTCTTCCATTGGATACACCTCACAAAACATCCCTGTGAATGGCCGCACCCGCATCAATCTAGAACTGGTCAGCGAAGTTCAATCGCTCAGTCAGGTCGTAGTGGTTGGTTATGGAACAGCAAAGAAAGCAACCCTCACCGGGGCTATAGTTTCAGTAAAAGGTTCCGACCTGGAAAAATCTCCAGCAATGAACCTGAGCAACAGCCTTGCGGGCAGGGTTCCTGGTGTAACTGCCGTTACCCGAAGCGGAGAACCTGGTAATGACGGCAGCACCTTGCTGATCCGCGGGTCAAATACATTGAATGACAACACTCCGCTAGTCGTCGTTGATGGAATTGCCGGGCGGCAGCTGGAAAGAATTGACCCATCAGATATTGAAAGTGTAACAGTATTAAAAGATGCCTCCGCAGCTATATACGGGGCCAGGGCAGCCAATGGGGTGATTATGATCACCACCAAACGGGGAACAACCGGAAAACCAACCATCAATTTCTCCTATGACCAGGGCTTTGTTCATCCAACGGTGATCCCTAAAATGGCCGACGCCGCCACTTACGCCCAAATGGTTAATGAAATTGAGCAATACAGAGACAAAGATCTTGTATATTCTGCAGATGATATCCAGAAGTATAAAGACGGATCGGACCCTTGGGGACATCCGAATACGGATTGGTTTAAAGCTGTATATAAACCGATATCTATTCAAAGGAACAGTCACCTGTCTTTAAGAGGAGGAAGCGATGCCATCCGATATCTGGTATCTGCAGGATACCGGTACCAGGATGCGATTTATAGAAACAGCGCCACCAATTATTCGCAGGGAAATTTCCGTGTTAATCTGGACGCAAAAGTTTCTTCCAATATTAAACTCAGTTTTGATCTGGCAGGAAGACAGGAGAACCGAAATTACCCTACCCTGAGCGCCGAGGACATCTATTCGTCTACAATGCGTGGAAAACCAACCGTTGCTGCCCGATGGCCAAATGGGCTTCCCGGCCCTGATATTGAACGCGGAGCCAATCCAGTGGTCATGACTACAGATAAAACCGGTTATGATAAAGACATACGCTATATATTGGAAAGCAACGCCAAACTGGACATTAACATTCCCTGGGTAAAAGGGCTATCCGTTACGGGTAATGCCTCTATTGATAAACTGATGGATAACCATAAGCTATGGCAAACCCCTTGGTACCTGTATTACTGGGACGGCCAGAGCTACGGCGCAGACAAGCTTCCTGAATTGACCAAATCTTTAAAAGGTTATGCTACACCCCAACTCAGACAAGACTTTAACAACGGAAACAGAACAACTCTTAATGGTTTGATCAATTACAGCACATCCATTGGAGAAGTGCACAATTTTAAAGCTATGGTGGGTGTAGAACGCATTACCGGCGACTCGCTTAACTTTTTTGCAGCCAGAAGGAATTACATTTCTGCTGCCGCAGATCAGCTCTTTGCAGGTGGAGACGGCACAGATCAGACCAATGGCGGGTCTGCAAGTGTAGATGCACGTTTAAATTATTTTGGACGTTTAAATTACAATTTCAAGGAAAAATACCTTGCAGAATTCGTTTTCCGTTATGACGGATCCTATATTTTCCCTGCCAATGGCAAACAATTTGGCTTCTTTCCAGGCGTATCTCTTGGCTGGGTCATCTCTGAAGAAGATTTTTGGAAAAAGAACCTTTCGTTTTTTAACCAACTTAAAATACGAGGCTCCTGGGGACGTACCGGAAATGACCGCATTAATCCTTATCAATACCTCCAGGGTTATGCTTATGCTGGTGATGGGACAACTTCAACTACCTACATTTTTAATGGCACAGAAGAGCACAAAGCTATTAGCGAAACGCGTATTGCCAACCCCAATATCACCTGGGAAATTGCCAACCAATCAAATATTGGCGTTGACGGTAAAATGCTGGACGGAAGAATCTTCTTTTCTGCTGATTATTTCTACAATCTAAGAACAAATATCCTGGCTTACCGTAACGCATCCGTGCCTGCTTCGACAGGTCTTACGCTGCCACGTCAGAACATAGGAAAAGTAGCCAACCGTGGGTTTGAATTCCAGGTAGGCACCAACGGAAAAACCGGTGATTTCACTTATACTGTATCTGTCAACGGAGGATATCAAAAAAACAAGATCGTATTCTGGGACGAGGTTCCTGGTGCTCCGATTTACCAACAATCTACAGGTCACCCTATGAATACTTCTTTGTATTATGAAGCTATTGGTATTTTCAGAGACCAGCAAGCCGTAGACAATTATCCGCACTGGGCAAATGCCAGACCTGGTGATATTATTTTCAAAGATGTCAACAATGATGGCAAAATTGATGGGTTGGACCAGGTACGCAGTGACAAGACAGATCTCCCAACCTTTACCGGAGGTTTAAATATAGACCTGCAATACAAAAACTTCTATGCTTCACTCCTTATCCAGGGTGCAACCGGCGCTATGAGAAAACAATTTACCTTCTCGGGAGAAAGCGGCAACTTCCTTCAGGATGATGCCCAGGGAAGATGGACCATTGAAAACCCAGATGCCACAAAACCCAGAACCTGGAATTTTGCTGAAGAATATTGGATGAAACAATACGATATCAACAATACCTATTTCCTCAGAAACAGCAATTATGTAAGGCTGAAGAATGTAGAAATCGGATACAACTTCCCTGCTCCCCTACTCAATAAAATCGGCGTTAAAGGCTTAAGGGTATATCTCAGCGGCCTGAACCTGGTCACCGTAACAAAATTGAAAAACTATGATCCGGAATCCAGTTCAGACAATCCCTACCCCTCCAACAAAGTTATCAATGCCGGCGTTAACTTAACTTTTTAATCCATGAAAAATATTCTGATCACCTGCAGCTTTATTTTGTGCATTATGATATGGACATCATCCTGCAAAAAAGACTTTTTAGACACCAAGCCATCAACAGAATTTTCTGGTGACGACATTTGGAATGACCCAAATCTGATTGAAGCCTTTGTTAACGGAATTTATTTAAACGTAGATAATCCCGCCAATGGCGGAGATGGCTTATTGAAAGGAGAATTTGTAGATGAGATGCACGATCAATGGTTCAGTTTCTTTGAATTCAACAACAGCCTGATCACTCCAGACAATCTCGCTTCCTGGCCCCATGAAAACTGGGACAAGCTGTATAAAAACATCAGGTCCTGCAACATTTATTTCAGTAAAATTAACGGTGCAAAAATAGACGATGCTCAGCTGAAAGACCGGATGACCGGTGAGGTACATTTTCTTCGCGCCTACCTTTACCACCAGCTGGTGAGTCTTTATGGTGGTGTCCCCATCGTCAAAAAAGCCTATGGATTAAATGATGTATTTGCTGTTAAAAGAGACAGTTACAGTGATTGTATAAATTTTATCTCTAAAGAATGTGATTCTGCTGCTCTACTGCTCCCCCTCGTCCAGAGCGGAAGCAATCAAGGCAGAGTGACCAAAGGAGCTGCGCTGGCACTCAAAGCCAGAGCTTTGCTCTACGCAGCAAGTGACCTGCACAACAAACCTGTATTTTCAGGATTTGCCCAACAAGAACTGATCAGGTATACCGACGGAAATCAGGCCAGCAGATGGAGAGCAGCAAAAGATGCAGCAAAAGCAGTGATCGACCTGGGCATTTATCGCCTGTATAAAGCCGACCCCGCTCCCGGAGATTCTATTGCTCAGAATTTTGCAAACATCTTTATCAGTAACGGCACAGAGGAAGACATCTGGGTAAGGTATTTTAAAACCACCTCACTCAATGGTTCACCTGATCTGAATTCACTTTCTCTGGTTTCAGGTCCCAATGGATACCACTTGTATGGACAAGACACTCCCTCCGGAGAAATGGCAGATCATTTTGAGATGTCTGACGGCAGCCCATTCAGCTGGTCCGATCCCTCAAAAGCCTATCAACCCTACAAAAACAGAGACCCCAGGTTTTACGCTTCTATTCTTTATGAAGGGGTTAAATTCAAGCCACGTCCATCAGACATCACCAATCTTGATCCTGTTGGTGTGATACAGGTAGGTACCTGGCAGCGATGGAATGCATCCAGCAATTCAATGGAGGAAATTTACGGACTGGACAGCAGAAAAGGTCCTGTGGAAAATTTCAACGGAGGGTACACAGGCTATTATCTGAGAAAGTTTATCGATCCGGCAATCAACGGTCAGTTCAGCACCAATGGCACACCCTGGCGTTATATGCGCTATGCAGAAGTTCTTTTAAACTATGCTGAAGCCTGCATAGAATTAAATGAAGAAAGCGAAGCCCGTTCTGCACTCAATCAAATCAGAAAAAGAGCCGGTATGCCCAATATCACAGATTCAGGCAACGCGTTGCGCAACCGTTACCGCAATGAAAGAAGAGTGGAACTTGCCTTTGAAGAACATCGCTTCTATGATGTAAGGCGATGGCTTATTGCTCCAGAGGCTTATCAACAGTTTAGCGGGGTTAGCGTTGTCTATAAATTAAATGCAGATCATACCACAGCCACTATACCGACCATCACCCCAATAGTAGTACAAAAAAGCGCATGGCTTGATAAGGCTTATTTATTTCCGGTTTCCAGAGATGAAATGAACAAAAATGCCTTATTAGTCCAGAACCCCAATTATTAATCAATAACTTGCATATAAATGAAAACAAAACACATTCTTCTGGCCGCAGCACTGCTCTTTCTGAACATAACATCGCATGCCCAATACGCGATATTAAATAAAGACCTGCTTCGCGCTGAACAAGACCATATACTGCCGGATTCCATCATTTACCATACGATAAGAGTAGATGGTTCCGGAAATATCCTGCCCTGGTATTCTACCAATTACGGGGCATCATTTGACCAGATGATCAAACTGGTATGGAAGTTCTGGAGCAATATGGAAACCGATACAAACGGCGTAAAATATTATATGAACCATCAGGTATGGAAAGCAGGCCATGACAAAAGAGGTATCGGTGGCGATCAGGTCGCTATGGGGATTTCCTCCTGGGATCTTTTATATAACTATTTGGGAGACAAGACCATCATTGACGACATGAAATACCAGGCCGATTATTACCTGGCACATTCTATGTCTTCGCCAAACTGCAAGTGGCCCAATCTTCCTTATCCTTACAACACGAATGTAGAATCCGGCGTATATGACGGAGATATGATGGCAGGTAAAGGTGTACTACAACCAGACAAAGCCGGATCTTTAGGCTTCGAGCTGGTGCGCTTGTACAAAAAAACTGGCGAAACCAAATACCTGGATATAGCAGTAAAAATCGCCAATACCATGGCTGCCAATATTCAACCTGGAGATGCGGACCATTCACCATGGCCATTCAAGGTAAATGCAGTAACAGGAGAAGTGGCTGCGCTAGGCAAAAATGACTTCTATAAAGAACTCAGACAGGGCGCCTATACCACCAATTGGACCGGCACCATGGAGCTGTTCAGCGAACTCATCAAACTCAACAAAGGAAATAAAGCACAATATCAGCAAGCATTTAACAAAACCTTAAGCTGGTTTAAGAACTATCCTGAAAAGACAAATGACTGGGGGCCATTTTTTGAAGACGTACCCGGCTATTCCAAAACACAGATCAATGCTACGACTTACGCGATGTACGTAATGGAGCACAAAAACCTATATGCAGACTGGAAAAAAACCGTAAACAGTATCTTTGACTGGGTACATACCACCTTTAACAATAAAGACTGGGCAAAGTACGGAGTTACGGTAACCAACGAGCAAACCGCTTATCCGGTTGTGGGTAATAGCCATTCTGCCCGCCAGGCTTCTATGGAACTTCTGTACTGGGCATTAACGGGAGATACCACATTAACACGTAATGCAGTAAGAGAGCTTACCTGGGCAACTTATGCTGTAGACACCGATGGCAAAAACTACTACCCAACCAATGATGTCTGGATGACAGACGGATATGGAGATTATGTTCGTCATTATATCAGGTCTATGGCCATTGCACCGCAGCTGGCTCCCTCAGATGCGGATCATATGCTCAGAACTTCCTCTACGGTGCAGCACATCAGTTACCAAAAGTCCTCCATCTCTTATCAAATCTACGACAAAGCATCCAGCGATCTTTTCAGACTCACCAGCAAACCTGTAAAAATCAGCGTTAACGGCAAACTGCTTGCTCAGACAAACGACAAAAATAAAGACGGATGGTTTTGGCAGCCTTTGGACCAGGGAGGAATCCTCAGTCTCCAGCAAAGACTTGGCAACAAGATCGAAATCACAAAATAACCATAAAATTAAAGGTCAGTCTAAGCAGACTGACCTTTTTCTATAAGACTTCTCCAGGCCATCATCAGCAAGGCCAGCATACCAAATCCAAATCCTACCCAAGGCGTACGCGCTACACCTTCCGTAGCGATTACCCAACCACCTGCCGTTGTCCCTAAAGACACACCAAGATTACCAAATGAAGTAGCCAGGCTATTGGCAAATTCCAGTGACCGGGGAGCAGAAGAGATCATATAGGTAGATGCATTCAAAAAACTTGGAGAATATAAAAAGCCCCAAACTGCAATGACCAGGATAGTGGTTATCGTATTTCCACCTGAAAAGTGCAAAAGTACCGGGATCAGAATGGTGCCGGAAAGGAAAAATGCTGTAGTTTTTGGAATATTTCTATTCAGCATTTTACCTGAGATCCAATTGGCAAAAACTCCTATTACACCAAATAAAAACATCATATAGCTCACCATAGTATTATCCATACCTTTTGCTTTATTCAAATAGTCAGCAAAATAACTATAAGTAGAAAACCATGCCGTAATCATAAAGAAATTCATGGCGGTACTGATCAAAAATGTGGGTTGCCGGAGGATAGAAAGCTGACTTCGATAAGATTTCTTTTCTTTAACAGGCATGGCCGGCAACACAAAATAAATTGCAGCCAAAGCACAGATGCTGACTACTGCCTGCACCACAAAGGAAGACTTCCAACTCCATACACTGGCCAGATAGGTGGCAAAAGGAACCGTTGTAACCATTGCAATAGCCACACCACTAAAAACTATCCCCATCAACTCGTTCTCGTCCTTTTTATTGCCCTGCGAAACTGCAACAGACAAGGCTGTTGCAATATATACCGGCTGCAAAAAAGCAGGTAAAACCCGTACCAGAACTAAAATCCAGAACGGAGGACCAAAAGCAGAGACGATGCCCGTGATCAGGAAAATAAAAATTGCCGCCAGCATAACTTTCTTTCTGTCAAATGCAGAAAACAATAAGGTCATAAATGGTCCAGTTAAAGCAATAACAAGTGCAAATGCACTTAGTAAAACACCTGCCTTATCAATACTGATTTCATAATGAGTTGCAATTTGCGGCAGAATACCTATGATCCCAAATTCTGTTGTAATTACCCCTATAAAACCCAGGCAGCCTATATATGCGAATTTTTTCATCCCATTTAGCGGTTAAAGTTTTGCATAAGAAACTGAGCAACCTCTTCAATTGCACGATTCCCCTCATCAATAACACCACCCATCTGGAAAAATCCATGAACCATTCCATGATACATGGATTGCCTAACCTCAACCCCTTCCTGCTGTAGTTTTTCAGCGTAGAGCACCGCTTCGTCCCGTAAGGGATCATACTCCGCTATGATAATCAGACTCGGAGGAATACCAGACAGATCATTTGCACATAAAGGTGACGCATCCGGGTTTTTCCTATCTTCATCATGGGACAGATAAAGATTCCAGGCATCCACAGCCCCCTGAAAATCCAGAACCGGACCATCTTCAAATTCCTTCCAGGAGGCTGTTTTAAGAGAAGCATCTGTAACAGGATACACCAGTACCTGGCAAAGTATTCCCGGTAAATGATTATCAATAGCCCTTCTGGTAGTAGCGGCTGCCAAAGCTCCGCCAGCACTGTCTCCGGCAATTGCAAGACGATTCAAATCGACGCATAAAGCCTCAGCATTGTCGATCACCCATTTTAAAGCACCATACGCGTCATTTATTCCACTAGGAAATGGATGTTCCGGCGCTAGCCGATAATCAACAGCAATAACGATTGCGCCCGATAAATTACTCAACTTTCTTAAGGGTCTGTCATGAGTTTCCAAACTTCCCGCATTGAACCAGCCCCCATGAAAATAAATTACAGCAGGAAGCTCCAGATCTTTTGATGGACGATAAATCCTGATATTTATCTTCTGATCAAAAGATAAAATTTCACGATTTTCTATTTGAAAAACAATTTCTTCTTCTCCAGCCATCGGTATAAATTTTTCATAGAAAGCCCTGCTTGCTTCCAGCTCATTTTCAATCTCCTGTACGTCAATAGCCTGAATATAATCCAATGCTTCTTTTACTTGTTTTGATAAGACTACACACATAATTATTTTGTATTAGGCCGCAAAACTATTTTATAACCTTTACTTTTGCAGGCAATACATCTAGTTGTATGGTACTAACAAATTTGTAAGTAATGGGAAAAAGGAAGGAGAATTCAACAAATATGTTGAATGAAAAGCTGATTACGGAGGGATGCGACCTCACCTACGCGGTTTGTAAAATTGGCGGCCGGTGGAAACTCTTGATCCTGTGTAAACTTGAAGAGGGAAAATTGAGGTTCGGGGAAATAAAAAAGCTAATTCCTAACATTACTGAACGCATGTTGACCCTGCAGCTCAGGGAACTGGAAAAAGATGGTTTAGTTAAGCGCACTGTCTATGCAGAAGTACCTCCAAGAGTAGACTATGAGCTCAGTCCGATTGCGAAAGAACTCATTCCCATTTGGTCAAAACTCAGCAACTGGGGAGCCAGACATAAAGAACTGGTCAGCCCCGCCAGCTTATAAGAAGAGCAGACACAACCGACTTGATCATCTGTTGACACACAATTAACCCGAACAAGTATTCGTTTTCAATTTAAGATTGCCTATATTAGAAATTAGAAAAAGAGGGGAATAACAACAAAAATGACTCTTCATTGTTATTTTAAACTCATTTCCCGACATGCTTATCGTGTCATTCTAAAATATCAGATATATTTGTGATAAATATGCAGAAAGAAAAAAGTACCTACATGATTAGCCGTTATTCTTTAACCGGTCAATTACTTGAAACTTATCCAAATGCAAAAGTAGCTGCGCAAGCGTTAGGTACATCACAAACCTACATTTCAAAAGCAGCCAGAACCAATAATAAAGTGTGGACAGCACGGAAATATTTATGGAGACGCGGAAATGAACCCGTTCTGGACCTGGCTCCCATGCTTAAAGAAAGATGGTATGGCGCCTCCCCGGTAAGCAAGAATCAAAAGACAATCGGTCAGTACGATCTGCAGGGAAACCTGATCAATACCTACACTAATACTGTAGAAGCCGGAAAAGCAGTAGGTATACACCACAAAGGTATTCGCGATGTAATTAAAGGTCGTGGCCTCACCTATGGCGGCTTTATCTGGAATAAAACCCTAAAGAAAAAGATCCGTGTCGATTCTAAAATCACTTCCAAAATTGAAAAAGTATCTCAATACGATTTAGATGGCAGGTGGGTCAAGTCTTACGACAGTTGTCTGGCTGCTGCACAAAAAACGAAAATTGACAATGGCCAAATCCATCACTGCCTGAATGGCCACCTATTAACCGCAGGTGGGTATTTGTGGCGTAAGGGCGAAAAATTAAGAATCAACACAACTGAACTTCGCAAGCATCCCCGCTACCCAGGTTCCAAACTGGATAAGCATATGAGGAAGAAAAAGCAGTTAAACACGGCTTCCAAGGTGGTAAAAGAGCTTAAATAAATGGTTCTATTTTAGAAGGTGCCTATTCCTTTGGGAAAGTCTTATCTTGGTTTCTGAAGCCCTAGAATGTTTATCACACTCATATGATCTTTTTTTGTCAATTGACAATTTCCTTACAGCCCTTTTATATTAATTTTGGATATGGAAGCACTTATTCGTTACTTACTTCAATACGGCAACCTTAATCCAGAGCAAATTGAATTGATTCAATCCAAAGCTGAACCTAAAACTATCGAAAAAGGAACGTATTTCTCTGAGGCCGGAAAGATTGCAGGACAAATAGGCTATGTAACAGAGGGCATATTGAGGGTCTGTTATTACAACAATATCGGAGAGGGCTTTACCCGTTATTTCGTGTATGAAAACCGGTTTGTCGCGGATATCAATAGTTTCAGAGATCAACTTCCTTCTTCAGAATACATTGAAGCCATTACGGACTGCAGCCTTATGATATTTTCAAAGGAGAGTTTTACAGAACTGTCAAACCGCATCCCAGTCTGGAACAGCATATTTGCCAAAATCACCTCTAATGTATTAGAGAACAAGATGAAAGCCAGCAGCAATATGCTGGTGCAGGATGCACAGACCCGTTATATTCATTTCCTGGAACATTACCCTGGTTTGGCCAACCGCGTCCCCCTTTCCATGCTGGCTTCCTATCTGGGAATTACACCCTCTTCTTTAAGCCGCATCAGAAAAAACATCACTTAAATACGTTCTTGCCATTTGGCAATTGTCAAACGCAGGCTATTACTCAACTTTGCAGTCATACAAACCAGCAGGTCTAAAGACAGGCTGAATTTTAAAAACTAAAAATAACAAGCATGGCTGTTGATGTTTTATTAGGCTTACAATGGGGCGACGAAGGCAAAGGAAAAATTGTTGACGTTTTAAGCCCTGAATTTGATTTAATTGCACGTTTTCAAGGTGGTCCCAATGCCGGGCATACCTTAGAATTTGAAAACAAAAAATTTGTACTCAATACCATCCCTTCGGGTATCTTTCTGGAAAACACCATGAATCTCATTGGCAATGGTGTAGTGATTGATCCTATCGCATTAAAAAGGGAACTGGACCAACTAAAAAAAGCAGGTTATGATTTGCTGGCCAATAAGAATCTGCTGATCAGTAAAAAAGCACATCTGCTATTACCTACCCATACCACACTGGACAGCGCTTCAGAAGGAAACATGGGCCACAACAAAATTGGATCTACTCTTAAAGGCATCGGCCCCTGCTATATGGACAAAACGGGTCGTAACGGTTTGCGCACCGGCGATATTACCTTACCCGACTTTAGAGAACGTTATCAAAATCTTGTTCATAAACATGCATCCATATTGCAGGCATTTTATGGAACCGTTATTGATTTCAGTGAACTTGAACAAGCTTTTTTTGAAGGCATTGAACTCCTTAAACAATTTCCACTTGTAGATTCTGAGCACCTGATTAATAATTACCTTAAACAGGGCAAAAAAGTTTTGGCAGAAGGCGCACAAGGCACTTTACTGGACATAGACTTTGGGTCCTACCCCTTCGTTACTTCCTCCAATACGATAACTGCCGGGGCCTGTACCGGCTTAGGAATTAACCCAAAACAAATAGGTGAAGTCATCGGCATTTTTAAAGCCTACAGTACCCGCGTTGGAAATGGACCGTTCCCTACCGAATTAAAAGACGAGAATGGGGACGAATTGCGAAATCAGGGTCGTGAATACGGTGCCAATACCGGAAGACCTCGCCGCACGGGCTGGCTTGATCTGCCCGCACTAAGGTATGCCATCATGATTAATGGCGTAACTCAATTGGTTTTAACCAAAGCCGACGTTTTAAGCCATTTTGAAACCATACAGGTATGCACCCACTATAACCACAACGGTGAAATCATTGACCATATGCCTTACGACATCAGTACCACTGCGCCTACCCCCATTTTAAAAGAAATACCGGGCTGGCAACAGGACATTAGTCAAATTAAGAATGCTGTACAAATTCCTGCTCAATTACAAGACTATATCAGGTTTTTAGAAGAGCAATTAGAGGTACCGGTCAAATACTTATCCGTTGGACCAGACCGGTTGCAAACCCTGATTCTAAAATAGAATTACTCCTCAAAATTTTCTGTTTCTTCTTTTGAAGTATCTCCGGTTTCTCCATTAACGAAGATGCCTTTCAATATCTTTTTTCCATCGGAAGTAACTGCTTTTGTGTCCCAGCTAATAATCCAGACTGGACCCGAAGCATTTACTTCCCGGTTTACATAAGTGAAATTATCCGCAGGATCAATGCCTTTATCTTTCATCAGAACCAGTATATTCTCCCAGTTAAATTTAAATGGCGCATCATAATCTACCTGCTTGATCACATGCCCCGTTTCATCGTAGTTTGTCCAAATCCCTTTAAGAAATCCGTCACCATGAAACCGCTCGCCCTTTTCTTGCAAACGCCCATCCTTATAAAAGGAGCGTGAAAGAAAAAAATAACTCTTTGGTCTGGTCAGATCTTCGTGAAAGCCATCTTTCGTTTTGTACTGATGCAGGATATTCCCATTATTATCGATCAGATTTCTCTCGTTATCCACCAAATCCTTATTGAATTTCTCTACATCAAAACGCTCCAGATCTGAATGTTCATCTGCCGAAGAAGTGTGGTTTGCATTATTATTTACTTCAGATTTCTTCCCCTGCCCACCATTGCAGGAATACAACAGAACCGCACAGATAAAACTCAAAACCGCTATAAAAACTGTTCTTCTGCACATTCCAATTTCAGACAATAGGTCTTTTATCATTCCTTTTTAGGTTAAAGTTCCGCTAACGGATCAGTAAAAGTTTATTCATAACGCTTTTAAACCAAGTAAAATTACCAATATATACCAGAAATTTAATTTCCTTAAACTACTTACTACTCAAGCCTGGCCCATGAACCTCAGCAACTGTCTCTTATACACATCTGACGCTGCCGACGAACGTAAAAAAATTTGTGTGGGGGGGGGGGGGGGGGGGGGGGGGGGGGGGGGGGGGGGGGGGGGGGGGGGGGGGGGGGGGGGGGGGGGGGGGGGGGGGGGGGGGGGGGGGGGGGGGGGGGGGGGGGGGGGGGGGGGGGGG
>NZ_JAELTV010000810.1 GCF_016429005.1 Pedobacter sp. ASV19
AGATGTGTATAAGAGACAGGTTATGAACTTTCTAAGAGAATTCAATTTGAATATCCCCAAACTAAGGTGATTGTTTTTACTGCGGATATTTTGGAGGAGGTACGAACACGGTTAGGACAAATTGGGATATTGCATATTTTGTCAAAGCCCTTTAAGCCAGAAGAGATGTATGAATTGCTTTTGAAGGTATTGGAGGAGCAATAGGAACAGTCCTATTGCTCTTGGTCGTAAGTGTAGGTCATGGTTTGACCTGCGATTTTCTTTGCGTTAATACGCTTAATGTGATCTTGATACAGACTGTGGTCTGTTGAAGATACAGCACTAAGGGCAGCTTTTTTATATTGATCTTTTGCCCTTTGTAAATCTTGTTGTTCTTCTGCATATAAGCCCAGATTTTCATAAATCTGCGCTTTATTTGCTCCGGGAACCACTAAAGCCTTCTCTGTAATTTGTTCTACCAGTTTGTGCATTTTAAGTGTTACTACCAACTTTAGATAGTGTTCATAAACGTCTGGAAATTCAGGTTCCAGTTCAACACATTTTTGGTAATGGTAACCCGCGGTTTGGAAGTTCTTAAATTGATAATGGTAGAAGCAACCTAGCTGATAATGTGCTCTTGCATAATCAGGTTCTGCATTGATG
>NZ_JAELTV010000811.1 GCF_016429005.1 Pedobacter sp. ASV19
TGTATAAGAGACAGCTCTGGATCTTACAGACCCTGATGTTAGACCATTAAATCATATTTTCTTGGGTGCAGACCGAAATAGGGCATTTTATTAATAAAAAAGTCATAATTAGTTGTTGAAGAGCGATAAGTCATGTTTAGGTATTTCCTCTGTATTAGCTATATTATTGATGTATTAAATTTTCCTTATAAAGTTTTTGGTCTTATTGTTATTCTCCTTATTGTCTTGTGCGGGTTATGCACAAAATACGTTGACCATTCATGGCTAGGCACCTAAATTGAAAGACTGGATAGAGGAAAATCAGAATGGTTATGTCTTTCTCCAGGAAAAGTAGTGATTACAATTCCGGATACCAATTTGCTGAAAGTTGAAATTGACAGGATTGCAGTATCATAAAAGCCTTTTATGATACTGCATTTTAGGGTACCTTATAACTAAAGGTGAGGTTGCTTCGGTTTTATTTACAGAATAAATTTATAATCATCTATACGATCTGATTTTATAAAACGGCTCAATTTACCCTCATAAAAATAATAGAATGAATAAGGTTCATTTTTTGGGATCACGGCTTTAGAGGTAACACGATAAATGGTTATCCCATTTTGATCGACAGACATCAATTCGGCAGAGTGGTTCGCTTGTTTGAATTCATTTTCCGACATACCAATTTTAATTGATGATTCTTGATACGACATGCTCTTGCAGCCTAAGGC
>NZ_JAELTV010000812.1 GCF_016429005.1 Pedobacter sp. ASV19
AGATGTGTATAAGAGACAGTTTAATGCCCAGGAATTGTCTAAGGTTTCAAACAATAATGTCCTTACGGCATTGAAATCTTTGGATCCTTCTTTTCAGATACCTGAAAATCTAAATTTTGGATCTAATCCGAATGTGTTGCCAGATGTAGTTTTACGCGGTGGTAATACATTAGTAGATATCCGGCAAAACGGCCAAAATGATCCTTTTAATTATCAGGCTGCCCCAAATGCACCCCTGTTTATACTAGATGGATTTGAAACAACTTTACAGCGGGTAAATGACCTCGATATGAACCGAGTTGCCAGTGTAACCATCCTGAAAGATGCTGGTGCAACAGCGATTTATGGCTCCCGTGGAGCTAATGGTGTAGTTGTTATTGAGCAGCTTAGACCAGCAAATGGCAAACTTCGGTTTTCCTATAACGCCAATTTGGTTATTGAAGCCCCGGATCTTTCGGGTTATGACCTGCTAAATGCCAGAGAAAAATTCGAGCTGGAAGACCGTTCCAATATCTTTAAAAACACATTCAATACTTCTCAGAATGGATTAGACCTGGTCCGGTCGTCCCGGTTAGACGCGGTAAATCAAGGCATCAATACAGATTGGATCTCCAAACCTTTGAGAAATGGTATAGGACAGAAACATAACATTTATGTAGAGGGTGGCGCTGATGCCGTTACTTATGGCC
>NZ_JAELTV010000813.1 GCF_016429005.1 Pedobacter sp. ASV19
ATGATACTCAATTAAGTGAGGTTGGGGTTAAGTTAAATGTGATAAAACAGATTAGACAGTTTGTAAATTCCAATAAAGCAGAGAATAAGGTTCCTGCGACGGTTGGTATAGATGACCCGGTACTGTTAGCTCAAATAAAACAACTTGCAGATCTTCAATTGCAAAGGGAGAAGTTGATGGCTACTACACAGATAGATAATCCTCTTATTGCACCGATTACGCAGCAAATTGAAAATACAAAGGGAGGAATATCCTCAAGTTTGAAGAATATCGAGCTTACGCTTCTCAGTACGAAACAGGAGCTCGATAAATACAATAATAAGTTTCAAGGGTCTATTAAGAAAATCCCAGGACAAGAAAGACAGTACATCAGTATTAAAAGGCAACAAACTATAAAGGAGAACCTTTATTTGTATCTTCTACAGAAAAAGGAGGAGGCGGCGTTGTCTTATGCCTCTGCTGTTGCAGATAGTAGAATTGTGGATAATGCATATTCAAGCTTAAAACCAATAAAGCCTAAGAAACCATTGACCTATTTAATGGCTGTTTTAGCGGGCTCTATTTTGCCTATTGGTTATATTTATGGGAAGAATTTAATGAATAATAAAGTTAGCTCTCTTTCTGACATATCAAAAATAACTTCCGCCCCGGTACTCGGTGATATTGTGTATGAGGATAGTTCCGAAGCAATTGTTGTTCAGGTTAATAGC
>NZ_JAELTV010000814.1 GCF_016429005.1 Pedobacter sp. ASV19
AGATGTGTATAAGAGACAGCCTAAAAACAAACTTATGACATTTTATTACGTCTTAACTACTGCTGGTTTTTATCAAAAAGTGAGTTTCGTTCCTGACGGTGACAACTGCTTAGGCACCGCGGCAAATAAATGCTATTTAGGTTACTCTTCTGATCAAGGTCAGTCGTTTTCAATAAACTCCATTCCTGCAGCGCCATCAATTCAATCTGCAACATTTGGCCTGTATATTCCATAGGTAATTAAATGAAGGGGGTCTACATATACCCCCTTCATTTAATTACCTAGGATTTTGCTCAATTCCGCTTAAGGTAATTTCATCATTAGGGATAGGAAATACATAGCGGGAATCATTGGGTGGTAAAGTATAGGTGATACCATTTAATACACGTGATAAAGTAGTATTGGCACCTTCTTTATTCAATCTTTTCAGGTCATGCCAGCGCATGCCTCTCCATACCAATTCTTTTCTTCTTTCCAGTAATACCTTTGTTAAGGCATCGACAGATGAGGAGGCGTTTACAGGTTGAAAGGTTTTACTTTTATCAAAACGAAGTGCCAGTAATTGGTTCAATTTGTCCATTGCGGATTTTGTTTCGTTTCTTCTGGCCAGGCATTCTGCTTTGATTAAGTACAGCTCATCTGTTGCCAACCCCGTAAATGGATAAAATCCGTTCCCATTATATC
>NZ_JAELTV010000815.1 GCF_016429005.1 Pedobacter sp. ASV19
TTTCATAATCTCCCGATTTTTTGAAAATGCTCTTATCGATCCTTACATAAGGTAAAAACTCATGTTCTTCAACTGGACCACCATATTGCCAGGCAGTTGATTCGAAAATTATCCTATTTGTTTGCTTGTCCTTTATTGAGGTATAGTAGAGATAATCAATATCAGACCTATCTTTTACAATGGTGAATTCGTCGTCTTTTTTAGTAAAAGTAAGCTTTGTTCCTTCTTTTGGGTCTGTTATCCAGCTGTAGTCAACGCCTTTGTCAGTTGCGAAACGCTTTGAAAAGCCTTTGATCTTTGCTTTGGGAATAGGCTTCCCGTAAAAAACAGATTTGTCAATATCAAGAGGCTTCTCGATGCTGTAAACTAATGTTGCAATAGTTTTGCCTTTTATGGCGAAAGTGCCAAGTGTTGTAGAACGGAATACTTCTTCGTCCCCTCGGTTGACATCCTTTAGCTGAGCTATGTTGATCGATTTGTTGACCACTATTGGGTTATTATCAACCAAAATTGTGTACCGATAATACTGTATATTAATATTTTTCCTAAAATAGATCTGGATACTTACATTGTTGACTTCAGGTAAATAACTAAATGACGTGCGAGGCTGATTGGGGAACACATTTGCGTAAAAGACATTTTTTGCTGAACTATCTAAAGACATGAGTAGTTTTCCACCAGCAGTGTATTTGCGAGAAAAGTTGATGCC
>NZ_JAELTV010000816.1 GCF_016429005.1 Pedobacter sp. ASV19
CCAATCCATAACTGGGGACTGGCATTTTCACAGCTTTATATTAAATTTGGTGACAGAATTCTTCAGGAGAATAGAGGCTTCTGAGAGGCGTTAATTTTGAAACTGACACAGTTCACGTTACACTCCCTAAGAATGCTCTTAAAGCATTATAGGTCTGACTGCTGTATGATTTTTTTATGTTTTCCATTTTGTTATTTTTTTGGTTGGATGTGTTGCATCCCATACATCATAAGTAAGGCTTCCGACAGCTATTCTCCAAAATGCATAATGCCTGCTGCTGGGACACCCAAATACCTCCGCAAAACTTCCAGATACGCCAGCGCCCCACCCCTATAATGAACTAAGTAGCATTTCTCGCATCACCAATGTAATTACCAGAAAATCCGGAAGCACTACCCCCTACGTCAACGCCTACTCTCCCACTAAAACCACATGTAGTTACAGCTACTCCGAATCAATTTCTCCTTGTTCTACTTGTCGATTAAAATCGCCTTCCAATAGTATAGTTACATCGGCCAGATATTTTTTTAGTTTTAGTATCTCTGCCGGCGTAAATAAACTATTATGAGCAATATATTTTAGAGCTGTCTCTTATACACATCTAAAAAGGGGGGGGGGGGGGGGGGGGGGGGGGGGGGGGGGGGGGGGGGGGGGGGGGG
>NZ_JAELTV010000817.1 GCF_016429005.1 Pedobacter sp. ASV19
GTGTAGGTGGAAGTACTTATCGTTCTAAAGTGCCTTCAGGTTGGTGTCCCCCGCCGGTATTTGGTACAGATGTCTGGCGACTGTATGTGTACCAAAAATTTAAATATAAACAGGATACGGAAAGACATGATTATTTTAACCCTAAACAGGAAAAACTTGCACGGGTGGCTTGTGTGGATGGCCTGTGGTTCTGTACAACAAAAGAACTCGCTCTAAAATGTATGTTCGATACAGCCCTTCTAAAAGGATTTCATGGTTATGATATTGATTTTTCATTGGCCGTCGGGCAGTACGCCCCAGTTTACGTTACTTATGAAGTGCTGATCACGCATTTTTCGGAGGGAAATTTCAGTCATCAATGGTTGGGCGATTTGATTCGTATCAATCAAAAGTGGGAGCGTATTTTGCCTATAAATTTTGGTGATGTAAAAGAAGAAATACTTCTGGAAAAGGAAAAGATAGCCTTAAAGGAATTTCTATCGGCAACCCTCATGAATAGAAATATCAGTTTTTCACAACGGTCGTATTTGCTTTGGAATTGTTATAAAAAGCAACAATTAAGTTCATCTCGGTTTGTCAAATTCTATTTTAAGCTTTTGGGAAGAAGATAATTGAATTATAGATTACAATAATTTAAGCATCAATTTTATTTCTGTCTCTTATACACATCT
>NZ_JAELTV010000818.1 GCF_016429005.1 Pedobacter sp. ASV19
ACGTTCGTCGGCAGCGTCAGATGTGTATAAGAGACAGTATAAAAACTTGCTTTACATCATTCCTCAGCGTTTTTACTGGAGACAATTAATGTATATCGTCTTGTTCCGTTCCATCAGAAAAGCTTTAAGGGGAGAGCTGGAAGGCTGGGGTGCTTTAAAGAGAACCGGAAACGTTAAAGAGGAAGTCGGATAAATTAAAACGGTTTGGCTTTTTACAGGGTCATATGAACTGCAATTATTATACAGTTTATATGACTCATTATAAAAACATCATCCTGTTATTATGGAAGATGGTTTTGCCGGGATAAACCTGGTGAAGCAGTGCAAGGGACCAGAGCCTGCATATGATTGTTAAGCCAGTTGAAGAAAATTCTTGATAACTTTTCTTAATCCTTAACATTAACTTAACATTACATGTCCATCTTTGTATTATGTTTATATATGCACTTTCCGGAACCTTCTATGTCTTTGCATTGATTGCAGCATTTAAGATGGAAACACCTTTAAAAGGTTTGTTATTTATGCTGGCAGTAGCTGCTGTTAGTGGACTTCTATATCTTTTTATTCTTTTTCCAGGTATCTCAGGTTTATCCGTTGCGCTGATGCTTGCGGCTTTTATCCTGCGCCAGGGGAGGAGATAGAATTACCCTCATAAAAAAAAGGCAGCCCTTCGAATAGAAAG
>NZ_JAELTV010000819.1 GCF_016429005.1 Pedobacter sp. ASV19
AGATGTGTATAAGAGACAGCATAATTTCCGTTCAAATAAGAAACTTATACACATGTGTATCTTCGATAAAATTGTAAATTTAGAACTCAGCTTTCGGTTTTCATAACAAGTTATGTATCTCTAAGCAATGTTCTACAGTGGATACTAAATATTTTTTCGAACTCTGTTATGGTTTGCTGTTAAACGATTTTTTAATAAAAAATTAACGGAAATCCCAAATTGATAAATACAACACACTAAAAACACACAAATACCTATAAAATAAATACTTAAAAATTTAAAAATCAGAAAATTTTTAAATTAATTTGATTTCAGGAAATTCTCCATTAAATTTCGAAAGAAAAACGAGCGAAACACAAAAAGCTGATTAACATTGACTTACACAAAGTCACCCGCTTTTGATTTTACAGAAAAAAAGAACTCCCTGACAGACTGTTATCACTGGATTTCTTGAAGGATTTAGAGCGTTTAGCCAACTTAAACGGAGCGACAGTAGCAGAACCACTCACTAAAGACTTTCGTAAAAAATACCAGCGCAGATTTACCCAAAAAGAAGGTCCAAATATGCCTCTATCAAAGGTTTATGAGATGTACGGCTGCGGATATCTAAATAAAAAGAAGCCAAAAAAATAATTCAACTATGCCACATGTGTATATTTTGGTGTGTATTT
>NZ_JAELTV010000081.1 GCF_016429005.1 Pedobacter sp. ASV19
GCTTTATGCAGGCCGTTTGCTCGATGATCCTTTGAACCTGGTCCTATTATTTCCTCAGGGTAAGTTGCATTCTGGCCATGTGGCGAGTATTGCTTTCGAAAAAGGGATTATGCAGGTGCTTAATGCTTCTAAAAAGAAATTTCAAGTGGTTTTTTCGGCCACTCTGTGTGATTACTTCAATCAGCGAAAGCCTCAGATGAAGACTTATCTGAAAGAATGGGAGGCGGAAGAGTACGTGAGTCTGCAATTGCTTAAAAGTGAATATAATAAGCATTATGACCATGCGCTGAAGCAACAGTCAAAAATTGCACTATAAAGGCTGCCGGTTTTTGCGTATTTTTGCAGAAAGAAAGAGAAAATATGTCCTATAATTTAACGGTTACTATAGATAAAGATTCTGGATTCTGTTTCGGTGTGGTTTATGCTATTGAAATGGCTGAGGATATACTGGATCATGAAGACTATCTGTATTGCCTGGGAGATATTGTTCATAACGATGAAGAGGTCAGGAGATTAACTGACAAAGGGTTGCGGATCATTGACCACGAACAGCTCAAATCGCTTAGAAACGAGAAGGTATTGGTTCGTGCACATGGCGAGGCACCTTCTACCTATGAACTGGCCCTGAAAAATGAGCTGATCCTGATTGACGCTTCCTGTCCGGTAGTTTTAAAATTACAGAACCGGATCAAGAACTCTCATGATGAAGGAGAGCCTATTCTTATTTTCGGGAAGCATGGTCATGCAGAGGTTATCGGTTTACAAGGGCAAACGGATGGACAGGCTATTGTATTTCAGGACCTGTCGGAATTAGACAATATGGAATTGCCTTCGTCATTTACTCTTTACAGTCAAACCACTAAGAGCACAGATAAATTTTATCACATCAAAGACCAGTTGCTGAGCCGGGGGTATGAAGTTAAAGCCAATGATACGATTTGCAGGCAGGTATCCAACCGTTACGGTGACCTGGAAAAGTTTGTGGTTAATTTTGATAAGATCATCTTTGTCTCCGGAAAAAAGTCGTCTAATGGCAAGGTATTGTATGATGTTTGCAAAAGATACAACGACAACTCTTACTTTATCTCCAATGTAGAGGAAATAGACCTATCCTGGTTTAATCCGAATGATAGGGTGGGGATTTGCGGTGCAACCTCAACACCAATGTGGCTGATGGAACAGGTGAAAGCATTTCTTCTTCATCATTAAAAAGTAATTATTGGTTTTCAGAAAACAGATTAAGCATTATAACGTGTTGATTCGTTATTTTTGGGCAATTTATGGGAAAAAAGGGTATATTATTGGTGAATTTAGGGACTCCAGACAGTCCGGAAGTTAAAGATGTTCGCAAATATCTTGATCAGTTTTTAATGGATGAACGGGTGATTGACATTCCCGCTTTCAACAGAACACTTTTAGTTAAAGGGGTAATTGTTCCTTTCCGAAGCCCAAAAACATCCAAACTCTATAAAGAAATCTGGGACGAGAATGGATCTCCTTTGCTGTATTTCAGTAAGATCCAGGCAGCCCTGTTGCAGGATCAGCTTGGGCCAGATTATCAGGTGGAACTGGCTATGCGTTACCAAAACCCTTCCATAGCCACAGCACTTGAAAAAATGAAGGCTAGCCTGGTGGAAGACATCCGGGTCATCCCAATGTTTCCGCAATATGCATCAGCCAGTACAGGGTCTGTGATACAAAGTGTGATGGAAATCCTGGGTAAATGGCCTACAGTGCCGCCGGTATCTTTTGTCAGTTCCTTCCACAACAATGAACTTGTGCTGGAGGCTTTTGCTGAAAATGCGAAGAAATATCAGCCGGAAACTTATGATCATGTTTTGTTCAGCTTTCATGGACTTCCAGAGCGGCAGCTGTTGAAATGTGACCATACTGGAAACTATTGCCTGAAAAAGGAAAATTGCTGCGAGACATTGAACGATACCAATAAGTACTGCTATTCTGCTCAAGGACATGATACCGCAAGGTTAATCGCTCAAAAACTAAATATAGCCAGAGAAAACTATACGGTTTGTTTTCAGTCCCGTTTAGGAAAAGAACCTTGGGTACAACCTTACACTACTGATGTGTTAAAGAAACTGGCTGCTGAAGGTAAGAAGCGTCTGTTGGTTTTTAGCCCTGCCTTTGTTGCAGATTGTCTGGAAACTTTGTATGAGATCACAGTAGAATATCATGAAGAATTTAAGGCATTGGGTGGAGAACATGTTCAGCTGGTGGAAAGCCTGAATGACCATCCTAAATTTATAAAAGCTTTGGCGGAGCTTGCTAAAAACTAGTTCAGGTATTTGCTGATTTCTTTCAGAATGCCTGCAGTGGCACCTTTTTTCTCTTTCACATAGTCTTTTGCAACTTGTCCGAAGGCTGGTTGGTTGGAGAAATGTTCAAAGGCATTTTCCAGCCCCTCTTCGTTATGGATACTGATCGCTGCTTTTCTTGAAACCAGGTCTTTGGCTTCCTGGAATTTCTCGTACCTGGGACCAAAAATCACCGGTAAACCAAAAGCGGCGGCTTCCAGTGTATTGTGTATGCCAGCCCCAAACCCGCCGCCAATATAAGCAATGGTGCCATATTGGTAAAGAGAGGACAAAAGTCCGATATTGTCAATGATCAGTACCTGTGCATCTGTCGGAGCTGCCCGTAACGCAGAATACCGGATAGCTGAAGGAAATAGTTTTTCTATTTGACGAATATGATCAGCCCCAATCTCATGTGGTGCCACTATAAATTTCCAACTGGAATACTTTGTGATCAGATTGGCCAGCAGGTTTTCGTCGGCAGGCCAGGTGCTGCCGGCCAGCAAGACAGGTGCATGGGAAATAAATTCCTCAATGGATGGCAGGGATTTAACAGCTTCTGCATTTTCGTAAACCCGGTCAAAACGGGTATCTCCACTCAATTTTACATTTTGTAAGCCGATTTGCTTAAGCAGGTTTACACTTTCTTCATTTTGGACAAAAAAACAGGTGATACAGTTTAGCATGTTGCGGTAGAAACCTCCATACCATTTAAAGAACATTTGATTGGGCCTGAAAATGCCAGATATCAGGAAAAGTGGGATATTCTTTTCTTTTAATACTTTAAAATAGTGGTGCCAAAATTCATATTTGGTGAAAATGGCGATCTCCGGGTTCACAATTTCTATAAATCTTCTGGCGTTGGAGGCGGTGTCTAACGGGAGATAAAAGATACCATCGGCCAGGGCATAATTTTTACGTACTTCGTATCCTGAAGGGGAGAAGAAGGTGATGATGATCTTTTTATGTGGATACAGTATCCTGATCTTTTCCAGCACTGGACGGCCCTGTTCGAATTCGCCGAGAGAAGCAAAATGAAACCAGACATTTTTTTGTCCTTTCGTTATTTTTTCTTGTAAAATAGAAAATATATGCTTTCTGCCCTGATTAAATAATTTGGCCTTAGAATTGTAAGGAGCAATTGATTTAATAACAAGGTTATAGAGAAAAATACCAAAATTATAAAGCCAAAGCATTTTGAGTGTTTATTTGTTATCTTAGCCGAAGATACTTTTAAAAATTAAACTAGAGTAATATATGAGAAACAAAGCTTCCGGAATACTGCTGTTAAGTACGTCTGATCTTGATTTCTCTACATATTTTAAACACCCCAGCATTATATGAAAATTGCCGTAATTGGAACAGGATATGTCGGTTTGGTAACCGGAACATGTCTTGCAGAAACAGGTAACAATGTTATTTGTGTTGACATTGATGAAGCTAAAGTGCAGAAGATGCAACATGGTATTATTCCAATCTATGAACCTGGTCTGGATGTGTTGTTTCATAGAAATATCGCCCAGCAAAGGTTAACTTTTACCACCGATCTAGGTATTGCTGTTCGGGAAGCACAGATCATATTTATGGCGCTTCCTACTCCTCCGGGAGGTGATGGGGCGGCCGATCTTTCCTATATTTTAGGTGCAGCAAAGGATATCTCCAAACTGGTGACTGAGTATAAAGTTATCGTAAATAAATCTACCGTACCAGTGGGTACAGCAGATAAGGTGCAGGCTGTTTTTACAGCACATACTGATGTGGAGATCGATGTGGTTTCTAACCCCGAGTTTTTGCGGGAAGGTGTTGCTGTAGAGGATTTTATGAAACCAGACCGTGTAGTGATCGGTACAGGCAGTGAAAAGGCGAAAAAATTAATGGCCGAGCTATATGCACCTTATGTGCGTCAGGGAAATCCGGTATTGTTTATGGACGAACGGTCTTCAGAACTGACAAAATATGCTGCGAATTCTTTCCTGGCCACCAAGATTACCTTTATGAATGAGATTGCTAACCTCTGCGAGATTGTTGGCGCAGATGTAGATGCCGTACGTAAAGGGATAGGTTCTGATGACCGGATTGGCAAAAGATTTTTGTTTCCTGGTATTGGTTACGGAGGAAGCTGCTTCCCTAAAGATGTACAGGCCCTGGCCAAATCGGCTGATGAGCATGCCTATGATTTTCAGATCCTGAAAGCCGTTATGGATGTGAATGAGAGGCAGAAAGTTGTCCTTGTGGATAAAGTGTTGAAATATTACAAAGGAGATCTGAAAGGAAAGCATTTTGCACTTTGGGGATTAGCCTTCAAACCTGAAACAGATGATATCCGTGAAGCACCAGCGTTGTATATCATTGATCATCTGGTTAAAAATGGCGCAACAGTAACTGCTTTTGATCCCGAAGGAATGAAAAATGTTCAGGGTATTCTTGGCGACAAGATTAAATTTGCCAAAGATCAGTATGAAGCACTTGCAGATGCCGATGCTTTGCTGATTGCAACAGAATGGTCTGTGTTCAGAAACCCTGACTTTGAAAGAATGGAATCTTCGTTAACCAACAAAGTGATCTTTGATGGACGGAATTTATATGACCTTCAGAAAATGATAGATCTGGGGTATTATTATAACAGTATTGGACGTAAGCTTGTAGACTAATGGAACGTAAAAGAGTTTTAATTACCGGTGCGGCCGGATTTCTGGGATCACATCTTTGTGACCGGTTCATCAAAGAGGGTTACCATGTCATCGGGATGGACAATCTGATTACCGGCGACCTTCAGAATATTGAACATCTTTTTAAGCTGGAGAACTTTGAGTTTTACCATCATGATGTTTCCAAATTTGTTTATGTACCAGGAAAATTGGATTATATCCTTCATTTTGCGTCTCCGGCAAGTCCCATCGATTATTTGAAGATCCCTATCCAGACTTTAAAGGTAGGGTCGCTGGGTACCCATAATTTGCTGGGTTTAGCGAGAAATAAAGGCGCCAGGATGATCATAGCTTCTACGTCAGAGGTTTATGGTGATCCAAGTGTGAATCCTCAGCCTGAAGAATATTGGGGTAATGTTAACCCGGTAGGCCCAAGGGGTGTATATGACGAGGCTAAAAGGTTCCAGGAAGCTATGACTATGGCTTACCATACTTTTCATGGAGTAGAGACGCGTATTGTGCGGATCTTCAATACTTATGGGCCAAGAATGCGGTTAAATGACGGGCGGGTATTGCCGGCTTTTATAGGTCAGGCTTTACGTGGAGAAGACTTAACTGTTTTTGGTGATGGTTCACAAACCCGGTCATTCTGCTACGTTGATGATTTGATCGAGGGAATTTACCGTTTGCTGATGAGCGATTATGCTTTGCCGGTAAACATTGGTAACCCGGATGAGATCACGATTAAACAATTTGGAGAAGAGATCATCAAACTGACAGGTACTAATCAAAAGCTGGTTTTGAGGGATCTTCCAGTGGATGATCCGAAACAACGTCGTCCGGATATTACCAAGGCGAGAGAGATTCTGGGCTGGGAACCAAAAGTAAACAGGGCGGAAGGATTAAAGATCACCTATGCTTATTTTAAATCTCTGCCTAAAGAGGCTTTATTTAATAAAGATCATAAAGATTTTACAACCTATAACCGATAAAAAGAAATATAAAAATGGCTAAAATTTTAGTAACCGGAGGAACCGGATTTATTGGATCACACACTGTTGTCGAATTGCATAATGCAGGATACGATGTGGTCATTGTAGACGATTTCTCTAACTCCAACCCAAAAATCTTAACACAACTGGAAAAGATCACAGGAAAGAAACCTGAATTTCATGAACTGGATCTTTGTGATGAGGCAAAAGTGAATGACTTTGTAAAAAAACACACAGATATTACTGGGGTTATTCATTTTGCAGCATTTAAGGCAGTGGGTGAATCGGTTCAGCGGCCTTTAAAATATTACAGAAATAATTTTTATTCCCTGATCAATCTGATCACTGCCTTTGACCAAAAGGTAAATCTGGTGTTTTCATCTTCCTGTACCGTTTATGGACAGCCTGATGTTTTGCCGGTAACTGAAGACGCGCCAGTGAAAAAGGCAGAATCTCCTTACGGAAATACCAAACAGATTGCAGAAGAGATCCTGCAGGAAACGTGTGCGGTGACACCTTCTTTAAAGGTAACTTCCCTGCGGTATTTTAACCCTGTAGGTGCACACCATACTGCATTGATTGGTGAATTACCAATCGGGGTTCCTCAAAACCTGGTTCCGTTTATTACCCAGAGTGCTATTGGAAAACGTGGTCCGATTACCGTATACGGAGATGACTATAGTACACCGGACGGCAGTGCTATCCGTGATTATATTCATGTAGTTGATCTTGCTAAAGCTCATGTGGCTGCTATCCAAAGGCTGGAAAGTGAAAAAGCAAGTTCAAATTATGAAGTATTTAATCTGGGAACAGGTAAGGGGTCTTCGGTTCTGGAGATCATCCATGCTTTTGAAAAGTCTACAGGAGAAAAACTGAACTATACTATTGGTGCCCGGAGAGAAGGAGATATTGAGCAAGTATGGGGAAATGTGGAGAAATCGGCGAGGGATTTAGGATGGAAAGCCGAGCTGGACATCGATGAAATGATGCGGTCGGCCTGGAACTGGGAGAAATATTTAAAGGATAACCCTTTTTAAGGATGTTGTTAAAGGAGCATAAAGTACTGAAAACAGCTATTGTTGAACTTCCCGAAAAGGAAAAGGACAAGCTTTTGCTCCGTTTAATTGCAAAGGATAAAGTTTTAACGGAGCATCTGCATTTTAAATTGCTGGAAGATGAATCGGATCTGGAACAGAGATCAGAACAGCTGAAGGCAGAGATCGATGAGGCGGGAACCATCTTTGCACAGGATCTGAAGCTTTCTTCAAAAGATGTCCTGGCTACCTTTAGGAAACTGAACGGAAGGATTAATCACCACTTTAAGGTGACTAAGGATGTGAGCTCTGAGGTAGAACTCCGGATTTACCTGCTGAACTGCATTCCTGTGTTATGTAAGGAATCGGTATTCTCTTCCTTGTATAAATTCCAGGAGAAACTGATTACTTATTTTGTAAGGACAACTTTATCTGCTGTTAACAAATATACTAAACTGCATGAAGATTTGCAGTTTGACCTGAAAGATGGTCTTAATAACGTACTCAATAAAATATACACCGGCAAAATGGCTGCTGCTGCGCAGGAGTTGAAGTTGCCAAAAGAATTCTAAAATGAAGAAGATTTTAATTACCGGGGGTGCAGGTTTCATAGGCTCACATGTGGTGAGAAGATTTGTAACCAATTATCCGGATTATGAGATTGTCAACCTGGACAAGCTGACCTATGCTGGAAATCTGGCGAATCTGCGAGATATAGAAGAAAGTTCAAACTATAAATTTGTTAAAGGCGACATCACCGATGCTGTGGCAATGAATGAATTGTTTAAGAAAGAGAACTTTGACGCGGTGATCCACCTGGCGGCAGAATCTCATGTTGATCGTTCTATTGTAGACCCTACAGCATTTGTCATGACCAATGTGATCGGAACAGTGAACCTGTTAAATGCCGCAAGGGAATTCTGGAAAGGAGACTATAATAGCAAACGTTTTTATCACGTCTCTACAGATGAGGTTTATGGAGCTTTAGGCGAGCAGGGGATGTTCACTGAAACTACTGCATATGATCCTCATAGTCCATATTCTGCTTCGAAAGCATCTTCCGATCATTTTGTTCGTGCTTATCATGACACTTATGGTTTGGACGTGGTGATCTCTAATTGTTCCAATAATTATGGTTCACACCATT
The DNA here is from genome assembly GCF_016429005.1 of Pedobacter sp. ASV19. Classification (GTDB taxonomy): domain Bacteria; phylum Bacteroidota; class Bacteroidia; order Sphingobacteriales; family Sphingobacteriaceae; genus Pedobacter. The sequence goes on from NZ_JAELTV010000081.1 coordinate 8,134, forward strand.
TCCCGGAGAAATTAATTCCTCTGGCCATTAACAATATCAAAAACAACAAGGCAGTACCTGTTTATGGGAAAGGCGAAAATGTGAGAGACTGGCTATGGGTAGAAGATCATGCCCGTGCCATTGATGTGATTTTTCATCAAGCAAAAACAGGAGAGACGTATAATATCGGTGGTCATAACGAATGGAAAAATATTGACCTGATCCATTTGCTTTGCAAGATCATGGATAAAAAGCTGGGCCGCACCGAAGGGGAGTCTGCCGGGTTGATTACGTTTGTAACCGACCGTGCCGGCCATGACCTGCGTTATGCTATTGATTCTACCAAGCTGCAGCAAGTGCTGGGCTGGGTACCAAGCCTGCAATTCGAAGAAGGCCTGGAAAAAACGGTAGAATGGTACCTGGAAAATGAAGAATGGTTATCTGATGTGACTTCTGGAAATTATCAGGCCTATTACAATACACAATATGCAGGCAGGTAAGTACCAGGCCTGCTGATAAAAAAAGCCTGACCGGAATTTCCGGTCAGGCTTTTTTTATTCGTATCGAAGCGCTTCTACAGGATCGAGTTTGGAGGCTTTCTTAGCCGGATAATAACCGGATAAAATTCCAACAATGACGCATAAAGCAAAACCACCGAGTATGAAGTCCCATGGGATGATAAAGGCTCCGTGCATCATTAAGGAAATGCTATTGCCAAGCAGAATACCAAGTAATATACCCAGTGCACCGCCCATCAGGCAGATCACTACGGCTTCTATAAGGAATTGCTTTCTGATCACTGAAGGATTTGCACCAATGGCCTTCCGAACACCAATTTCCCGTGTTCTTTCAGTAACCGAAACGAGCATGATATTCATCAGACCAATAGAAGCACCGATCAGGGTGATGACGCCAATAGCGATACCACCAATGGCGATATATTTTAAATTCTCAAAAAGCGTTTGAGCAATAGCATCACTTTTGGTAATTTCAAAATTATTTGTTTGACCCACCTTCAGCTTTCGGATGTTCCTGAATTCGGAGGTGGCTTCGCCGATCACATTGTCCATCATTTCGTTGCCAGGTACCATCACGGTAATGGTATAAGAAGGATCTGCTGATGAATTGATCAGTTTGGCTTTGAGTAAGGGTACATAAACTGCCCGGTCACCACTGAAGCCCATGCTTGAGCCTTTAGAGGCCAGGATACCGACAATTCTCAGACGGTTGTTTCCAACATTAATGATTTTATCTATGGGCGTTTCCTTTTTAAAAAGGGTTTTGATAATCTCACTTCCCACAATACACACATCAGTACCCAGTTCAGCCTCCGTTGCACTGAAGTTACGGCCTTCCGAAAGGTCCAAACCCTGGGCACTTAAGCCATATTCATCCACACCCTGTATAGCGATATTGGGATTGGTTTTCTCCCCCCCGTATTTAACGGTTGATCCACCGGTGGCACGGATGCTGATGGAGACTGTGGCTGGAGTTTGCAGACGTTCTTTAAAAGCAATGGCGTCTTCAAACCGAATGGATTTAAAAGCTTTTGGCCGCTGTCCCGGACCACCAACACGTATTCCGGTACCCCGGTTCCGGATCGTGAATGCATTAGCGCCCATACTGGAAAAGGCCTCTGTCATACTTTTCTTTACGGCGTCAAGAGTGGTTAAAATCCCTACCAGTGCCGAGAGTCCAATGGCGATGATCAATGCGGTAAGCATGGTTCTTAACCGGTTGCTTTGAATAGATTGAAGGGCCAGTCGAACGTTTTCAGTATAGGTCATTTTCCAGATTTAAGATTCTCGAGGGGTAAAAATAAAAAGCCCCGCTGTTAAGACAACGGGACCTCCTTAAATGTTACAATAAATGCGGTTTAAATCTGATTTATACGGAGAAGCTTGTTCCGCACCCGCAAGTGCTGTTTGCATTGGGGTTACTGAAAGTAAAACCTCTTGAATTCAGTCCGTCCTGCCAGTCTACCTGCATACCCATCAGGTACATCTGGTGTGCTTTGTGCATAAATACCTTAATGCCGTCTATAATGAATTCCTGATCGCCGTCTTTTTTCTGGTCAAAGCCTAAAACATAGCTCATTCCTGAACAGCCCCCACCTTCAACGCCAACCCTTAAACCGAAGTCCTCGGAAATTTCCTGCTGGTCCTTTAATTTTAAAAGTTCTTTTACAGCACCCTCTGTAAAGGTTACCGGTGCAAATGCGGTGTCAACTGTCGTACTCATATGATTTGAAATTAAGAATAATAAAATAAAAAATAATTGTTTTTCAATACGGGCAACACGTGTTGGTTGCTGCCGAAAAAAAACGATTTGTGGGGTAAATATAAATAAAATGTACATTTTTGCCCTTGTAAAACACTAATTATTACGGTATTCAAACAAATTCAATGAACATACAAGATTTCGTAGCTGCCACCTTTGGTTTGAGTATAGCCGGTGTTGTAACCGTTTCTGCGGGTTATTATCTGCTAAAGCAGGATATTTATCAATACCTGAAACTGAAGTCTTCGGAAAGTGCGGGTACTGACCAGGCAGAATTGCTCACTCTACGTCTTCAGGCCCATGAAAGGTTGATCCTTTTTGTAGACCGGATTAATCCGGCCAGCTTGTTTTTAAGACTCCATCAGCAAGGCATGTCTGCTGCATTGCTGCACGCTTTGATCCTGGAGGAAGTACGCACGGAATACCAACATAATGTAACTCAGCAACTGTATATTGGAACAGTAGCCTGGCAGTCGGTCAGAAAGTTAAAAGAAGATACTTTAATTATGATCAATCATGCCCGTCAAAGTTTGCCGGACGAAGCACTGGCTGCGGAGTTGTGTAAAATGGTCCTGCAGCATCTTGGGGGGATGGAACATAATCCCTATGATCTTAGTCAGGAACTGATCACCAAAGAAATACATCTATTATTTTAAATATGGACGATAAGAAATTTACGACCACCTCTGGTCTGGAAATTAAAGAACTGTATACTGAAGCCCGACCCTCTGATGAGCGTCCGGGAGTATTTCCTTTTACCAGGGGGATACAAAAAGACATGTACCGGGGGCGTTTATGGACCATGCGCCAGTACGCTGGATTTTCTACGGCGGAAGAATCGAATAAAAGGTACCATTATTTGCTTAATCAGGGCACTATGGGATTATCTGTAGCCTTTGACCTGCCTACTCAGATCGGGTATGATTCTGATCATGAAATGGCTGAAGGCGAAGTTGGAAAAGTAGGTGTAGCGATCGACTCTCTAAAAGATATAGAGATACTCTTTGATGGAATTGAACTTCAAAAGATCACCACCTCGATGACCATTAATGCTACAGCTTCCATTTTACTGGCGATGTACATTGCTTTAGCAAAAAAACAAGGGGCAGATATCAAGCAGATTTCCGGAACGATTCAGAATGACATTCTTAAAGAGTATGCAGCCAGGGGCACCTATATTTATCCGCCCAAGCCTTCTATGCGGATCATTACTGATATTTTTGAATATTGCAGTAAAGAGGTGCCGAAATGGAATACGATTTCTATATCTGGTTATCATATCCGTGAAGCAGGATCTACTGCGGTACAGGAGCTGGCTTTTACCCTGGCCAATGGTAAAGCTTATCTGAACGCAGCTTTAGAAAAAGGCCTGGATATTAATGTATTTGCCAAAAGATTGTCTTTCTTCTTTAATTGCCATAATAATTTTTTTGAGGAGATTGCAAAATTCAGGGCTGCCCGCAGGATGTGGGCACACATCACAAAAGAACTTGGGGCTACTGATGAAAAGGCACAAATGCTTCGTTTTCACACACAAACCGGAGGATCTACGTTAACTGCACAGCAGCCTTTGAATAATGTGATCCGGGTCTCTAATCAGGCTATGGCTGCTGTTCTTGGTGGTACACAGTCTCTCCATACCAACGGTTATGATGAAGCCCTGTCTCTGCCTACAGAAGCAGCGGCAAAAATTGCTTTGCGTACCCAACAGATCATTGCTTTTGAAAGCGGAGTGACCGATACGGTGGATCCATTGGCCGGCTCTTATTTTGTGGAAAACCTGACCGACGAGATTGAAGCGGCTGCGCAGCTTTATATGGATAAAATTGACGCGATGGGCGGCTCCGTTCAGGCGATAGAGAATGGCTATATTCAGGATGAGATTGCTGGCGCCTCTTATCAGTATCAGGTGGAGGTTGAAGAGGGCAGCAGAGTGATTGTGGGCGTGAATAAATTTACCCAGGAACAAGAAGGAATTACCGATGTGATGAACATTGATGAATCTATTCGCCTGATTCAGACAGAAAAGTTAAAAAAACTAAAACAGGAAAGAGACAATTTTGTTGTAGAAACAGCATTAAATAACTTGAAAAAAGCCGCAGAAGGAACTGAAAACCTGATGCCATACATCCTGACTTCTGTAGAGGCCTATGCAACGCTTGGAGAAATTGCAGATACGCTGCGTAGTGTTTTTGGAGAATATTAAAAAGGATGTTAATAAATAGTTATCCACATAAAAAATTCAGGTTAAGTGTAGTATGCTATTGATGTTTAAGCTCTTACCAAATAAATGAAATTTAAGTTTTTTTTGTTGATAATTTTTTCAATATTCGATGTCTCGGAGCGGCCGATTCATAATGCCTTTCCAGTTACTGTAAACCAACAAATTATAGAAAACCTATGGAAATAACTTGTACGGAAGTATGGAAAAACTGTCTCCAAATTATTAAGGATAATATTCCAACCCAGAGTTTTAAAACTTGGTTTGAACCTATATCCGCTCTTAAACTGGAGGGGAAGGTTTTGACCATACAAGTACCTAGTTTATTTTTCTACGAGTGGCTTGAAGAACATTATGTTGGACTATTACGAAAAACAGTGAAAAAACAATTAGGAGAAGAGGGCAGACTGGAGTATAACATTGTTGTGGATAAATCTTCCAACAGCGGATCTCCTTATACCACCAATATGCCATCCAATGGAAATGGGGCGGAAGCAAAGATGCAATCAATGCCTATCCCGGTTTCTATCAACAAAGACATTAAGAACCCATTTATTATACCGGGATTAAAAAAACTACATGTAGATCCACAGCTCAATTCAAATTACAGCTTTGAAAATTATATTGAGGGAGATTGTAATCGTTTGGCCCGGTCTGCAGGATATGCTGTTGCAGCTAAGCCAGGTGGTACCTCATTTAATCCGCTGATGATCTATGGTGGGGTGGGTTTGGGTAAAACGCACCTTGCACAAGCCATCGGGAACGAAATCAAAAGAAACATGCCGGATAAACTGGTGATCTATGTTTCCTGCGAGAAGTTCTGTCAGCAGTTTGTAGATTCCCTGAAGAACAATACCATTAATGACTTTGTGAATTTCTATCAGGCAATGGATGTGATCATAATGGATGATGTTCATAACTTTTCTGGTAAAGAAAAAACACAGGATATATTCTTCCATATTTTTAATCATTTGCATCAGTCTGGAAAACAGGTTATTTTGACCTCTGATAAGGCTCCAAAAGATTTGGCTGGATTGGAAGAACGTTTGTTGAGCCGGTTTAAATGGGGGCTTTCTGCAGATTTGCAGGTTCCTGATCTGGAAACCCGTATCGCTATTCTGAAAAAGAAGATGTATGCGGATGGGATAGAGCTTCCTGCTGAAGTGGTGGAATACGTGGCTAATAATATTGATAATAATGTACGTGAACTGGAAGGTGCAATGGTTTCATTGCTTGCCCAGTCTACATTAAACAAAAAAGATATCGATCTGGCGCTGGCCAAACAGATGCTGAAGAATTTCATTAAGAATACTTCTAAGGAGATTTCTATGGAATATATTCAAAAACTAGTTTGTGAGTATTTTGAAGTGCCAATAGATATGGTGAAATCCCAGACCCGTAAACGTGAAATTGTTCAGGCACGCCAGATCTCTATGTATTTGTCTAAAAGCCATACCAAATCATCATTAAAGACCATTGGGGCTTTCTTTGGCGGTCGTGACCATTCTACGGTAATCTATGCCTGCCAAACGGTAGAGGATCTGATCGATACAGATAAGAAATTTAAAGGATATGTGCATGATATTCAGAAAAAGCTGAAAATGAGTTAAGGCTCATCGCTTAATAAAAAGCCCCTGCAAGTTATCTTACAGGGGCTTTTTGATAGATTGGTGTATTATGGCTGTTGCTCCAGTTTGAGCAGTCCATAAAAAAGGGCTGCGGCATGCAGCGCCTGTTCAATCTTGTTCTCCTTTAGGAATTGTTTGACTTCTTCTATACTGTATTCTTCTACATTTAAGATCTCATGTTCGTCGAGGTGCTGTGGATGTGTTTTTACGCCACCGGTTAAGAAATAAGTAAAAGTTCTGTTGTTTGCTGTAGCAGGATTCGGGTATAACGTTGCGATTTGCTCACAGGTTTCAAAGGTATAGCCAGTTTCTTCCAGCAATTCTCTTTTAACCGCAGTTTCCGGAAGTTCGTCGCCATCGATCACACCGCCAGGGATTTCTAGAGAAATAATATCTGCGCCGTGTCTGTATTGTCTAACCAGGATGATTTTGTTGTCTTTAGTTAAAGCAACTGCATTGACCCAATTGGGGTATTCCAGAACAAAATAATCATCTTTTATCGTCCCATTCTGAAGTTTACAGGTATCCACTCTTAGGGTTGCCCATTTCTCTTTCACCAGGTATCTGGAAGAGAGCCTTTGCCATTTTAAAATCTCCATCTAGGAATTTGTGCTTAAATATTTCTTCACCACATCTTCTCTGTCCAGATTGATCATGTTGATGGTGCGGTGTTCTGTGATTAACAATTGATATATCTGTCCAAGCTTTATAGCCAGGGACTTGTTTTTGGGGGTTGAAAGAGCCGGATCAAAAATGGAGTAAAGTATTTGACTCAGTACATCCAGTTTCTCCGCAGGAAATGCAGATGCCTTTAAAAAGGCTGAAAATTCAATTTCATCCATTGCCTGGAGATCGACATCGCTCAGGTTATATTCATTTTGAAGCAGATCCAGTAATTTCTGATCTGCTTCTTCTGTTTTTCCTTCTGTTTTCAAATGAAGGATGCGGGCCAGCGCCTCGGCCAGTTTCTTGATCTCCGCTGTTAATAAATCTCTTCTTAGCATATTCTTCTTTTACCAGCTTCCACTGCTTCCGCCTCCGCCAAAGCTGCCTCCACCAAAACCTCCAAATCCACCACCGCCACCGCTGCTGCCTCCGCCGAAGCCACCACCGCCTCCGGAACCTCTTCCTCCTCCAAAGAGCATACTCCAGAATAAGGCATCGGCAACACCCCGGCTGCCAATAACCTGGCTGCCTCCGCGTCCGCCGCCTCTGCGGATGATCACAATGATAATTATAATGATGATGATTAAGATAGGGAGGGCAGATCCGTTGTTATTGTTACCTTTTTGGGGATTCTCATTTTTATATTCGCCTTTGGTGTAGCGGATAATGGCATTTGTTCCGGATTCCAGCCCGCCATAATAATCGCCACTTTTAAAATAAGGTTTAATATCGTTCTCAATGATCTGTTTAGTATACATATCTGGTAGCGCGCCCTCTATTCCATAGCCTGTTTGAAGAGAAATTTTTCGATCTCCAAGTGCAACCAGAAGCATAATTCCGGTGTTTTTCTTGCTGCCTACACCCCACTTTCTTCCAAGTTGAAGGGCATAATCATTAATGTCATAGTCGCCAACTGATTTTACGATAGCAACAGCAATCTGAATAGAGGTTGAATCATCAAAAGCAACCAGTTTATCTTCGAGCTGCTGGGTTTGTGAAGCGGTTAAGGTGCCTGTAAAATCGTTAACCAGTTTGTTGGGCTTGGCGGGGAATTCCTGTGCAAAACCAATGGTGCTGAAAATAACCAGTGCAAGAACCAGGATCGATGGTTTTATCATGTATTTTGTTTTATTTGATCCATAAAAATGATATCGTTGGGCAATTCATTAATATCACCGCTTTGATATGGGAAAAACAGGGCCAGTTGTTCACCAATAAGGCTGATTCCTGCAATAAGTCCCTGGGTAATATTGCCTCCGGCAAAATGTGCTTTCATTGCGATTTGAGTAGTTTCCCAGAAATCTTCCGGAACAACCTTGTGGATACCGCTGTCTCCGATAACCGCAAATTTGTGATCTTCATGAGCGAGATAGATTAAAACACCGTTGTGATGGGCGGTTTTATCCATGCCCAGCTTTTTAAAATAAGCCGTGGCTACATCAAATGCTTCACCTTTACAATGTTTATCAATTGCTATTCTGATTTCTCCTGAAGTCAGTTTTTCTGCTTCTGAAATGGCGGTAGAAATCAGTTCCTGTTCTTGTTCATTAAAAAGTGCCATAAGGAATTTTTATAAAGATAAGGGTAATGAGGTCTGTATCCTGGAACGCTCATTACCCTTAAAAGTTATATTTATATAATTAGAATTCTACTTTTGGAGCATTCTGTGCACCAGCATCTGCTTTAAATCCTGCTTTTTGGCCAAAACCAAAAAGTCCGGCGAAGATGTTGTTAGGAAAACTTCTAACCTTGGTATTGTAAACCTGAATCGATTCGTTGAAGTCTTTGCGGGCCACTGCAATTCTGTTTTCAGTTCCTGCCAGTTCTGCAGAAACATCCCTGAATTGTTCTGTTGCTTTTAATTCGGGGTAATTTTCTGTAACCATTAATAAACGGCCCAGTGCCTGGCTCACCTGACCTTGTGCGGCCTGATATTTTTCAATATTTTCCGGTGTTAATTTAGTTGGGTCTACAGTGATCTGCGTAGCTTTTGCTCTGGCCTCTGTAACGGCTGTTAAGGTGGATTGTTCAAATTTGGCGGCTCCTTTAACGGTATTGACCAGGTTTGGTATCAAATCTGCACGACGCTGGTATTGCGTTTCTACCTGGTTCCATTTTGCCTGAACGTCTACGTCCATTTTGACCATGCTGTTGTAGCCATTACAGCCTGCGAAGGCTAAAAGGATAACCAGGACACCTACAGCTATTAATACGATTTTTTTCATAATTTATAAATTTTTAGATTATTATTATTCAAAGCTTTTAAGCGCTTTGCGGCTCATTTGTTGTTTTTTGTCTGTGATGAAATATCATCTTTTTTCTTGGTGATTTGCCGGTTTTTCAGTTCCGGTTTTTCGTTTTTTTATATGTGTTTTACATTGGTTAATTTACACAATAGAATGCAATTTCTGTACCTTTGTTGAAATTCAGGATAAAAACCTGACAAGTTTTATGCAAAAAGAAATAGAAATAAAGCTTTTGCCCAAAGAAATAGGGCAGGAGGAAGTCCTAAAGAAAAATCTTTCAGCTGCCTTAAAGATTGATGCAGTAAGAATTAAAGGCTATAAAATTCTAAAACGGTCTATAGATGCCCGTTCGCGTCAGGTGGTGTATCGGTTGATGGTTCGTGTTTATATAGATGAGACATTTTTGACAGATATTTATCATTTTAACTATCAAAATGTCAGGGATAAGAAGAGTGTCCTTATTGTGGGTGCCGGACCGGCTGGATTATTTGCCGCATTGCAGTGTATAGAGAATGGGCTAAAACCCATTGTTCTTGAACGTGGAAAAGACGTTAAACAAAGAAGAAGAGATCTTGCTGCCATCAATAAGGAAGGGCTTGTAAACACAGAATCTAATTATTGTTACGGAGAAGGAGGGGCTGGAACTTATTCTGATGGTAAGTTGTATACCCGTTCCAATAAACGTGGCGATATCAATAAAGTGCTGGAGACCTTTGTGCAGCATGGGGCTACGGAGGATATCCTGGTAGATGCCAGGCCGCATATCGGCACCAATAAATTGCCTCATATCATTACGGCTATCCGTGAAACCATATTAAATGCTGGTGGTGAGGTTCGTTTCGATCAGAAAATGACGGATCTCCTGGTAGAATTTGGAAAGGTGAAAGGTGTCGTGGTAAACGGAGAAGAAAGTATTACTGCGGATGCCTTGATTTTGGCAACCGGGCATTCTGCAAGAGATGTATATGAGTTGTTGAATGATAAAGATATCCTGGTTGAGGCAAAACCTTTTGCACTGGGTGTCCGTATAGAACATCCTCAGGCTATCATTGATGCAGCACAGTATCATTGTGATATCCGGAGTGAATTCCTTCCCCCAGCCTATTATAGTCTTGTAGAACAGGTTGGCAGCAGGGGTGTGTTTTCTTTTTGTATGTGCCCGGGGGGTATTATCGCGCCTTGCGCTACTTATGAGAATGAAATTGTGGTGAATGGCTGGTCTCCATCCAAAAGAAACAATCCTTTTGCGAATTCTGGTACCGTTGTACAGATCACTCTTGAAGATGTGCCTGGTGATGATCCTTTAAGGATGATGCACTTTCAGGCTGAAATTGAGAAGAAGGCCTTTGCGCTTGGTGGTGGGCACCTGGTGGCTCCAGGCCAAAGAATGGTTGATTTTGTAGAAAAGAGACTTTCTTTGGATCTTCCCAAGAATTCTTACCTCCCTGGAACCAGGAGCGCCATACTGGATGATACGCTGCCTGCTTTTGTTGCGGAGAGCCTGAGAGGAGCTCTGCCTCATTTTGGACGGAAGATCAAAGGATATTACACGAATGAGGCTATATTGGTTGGTGTGGAAAGCAGAAGTTCCTCGCCCGTACGGATTCCAAGAGATAAGGAAACCTTACAGCATCCTCAGGTAGCGGGTTTATTTCCTTGCGCAGAGGGTGCCGGTTATGCTGGTGGTATTGTGTCTGCTGCAATAGATGGTGTGAATTGTGCAAATGCTGTTTTGAAATTTCTTTGATGAAACATTCTTTTCTGAATGAATGTTGATATATCAGGTGTATTTATATTGTTTGTAATGAAGAAGACTTTAATAATAGGGGCAACGCCCAATCCGGAAAGATATGCGTATAAAGCGGCGCATATGCTCAAAGCTAAAGGACATGATATCGTTAATATCGGAATTAAGAAAGGGGAACTTGCAGGGGTACAGATTGAAAGGCCAGCAATTCCTTATCATGATATTGATACTATAACACTTTACATAGGTAAGGATGTACAGAAAGAGTATTATGAGTATATCCTGGATACCAATCCAAAACGGGTAGTTTTTAATCCTGGTACAGAGAATCAGGAGCTGGAAGATTTGCTGACGAAACAAGGGATTGAACCTGTAGAAGCGTGTACCTTAGTTCTCCTGTCTACTGGACAGTATTAATTCCTTTCATAGGTTTTTTGGAGGGGGATATCATTGGAATTTTTAGGACACCTTCTTCCAGGCTGCGCGATATCAGGCGGCTGAAGAAGCCGCAGATCGTGGCTGTTGCACAACTAACATTCGTTAAAAAAAGGTAATTTCAGCTCTTGGCTGATTTGATTAAATTAGATCATGCAAGGGAAAAAGGATTATCAGGAAAAGCTTTTTATTCGCTTTCAG
>NZ_JAELTV010000820.1 GCF_016429005.1 Pedobacter sp. ASV19
GTTATAGCAGAGGCAAGAGAAGGCGGAAATGTTGGAAGTTATAGAGATTCCGGAGAGGTACGTGAAGGCCTGGTAGATGAAATACTAACGCAAATACCTGAGGAAACCATTATATGGGAAGCACCTCAGAAAGAGCAGCAGGTGTGGTTCATTAAGTTGATAGGAACGAATGTAAACCTGGGCAATATTGCTCCGGCTGAGGTTATTCCATTAGAGACCATTCGTTTAGGCCTTAGGGGAGATACATTTGATCATTTTCTTAATTTAAACAAATAAACAGCTGGTTTGCCAGTCGTTTATTATAAAAGATTCATATCAGCAGGATGAGAACATTTGGGTTAATAGGCTATCCTTTGTCGCACTCTTTTTCCAAAAAGTACTTTACTGAAAAGTTTGAACAGGAACATATTTTGGATTGCAGGTATGAATTGTTTCCTTTGGAAAAAATTGACTTACTGGAATCCGTATTGGACAAACCGGGCTTGCGGGGTTTAAACGTCACCATTCCATATAAAGTTCAGGTTCTACCTTATCTGCAGAAAATGGAAGAGGCGGCTGCAGGAATTGGTGCGGTTAATTGTATTTCTGTAGAATCCAGGAATGGTGAACGTTATCTGAAAGGATATAATACCGATGCTTATGGATTTGAAACCTCCCTCAGGCCTTTTTTAAAAGCTCATCATCAAAAGGCATTGGTCTTTGG
>NZ_JAELTV010000821.1 GCF_016429005.1 Pedobacter sp. ASV19
AGGAATACCTGGTGAATGGTATCCAAGAGGTTTACCGTTTACAAGGTGTAAAAATCAATGATAAACACTTTGAAGTGATTGTACATCAAATGATGCAGAAAGTTCACATTGAAGATCCGGGAGATACTATTTTCTTAGAAAATAACCTTGCAGATCGTTGGGACTTTATGGTTGAAAATGATGAAATCTACGACAAAAAAGTTGTTGTTGAAGCCGGAGATTCAGCTACAATGAAGCCAGGTCAGATCGTTTCCCTGCGTAAACTTAGAGATGAAAATTCTCAGTTAAAACGCAGAGACCTGAAACAAGTTGAAGTACGTGATGCAAGACCTGCAACAGCGAGTTCAATTCTTCAGGGAATCACCCGTGCTTCATTGGGAACTAAATCATTCATCTCGGCCGCTTCCTTCCAGGAAACTACAAAGGTGTTGAACGAAGCTGCAATTGCAGGTAAACGTGACAGCATGCTTGGATTGAAAGAAAACGTAATCGTTGGTCACCTGATCCCTTCAGGTACTGGTGTACGTGGCTACGAAAGAATCATTGTTGGTTCACAAGAAGAGTACGATAAATTATTAGCTTCTAAACAAGAAGAAGCAGAAGTTTAAGATTCTTCAATCATCATAATTAAGCCCCTCCGCCCCTGTCTCTTATACACATCTGACGCTGCCGACGAACGT
>NZ_JAELTV010000822.1 GCF_016429005.1 Pedobacter sp. ASV19
CCATTGGAGTGAATGTCTTTTTGACTTTGCTGATCATCTGCTTCTGAGTTCAGTGAATCGTCCAATGGTACGTTATCTTCTGGATTTATCATCTTCTTTATTTTTTAGGAATATAACAACTAAGGCGAACTAATGTTTCAACCGATAATATTGAGTACCTTTAAGGTCAGAAAAAATAATTATGAATTACGAAGAGTATTACAATGAGCTTTCAAGTGAACTGGAGAGGTCTGCAAGTGTATTGAAAGAATACGATGATTTGGAAGCACATTTTATGAGCTCAACGCATAGCCGTGTCAGGTATGAATCTTATGTTTTAAGTTCTATGCCGGTGGGAATTGTTGATATCGTTTATATCCTCACCTCCGGAACCATGACAGTAAGCTTTGATATGGAGCTGAAAAATACTCTTAAAAACAATACCAGGTTGCAGTACACGTTAGGTGTGAGCCGTCTGTTTGATAAAGAGAGAGTCAAAATATTAGGCATTTTCAAATCACTTACTGAAATTGCAAATGACGATGTACTCTTAAATATATTAAATGGGATCAGAAATGATCTTAGTAAAAATGAAGACAGAATAATTAAGCTTAAGGAGCTTATGAGAAGGTAATTTTTCTCTGGAGAAATAATTTTATTTACAACGGGCATGGCTAACTCCTGTCTCTTATACACATCTGACGCTGCCGACGAACGTTAGCCG
>NZ_JAELTV010000823.1 GCF_016429005.1 Pedobacter sp. ASV19
GTTGCCATCCTGATAACCATGATCTTTTTACCTCAATCTCGTAGGTGCCCATATTACGGCCATTTATTATTCTTGCTTTCATTTATTGTCCTTGGTTTAAGTGATTGTTTGGCTATTTCTGTAACCTGTTCTAGTAGTGATAAAGGAGTACGATCATGCTCATGATACAAAATTATAGTCATTTTCAAAGCCTCCGTCATTTCCTTATTCTCAGCTTCTAGTTCGATTATTCGATATAACATTTCTCTGATTATATTTTGTAGCTCTTCACAATCAAAATCTTCCCCAAATTCTTCCGGTGGACATATTCTTATCAATGCATTTAATCCATCATTATGCAGCTCGACTGCTGTTATACCTTTATAAAACTCTCTGATTGATTTCCTTTCATTTTCGTTTGCAGCGAAATCCTCTGCTAAAATTATCTCATTGCTCATTGTTATTCCTCCTTAACTTTAATTAATTATTGGTTTCACCAAATGGTATTGTACTGTAAGGATCTTTTATGAAATTATACTGACCTTTTATTACTTCTACAATCGCATAAGGAAAGAACCTGTGTAAGCCGCCATTTCCACAATCTCGGCCAAACATTGTTTGATTCATTCTCATTCTATTGAGGCCAACTACAACCCCTCTACCATGCAGAGATATAATACTCCCTCTTCCGTCCGGGGTCAATACTTCAACTCCTATA
>NZ_JAELTV010000824.1 GCF_016429005.1 Pedobacter sp. ASV19
AACCGATCTCCAAAATCGTCCAATACACCAAACTTTCGATTCAGGAAATCGAAGCACTCTAATACCCTCCCCCCAGTTCTTCCAATTCATGGAAGAACGCGCGCCAAACACTCCAATTTTCTGCGCATAACCACAAAATACGATATTAAAACCCACATAATAGGATAACTACATCAACAATAACCAAAACCATCTCTCTAACCACCCTCTCCGGTCTGCACCCAGGAAAATAGGATTTAATGGTCGAACATCAGGACCTGTAAGGTCCAGAGAGAGCATAAATCCTATTTTCACCCATTAAGCCAATTCAAGTCTTACAACAGATCGTTCAGGAAATAGAAAATAAAGGTATTGGAGAATTAGAACAAGGAAGATATTTAAAACAATTGCGCGTTTTAATGCAATTGCGTAATTTAGAGAAAACATCAATTAAAAATATGGCACTAACAGGTAAAATATTTGTAGAAGAAAAGGACATCTTGTACATCAGAGGTGAAATTAATGGAGAGATTAAAGGTGAGCACAAAAAAGCCTTAGAAATGGGCCAAGAAATGAAGATTAACGGAGAACCGATCTCCAAAATCGTCCAATACACCAAACTTTCGATTCAGGAAATCGAAGCGCTCTAATACCCTCCCCCCAGTTCTTCCAATTCATGGAAGAACGCGCGCCAAACACTCCAATTTTCTGCGCA
>NZ_JAELTV010000825.1 GCF_016429005.1 Pedobacter sp. ASV19
GGTTATGGATATAATTTAGAACAACGGAGTAAAGCCATCGTAGATACTGCTGTGTTCAGGTCAGTATATCAGTCCTTACAACCAAAGATTCAGGATTTTTTGAAGAGCGTGCATACAACTAATCCTACATTTAACAGCCTTTTTAAGACTGCGGCTAAATTGGATAATAGTATGATTGCCTTGCGTTCATTGCTTTATCAAGCTGGCCGTAAACACCTATTCTGGCTACCTGCAAAAGAATATTCTAATGTACCGGCTTTTTATAAACAGGTGGTAGCGCAAAACAAAATTACCTCAAGTGATCTGCTGCGATTTGGAGAAGGAAATGAATACCTGAACCTGTACGCCAAATTTAGCCTTAACGGTTTAGATGCGGAGAAAAGAAAACAGTTGGACGATGCAGAGAGTTTACAGCTGATGATGAGTGCTATTCCAAGTGAAACATTAAAATCCTATTTACTGAAATCTCAACTGGAGGAGCTCAATGTGAATAATTATTCTGAGTTCAGGACGGTTTTTTTACCTTATAAAAAGTATACAACACCAGTTTCTGTAAAGAGAAAATATGATCGGGTATTGGAACAATTTGCCCCAGATACAGCCTTTATTGGTAAGCCAGCTTATGATTTTATTCTGCCTGATGTAAATGGTAAACCTGTGTCTATGAAAGATTTCAAAGGCAAAGTTGTAC
>NZ_JAELTV010000826.1 GCF_016429005.1 Pedobacter sp. ASV19
ATCCAAAGAAGAACCTAAGCAAAGCGAATGCTGCAGATTACAAATACCCGTATCTGCTCAAAGGCTTAAAAATAGACCGTGTCGGACAGGTTTGGCAGGCAGATATTACTTATATCCCCATGTTCAGAGGATTCATGTACATGTTTGCCATTATTGATGTGTATAGCCGCAAGATTGTTGGCTGGAGCATTTCAAATACCATGACGGTAGAATGGTGCAGGGATGTACTACTGGAAACCATAGAAGAGCATGGCAAACCCGAGATATTCAACACCGATCAGGGGGCACAATTCACTAGTCCTATTTTTATTAAGGTATTGAAGGGCAATAAGGTAAGTATTTCCATGGATGGCAAAGGAAGAGCACTGGACAATGTGTTCATTGAACGCTTCTGGAGGTCGCTAAAGCAGGAGTATATTTACCTGAATCCACCCAATGGTGGTATGGAATTATTCCAGGGTGTAAAACGGTATGTTGAATTTTATAACAATGAGCGAAGGCATCAGGCCAATGGCGATCTTACCCCAAATGAGGTGTTTTATCAGATCAATAAAAAAGTGTCGTAAATAATCTTAAGTTTGAACTATAGCTGTCCGACAAATAGGGAGTACTTCATAAAGTCTATTTAGAAGCTTTGTATTTGAACCAGGCTATTTTCGCTAAGATATTTGGAGGCCGTATCATAATGTT
>NZ_JAELTV010000827.1 GCF_016429005.1 Pedobacter sp. ASV19
TTTTACTGAGCCCGCGCCCGCCGGCATCTACACCGGCTAACGGTCGTCGGCAGCGTCAGATGTGTATAAGAGACAGGTGTAAGTATACCGAGATTCCTTTCTTTTTCATCAACACGTACTTTCCCCCGGGCCACAGTAACTGTAACTGTAGGCAATGACTTGTAAGCTTTTACACTGAATGCAGTTCCTAAAACCCGGGTACTGAGGTTTGATGCGTGAACAATAAATGGTTTTGCCGGATTATGAATCACATCAAAGAATGCTTCTCCTTCTAAAAGGTAAATGTCTCGGGTTTTATTGAAGTGTACAGGATACCTGATGGTAGAAGCTGCGTTCAGCCATACCCTGGAGCTGTCGGGTAACAACAGCTGGATAATCTGTCCCTTAGGCGCAGTAAAGGTCAGATACCTGGTTTCAGATTTTTTCCCGGCATTATAATTATACATTAGCGCCATGATAGACAATACAAGAAGAATAGAAGCGGCGATCTTTAAAGCAGGAATGAGGCGTTTACGTTGTCCATCCTGTGACAGGTTTTGCTGATCAACACTCAATATGGATTTGTTGATCTTAACCAGGATCTCTTCTTTAATCCGCACCCTTTGTGCTTCATCTTTTATAGATGAAGGATCTCTTTTCAGGCCAAATTTCCTATATAATTCATTTAAATCCATTCCTTTTCTGTGAC
>NZ_JAELTV010000828.1 GCF_016429005.1 Pedobacter sp. ASV19
TATTTCACCTGCTAACGTTCGTCGGCAGCGTCAGATGTGTATTAGAGACAGTCCCAGAATACCGCGTTCTTTAACTTCAATACTAATGTCATTGATTGCCCATTGATTTCCACCATAACGGTGTGAAAGGTTTTGAACCTTTACAATTGTATTATTCATTTATAAATATTTTGTATTGTTTAATAAAATTCTTATTCACGAACCTAATTGGTTTGTGTCCATCGATTAAGTATTTAAATGATATTATGGGTTTTGTGAAATGCTTCCCCCAGAAGCAGCAATAATGTAATCAGGTACCTGAAGTACGTAACGACTATCATTAGGAGGCAATGAATATGTAACGCCTAGTAAAGATCTACTCAATGTTTTAGCAAAACGTGGATCCAGGTTTAAACGTCTTAGATCTGTCCAACGAGCACCTCTCATAACCAACTCCTTTCTTCTTTCTGTTAGGATCTGAATCAATGCATTTTCGTCTGTAGTTGCTGTATAAGGTATAAAAGTCCCTGTCTTCCATCGCTTAACGAGCAATGTATTTAAATCATTCATAGCAGATTGTCTATTACCAGTCCTGGCATACGACTCTGCTCTGTTTCTGTCTCTTATACACATCTGACGCTGCCGACGAACGTTAGCCGGTGTAGATCTAGGTGGTCGCCGGATAATTAAAATAGGGGGGGGGGGG
>NZ_JAELTV010000829.1 GCF_016429005.1 Pedobacter sp. ASV19
AGATGTGTATAAGAGACAGCACCAACATATTGTGTTTAAATAGTTGTGCGACGACAGGAGAGGAGGGTATATAGTCTATGTTTGAATTTCTAACCTAAAACTATAAACATGAATTTAATTGAAATAATTAAGAATGAAATGAACGGTGTCGTCTCATTTTTAAGCCAACAAGCTGGTGTAAGCGAGGAAGAGATTCAAAATGGTCTCTCTGCAGGTGTTCCTGCAGTTCTGGCAGGTGTATTGAAAAATGCAACAAGCGGAGGTGATCCTAGTTTTCTGGGGAAAATGTTAGCTGGTGGTACTGACACCAGTGTGGAAGATTTGGCAGATAGCGATCATGAAACTTTGTTAGAGAAAGGAAGATTCTTGCTGAGTGGTTTGTTTGGCAATGATACAGGATCGGTAACTGAAGCCGTTTGCTCTTCCAGTGGTTTGAGCAATGTTAAATCTGCTGACTTATTGGCTATGATTGTACCATTTATTACGGGTGTTGTTTCGAAACTGATGGTCGGCAGAGGCTGGAGCGTATCTGATTTGATGAATAAAATTTTTGAGAGTAAGGATGCAATTGTAGCTGCTTTGCCAAAGGGTTTACAGATTCGATGGCCCCACTCCTGTAGCAAGTCACGATAGTCCAGAGGGAAGGGCA
>NZ_JAELTV010000082.1 GCF_016429005.1 Pedobacter sp. ASV19
CCCCCCCCCCCCCCCCCCCCCCCCCCCCCCCCCCCCCCCCCCCCCCCCCCCCCCCCCCCACCCCCCCCCCCCCCCCCCCCCCCCCCCCCCCCCCCCCCCCCCCCCCCCCCCCCCCCCCCAAAAAAAATTTTTTTACGTTCGTCGGCAGCGTCAGATGTGTATAAGAGACAGGATTTAAGATGTACAATCCTTATGTGACCCAGGAATTTACGGTAAGAGATTTGCTGACCCATAGGAGCGGACTTGGTTTAGGCGCTGGTGATCTGATGATCTTTCCGGATTCAAACCGGGTAACAAAAAACGAATTGATCCATAATTTGCGATACCTGAAGCCTGTATCTGCTTTTAGGACCAAGTTTGATTACGATAATCTATTGTATATTGTTGCGGGAGAGGTATTGGCAAAGGTTTCCGGGATGAGTTGGGAGGAATTTATTGAAACCAGGATCATGAGGCCATTGGGAATGAATTATAGTGCGGCTTCTTATCCGCGTTTGAAGGATAAAGCAAATTCTATTGATGCACATGCTCCTGTAGATGGAAAGCTCAAGGTGATCAGTAAAGGTTTTCCGGAGATTTCTAATGCGGCAGGAGGTATATGGACCAATGCTGATGAATTGAGTAAGTGGGTCATCATGCAGATGAACGGTGGGAAATATGGAGAAAGTCTGGCTAAAAAATTATTCAGTTCGGAAGTACACGAAGAAATGTGGTCTCCACAAACTATTATGCCTGGAGGTGGTAATTATAGGAACCATTTCAGAAGTTATGGCCTGGGTTGGTTCCTGAGTGATGAAAATGGTTACCTGGAGGTAGAACATACAGGAGGATTAAGTGGAATTGTTTCTCAGGTCACTTTGATCCCGGAAATGAAACTCGGAATCATTGTTCTGACCAACCAGGAGTCCGGTTATGCATTTACTTCTATTACCAATTCCATTAAGGATAGTTATTTTGGGATTAAGAAAAAGGATCGTATCAAGTCCTATAAAGAATTGGAAGAACAGAATGAAGCAGAGGGTAAAAAAGTAACTGAAGCTGTATGGGATGCTATTAAACTACAACAAAAGAAGAACTCGGAAAAGCCGGATTTAAGTCGGTATGAAGGGCTTTTTAGAGATCCCTGGTTTGGCGAGGTGCAGATTCAGCAACGAGATGGGAAACTCTGGTTCCAGTCTTTAAACTCTCCTAAATTGGGAGGAGAGATGTTGTTTTATAAAGGAAATACCTTTGTGGTGAAATGGGTGCAAAGAAGCATGAATGCAGATGCATTTGCGATCTTTTCTTTAGACAAAGATGGTAAAGCTACAAGGATGAAGATGGAGGCGATTTCTCCACTTACTGATTTTAGTTATGATTTCCAGGACCTGGATTTCATTAAGAAAGATCAGAATAAGATTTAAATGAATGAATGAAATAAAGAATTTAATAAATGATTAACCAGGCTACGATAGATAAGATCATGGACACCGCTCGTATTGAGGAGGTGGTTGGTGATTTTGTGGCCTTGAAGAAGCGCGGTACGAGCTTAATTGGCAATTGTCCTTTTCACAATGAGAAAACGCCTTCTTTTAATGTTTCTGTAACCAAGGGAATTTATAAATGCTTTGGTTGTGGTAAGGGAGGAGATTCTGTCCATTTTATTATGGACCATGAGAAGTATTCTTATCCGGAGGCTTTAAAATACCTGGCTCAGAAATATAATATAGAGGTTGAGGAAACTGTACAGTCTCCGCAAAACCTGGAGGCACAGAATGCAAGAGAAACTTTATATGTGGTTTCTCAGTTCGCGGCCGGCTTCTTTGCCAATGAACTTTGGACAGGGGCTGATGGAAGGGCCATTGGTTTAAGTTATTTTAAGGAGCGGGGCTTCAGGGAAGACATCATCAAGAAATTTGAACTGGGTTATTCTCCTGATGTATGGGATGCGCTGACGCTTAAAGCGGTAAACAGCGGGCACAAAGAAGAGTACCTGGAACGTGTGGGGCTATCGATCCGTAACGATAAAGGGAAGCTCTATGACAGATTTAGGGGGCGGGTGATGTTCCCCATTCATAACTTTACCGGCCGGATTATAGGCTTTGGCGGAAGGACTTTAAAAACCGATAAAAAGGTTCCTAAATATGTCAACTCACCGGAGAGTGATATTTACCACAAATCCAATGTGCTGTATGGTCTTTTTCATGCTAAAAAGGCCATCCGGGATACGGACAACTGCTATCTTGTAGAGGGTTATGCGGATGTATTGTCTGTGCATCAGGCTGGTGTGGAAAACGTAGTGGCTTCTTCGGGAACCTCTTTAACTACAGAACAGATCAGGCTGATCAGTCGTTTTACACAAAATGTGACCATCTTATATGATGGAGATGCAGCGGGTATAAAAGCTTCCCTGAGAGGATTGGACATGATCCTGGAGGAGGGCCTGAATGTAAAAGTGGTCAACTTCCCCGATGGACATGATCCGGATTCTTATATGCACCATGTAGGTTCAGGTGCTTTTAAGGAATATATTGAAAATAACCGCAAGGATTTTATCCTGTATAAGGCCAATACCTTGCTTAAGGAAGCCGGAAATGATCCTATTAAAAGAGCGGGCATTATCCGGGATATTGTTGAAAGTATTGCCAAGATCCCGGATGACATCAAGGCTTCTGTTTTTATCCGGGAATGCAGCCACTTGCTCCAGGTAGAGGAAAGAATTTTACTTTCCGAGCTGAACAAAATTCGGGCAGCAAAGTTCAAAAAATCCGCGCCTTCAAGTCCATCACCCTCTGCTTCACCTTATGAGGATGGTCCTCCGGACAATCTATTTGAAGATGGTGCACCGGGAGTTCCTGCAGAGCCGGTAGAAAGCAGAAATGAAACAGACATTCTTCAGGAGCAGGAAATTGTACGGTTGCTGCTGACCTTTGGTCATGAATTGGTGAGCTGGGACAATATTGACAACATGTACATTGGTTCTTTTATCATGCAGAATCTGTCTGACGTTACTTTTGAAGATGGTGTGTGTGCGAAGATCATTGCGCACTATAAAGAGGAAATCGAGAATGGACATTTACCCGTAGCCAGCCAGTTTATTAAAAATCCGGACAGGGAGATTGTTAACCTGGCCATTACCTTATCTACTTCACCCTATAGCCTAAGTGAGAACTGGTACAATAAGCACCAGATCTATGTGAGGGATGAGACCGTGAATTTAAAGGCGACAATTCTGAGTGGAATTTTTCACCTGAAAAAAAGAAAGGTGGACCGTATTTTGTTAAACCTGCTGCAGGAGATCAAAAATGAGCAGGATGCGGTGAATCAGGAAATTCTGATGCAGCGTTATTCTTTTATTAAAGGGGTAGAAAGGGAGATCTCTAAGTTCCTGGGGTCTGTAATTTTGAAATAGTGGCGAAGCATATCGACCTTGGAAAATATGGTGAAGAGCTGGCCCGGGATTATCTGGAAAGGAAAGGTTACAGGATTTTGGAGCAGAACTGGGTGTATGGCAGAGCAGAAATAGATTTGATTGCTTTCTGGGAAGGGCAGATCATTTTTGTAGAAGTAAAGACCAGGCGTTCTGCGGAGCATGGGGAGCCGGAAGATTTTGTGGACTGGAAAAAAGAAAAACAACTGGAATTTGCTTCCCTGGAATATATAGAGCGGAAAAACCATCAAGGGGAGATTCGTTTCCACATCATTGCAATTGTGTTTGAAAATAAAGAACTTTATACGATAAATCATATAGAAGATGCATTTTGGCCAACTTAGGATAAAAAAAAATCTACTCGCTTTTTGCGTGGCAATGGGCGTTACCTTTACTTTCGCTTGTAAACAGGATAAAGGGGCTGCCAGCATAGGCTTTAAGTCGCCTGAACAGGGCAAGGCCGTGGCACAGGGAGAAGATGTCAAGATTGAACTGGACGTCCCGGGGGGTACACAGGTTACTGCGGCAACCTATTTGGTAGACGGCAAGGTGCTGGGATCGAAAAACAATGCTGAAGCATTTACTTTACATACGAAGGAACTGCCTCTGGGTTACAGGTTGGTTTCTGCGGTGGTAGAACATTCAGGCAGTAAAGATACATTGACGGTGAATATGGAGCTTAGGTCGCCGGTAACGCCTTCTGAGTTTGGTTATAAGGTGGTGAATACTTTTCCTCACGATACGACTTCTTATACACAGGGACTGGAATACCATGATGGTAAATTCCTGGAAAGCACTGGTGAATATGGTTTTTCTACGTTGAGGTGGGTAGACCTGCAATCAGGTAAGGCTTTACAAAAGATCAGCCTGGATAAAAAATATTTTGGAGAAGGATCTTCTCTGATAGGAGACAAAGTGATCTTATTAACCTGGCAGGAAAACACCGGATTTGTATACGATGCAAAGACCTTTAAACAAACAGGAACTTTTTCGTATCAGAACAGCCGTGAAGGCTGGGGCTTGACTTTTGATGGTCGCCGGCTTTTGAAATCGGATGGTACCAATAAGATTTGGTTCTTAAACAAAGATACCTATCACGAAGAAGGCTTTATCGAGGTTTATGACAATAAAGGACAGGTAGACCAGCTGAACGAACTGGAGTATATTGATGGTAAGTTGTATGCCAACGTCTATCAGACAGATAAAATCGCTATAATTAATCCATTAACGGGCGTTGTAGAGAGTTATATTGATCTGACAGGTATTCTTCCGGCTAAAGATAGATTTTCGAATACGGACGTTCTAAATGGCATTGCCTGGGATGCAAAAGGAAAGAGACTCTTTGTGACAGGGAAGAAATTTGATAAACTGTTCCAGATTACGCTGGTACCTAAGAAATAATATGTCGTCCCGGCTTTTGCAGGGACAACATATTTGTTTTTTACTAAGTCCTATTTTTTTGGTTTTTTAGGCTCACTGATATACCCGTAGAAAGAAATGGGCTGTCTGTTGTTGTTGGTCACATCTAATGTGGCATAGCCGCTCTCTGATACATTAAGGGTCAGCTTTTGACTGTCTTTAACATCTTTAGGAACAATGGTAATGGTCCAGCCGCCTTTTTTCTTTTTTGTATTGGTATAGGTAAAGTCTTTGGACTTAAATTTTATTCCCGCATCATCGGGGTTCATGGTTGCTGTATATGCCCGGCCATAATAAGGCAGATAGGCCACTATGCTATCCTTTTTAATGGTAAGATCATATTGAGATCCGCTCAAATTGATATTTCCGGCACCTCCCGGATTGTTCATTCTGTTGAGTACACGGTTGACATCCATGTTGGCCATAGGCATGGCGCTGGTGGCCTGAAAAACGAAATCCTGGTCTTGTACCACCCGTTGAGTGGTTGCTTTATCTGTCTGCGCAAAAACCGGTAGGGTCAATGCGATGAGCAAAATGCCTAATATATTTTGAATTCTTTTCATGTTGATAAAGATTATACTATGAATATAGACATTTTTTTGCGTGAATGGTTTAAAATATAAGAGGATAGGTAAACAAAAAGGCGCCTTTTGGCGCCCTTTTTAAAGTATTGTGCTGTTAATTGAAATCAGCAGTTTTCAGATCTGTATTGAGTTTGACCTCTTTTATCGTGATCACAAATTCCTGACTACCCTGAGAGGTTTGTACAGATTGGACCATTTTAAATGGAAGCAGTACATTGTCTACTTTGCGGTAGTCGCTGTATTCAATAGACTGATTGATGTCTGTTCCGTTTGCTTTTCTTGTTTTTTCTTCTTTAACAAGATAGCCTGTGGCTATATCATAGTATTC
The DNA here is from genome assembly GCF_016429005.1 of Pedobacter sp. ASV19. Classification (GTDB taxonomy): domain Bacteria; phylum Bacteroidota; class Bacteroidia; order Sphingobacteriales; family Sphingobacteriaceae; genus Pedobacter. The sequence continues at coordinate 5,741 of NZ_JAELTV010000082.1, forward strand.
GGTAGTGGTTTGACCAGAAGGAGAGGTAACGATCAGCTTATAGGCATCGGCTTGTCCAACTTTAGCAGTACCAGCTACTTCAAGCTTGTTTCCTGCGTAATTGAGCTGATCAAAAAGGCCTTTTCTGGCTTTCTTTTCCGCAAGCTCTTCAGCACCCAGTTCTTTTTTCTGTCCCATCTGGCTTTGAAAACCTGATGTTCCGTTGAAAGCTTCTTTCATGACGATGTTCCCGCCCATAGAGACTTCATTGCTTTCCAGGTTTGGCGCCAGTTGTTTGATGTTTAAAGCCAGTTTTTGTCCCTGTATCTCAAAGTCTGCAGTTTGAACAATAGAGTTTACTTTTTTTAATGCAGCTTCTCCACCAATTGCATTGATGTATTTAGAGAGAATTTCAGCAGCTGATTTGTTGACTGCGGCAGGTGCTGCGGATGCAGTAACAGGTACGGCATATTTATCAAATGATTTTACGATAAATCCGCGTTTCTGCAGTGCAGGGACAAACTGATCTGCTTTACCAACGATGATTACACGGGCATCATCATGTCCAAAGTATTTCTTGCTGACCCTAAGGATGTCATCGGCAGTAACAGCGTTGATCTTTTGCAGGTAGGTGCGGTAAAAATCCTTTGGAAGGTTGTTGATCAGGATGTTGCTTGCAAAGCTGGCGGTACGTGCAGGGTTTTCCAGTCCAAGAGCAAAGGTTCCATTGTATAGGTTTTTTGCACTTTGAAGAACTTCCGGGCTCACTTTTTCTGTACGCATGATATTGATTTCCCTTAGGAATTCTACTACGGCGCTGTCTACTTTTTCATTTCTTACTGCTGCATTTGCATTAAAGGCAGATTGGAAACGACCTGAACCTGTAGAAGAATAGGCGCCATAGGTGAAGCCATGTTTTTCTCTCAGGTTACGGAACAGTTTGGCATCGGCTCCGCCGCCCAGGATTTCATTGGCCAGTAAAACGGCATGGTAATCCGGACTGCTTACAGGTAAGTCGATCAGATTGGTTACTGTAATTTCAGCCTGGGCTGCATTAGGTACGTCTACGACATCTACTTCTGTTTTTGCCGGATTGCTCACTTTAGGCAGTACAGGAAGGCTGAGAGTGGTGCCTTTCCAGTCTCCAAAAGCTTTAATGGCCAGTGCTTTTGCTGCTTCTGGTTTGATGTCACCGACAAAGGTCAGGTAGCCTCTGGAAGGGGTAACCAGCTTTTTATAAGAGTTTTTTACATCATCTAATGTAATAGAATTGATGCTTTGTTCGGTTTCAAATTCTCCAAGTGGGTGTTTGCTTCCATAAGAAAGTGCGTTGACTACTCTTCCGGATATGGCTTTGGCACTGCGTTCGTTCGACTTTAAACCGGTAAGGGTTTGTGATTTCAGTTTGTCAAAAGAAGCTTGTGGGAAAGAGGGGTTTCTGATGGCATCGGCCATTAACAGAAACGCACTGTCGAAATAGCGGGTCAGGGCAGAGACGCTTCCTCCGCTGGCAGAGGCGGATACTTGTGCGCCGAGCTGATCTACAGCTTCATCAAACTGTGCCTTGGTTTTGGTGCTTGTGCCTTCTCCAAGCATACCGCTAAGCAATCCGGTTACACCAGCTTTTGAGCCTTCTGTGATTGGGCCTGCATCGATGCTGTAGCTTGCAGATACTTTTGGTAATTTATGGTTTTCTACGACTAAAACAGTAATGCCATTTGGTAATTTATAGGTTACCGGATCTGTAATGGTAATGATGGGTGCAGGGCCTGGTTTTGGTTTCTGGCTCCTGTCTAGTTTTTGCGCTGAGGCTGTATGTATGGATATTGCGGCCAGTGCAAATAGGAATATCTTCTTCATGGTCATCTTTAAATGGTTAGAAATTCTATTTTTTAGGTAGGTAATAAAGTACTACACGCTGGTCTTTGTTCAGGTATTTACGTGCAACATCTCTGATTTCTTCCCGGGTAATGGACTTTACAGTCTCTAACTCTTCATTGATGTCATTGGTGTTTTTGTTGTGAAAAGTATAGCCGTTGGCCAGGTTTTCAGCAACGCCGATCATTCTGGTGTTTGCACTTACATAGGCATTCTCAAATTGGTTCTGCAACTTTTTGTAATCAGATTCACTGATCAGGTTGGTTTGCAGGTTAAGAATCTCTGCATCCATGTCTTTAAGCAGATCGTTCAGAGGGGTATTGTTGTTTGGAATGGCAAAGGTAATATAAGCGCCATAGTCTTCCAGGGTATAGTTAAATGCACCAACTTCGAGGGCGGTTTTTTTCTCATCCACCATTTTCATTCTCAGTCTGGAGCTGCCGCCGCCAGATAAAATGGAGCTGACCATTTCGAGTACTTTATTGTCACGGCTTTTCATACCAGGTACACGGTAGGCCGACATAATGGCTGGCAGTTGTATGTTTGCGTCGTATGCTGTATCAATGATCTGTTTGGTGATGGGTTTCAGCTCGAAAGTTTGTTTAACCACTTCAGCACCTTTTGGAACTTCATCAAAATATTTGGCGATCAGAGCTTTGGTCTTTTCAGGATCAATGTCTCCTGCAATGGTCAGAACAGCGTTGTTTGGAACATAGTACTTTTTGAAGAAGGCAATGAATTCTCCAAGTTTGGCTGCATCCAGATGGGCCATTGAGCCAATAGGCTGCCAGCTGTACGGATGGCCTTCAAATAAATGGGTGAAGATATTTTCTGCGAACTTTCCATAAGGTTTGTTGTCAATCCGCATGCGTTTTTCTTCTTTTACCACCTCGTTTTGGGTTTTAACACCCGCTTCGTCAATTTTTGGATGGAGCATACGCTCGCTTTCCAGCCAAAGGCCGAGTTCCAATTGATTGGAAGGGAATACCTCGTAATAGAAGGTCCTGTCCTGAGTGGTATTGGCATTGTTCTGTCCGCCGTTACTGCTTACAATTTTCATGAAATCGCCACGTTTCATGTTATCACTTCCTTCAAATAATAAGTGTTCGAAAAAATGGGCAAAACCCGTTCTGTCGGGGTTCTCGTCTTTAGACCCAACATGGTACATTACAGAAACAGCGACCACAGGCGCTGTTTTGTCTTCATGCAGGATCACATGAAGACCATTGTTCAGGTCATATTCGGTGTACTTTACCTTTTGTGCGGACGCACTAAGGCAAAGACCGGAAATGGCCAGCGTTAATAATAGATTTTGTTTCATTGCAAATCAGTCAGTTGTTTTATGATAATTGTGTTTAGTTGATTATCGCCAGTTTTTGTATTGATTGATCAGTCCGTTGGTTGAGGCATCGTGGCTGGATACTTCCTTGTCATCTTTTAACTCAGGGAGGATGCTTTTTGCCAGTTGCTTGCCCAATTCCACACCCCATTGGTCAAAACTGAAAATGTTCCAGATGATGCCTTGTACAAATATTTTGTGTTCATACATGGCGATTAGACTGCCCAATGTATAAGGTGTTACACGTTTGAGTAAAATAGAATTGGTTGGTCTGTTACCTTCAAAAACTTTGAAGGGGGCAATTTTTTTAATCTCTTCTGCTGATTTGCCTTCTTTTTTTAATTCTTCTTCTACCTGTTCTTTCGTTTTTCCGTTCATCAGGGCTTCTGTTTGCGCAAAAAAATTAGACAATAAGATTGGATGGTGCTGACCAATTGGATTGAGACTTTGTGCTGGTGCAATAAAATCGCAAGGGATCAGGCGGGTACCCTGGTGAATCAACTGGTAAAAAGCATGCTGACCGTTGGTACCTGGTTCGCCCCAGATGATCGGCCCGGTTTCATAAGTCACATCATGGCCATTACGGTCTACATGTTTACCATTGCTTTCCATATCTCCCTGCTGAAAATAGGCCGCAAAGCGGTGCATATACTGATCGTATGGGAGTATGGCTTGTGTTTCGGCATCGAAGAAGTTGATGTACCATACGCCAATAAGGCCAAGTATAACAGGGATATTGTTTTCGAAGGGCGTGTGTTCAAAATGCTGATCGGTGGCATGCGCTCCGGCCAACAGTTGTTTGAAATTGTCAAAACCGATACTCAGTACAATTGGAAGTCCTATAGCGCTCCAAAGGGAGTAACGGCCACCTACCCAGTCCCAGAATTCGAACATGTTTTCAGTGTCGATTCCGAAGCCTTCTACGTCTTTTGCATTGGTAGACAGTGCGGCAAAATGTTTTTTAATATCTTCCTGTTTAGCCCCTTTTTCCAGCAACCAGTCTTTTGCCGTATGGGCATTGGTCATGGTTTCTTGTGTGGTAAAGGTTTTTGACGCGATCAGGAATAAGGTGGTCTCCGGATCTACAGCTTTTAGTGTTTCTGCAATATGAGTACCGTCAATGTTGGAAACGAAATGAAGATTTAGATGATTCTTATAGGCTTTTAAAGCTTCGGTAACCATAACGGGTCCAAGGTCTGAACCCCCAATGCCGATGTTAACGACATCCGTGATGGCTTTGCCAGTATAGCCTTTCCATGAACCTGAGATAATGGCCTCACTGAATTTTTCCATCTTGGCCAATACTTTATTCACGTCCTCCATAACATTTTTGCCATCTACGAGGATGCTTTTACTACCCTGGTTTCTTAAGGCAATATGAAGTACCGGTCTGTCTTCAGTCTGGTTGATCCTTTCTCCGCTGAACATGGCTTTGATGGCTTCATCCAGTTTACATTCTTTGGCCAACTGCAGCAGCAAGGCTAAAGTGGTGTCGTTGATGCGATTCTTGGAAAAGTCGAGAAGGATGTCTTCGAATAGTAGAGAAAATTTCTCAAATCGTGCACTATCTTCTGTGAAAAGATCTTTTAAACTTTTCTCATTGATATCAATAAAATGATCTGCCAGATATTTATAGGCTTCTGTTTCTGTGAAATTTATTGTTGGTAGCATAATCTTGGTATTTCTGTAAATGTAAGGCTTTATTTTATTTGATAGAATGGAGAAAGCTGGATTTAATTTTGATTATATTTATATGATAAAACATAACCTATTCACCTAAAAAACAAAAGCTATGTTAGAAAATTTAAAACAACTGGTTACTGAAAACGCTCAGGATGCGATTGTAAATAATCCGGATGTTCCTAACGAACAAAATGAGGCGGCCATTCAGGCTGCTTCGGGATCCATTTTTGATACGCTAAAGGATCACCTGGCTTCAGGGAACCTTAGTGGTTTAGTTGACGCTTTTAAAGGTGGCGACACAGGTAATAGTGATCTGGCCCAACAGGCGACTTCTAACTTTACAGATAAGCTTGCGGGAATGGGTATCAATCTGGATTCGGCTAAAAACATTGCTTCTTCACTAATACCTGGCATCCTGGATAAATTTGTGAACAAAACCAATGATCCTAACGATAGTTCTTTTGATATTAAAGATGTGCTGAGTAAGATATCGGGACCAGACGGAAAGTTCGAGTTGTCTGATCTGACCAATCTGTTTACCAGTAAAGAAGGAGAGTCTGGCGGCATCATGGATAAATTAAAAGGGCTGTTTAACTAATAAAAATACGTGTTTTGGAAAAGGCTGTCTAAAGATTGTTTAGATAGCCTTTTCTATTTTATATCTTTGGGCTATGACTAAAGAACAAATTCAGGATTTAAGGGACAGAGTAGCGTCGCTGAGGAGGTATCTTTGACGTTGATGACCGATTAGAAGATATCCGTATTGAGCAGGAACTTACCCTGCAGCCAAATTTTTGGGACGATCCTAAAAAGGCGGAAAAACATATTGCAGAAATTAATTCAAAAAAGGTGTGGACCGATGGCTGGCAAAAAGCAAATGCGCTGTTGGAAGATACGCAGATCATTTTCGATTTTTTGCAGAGTGGTGATGCTACTGAAGAAGAAATGCAGGAGCAGTATGATCTTTGCCTGAAAGCGATAGAAGAGCTTGAGCTTAAAAATATGCTCAAAAACAAGGAAGATCAGCTTCCGGCTGTGATGCAGATTACTGCGGGCGCTGGTGGTACGGAAAGTTGTGACTGGGCCTATATGCTGATGCGTATGTATATGATGTGGGGCGAAAAAAACGGGTACAAAATTACGGAGCAGGATTACCAGGAGGGAGAGATCGCGGGTGTGAAAACCGTTACACTTCAGTTCTCGGGAGAATTTGCATACGGCTACCTGAAAGGAGAGAATGGTGTGCATCGCCTGGTCAGGATTTCTCCGTTTGACTCGAATGCCCGCAGGCATACTTCTTTTGCTTCGGTGTATGTTTATCCGCTGGTAGACGATACCATAGAGATTGAGGTTAAAGATTCGGAAATAGAATTTGAAACTTTCCGCTCTGGTGGTGCGGGTGGGCAAAACGTAAATAAAGTAGAAACGGCGGTGCGTTTATACCACAAGCCTTCTGGTATTGTGATTAAAAACCAGGAGTCAAGGTCTCAATTACAGAATAAAGAAAATGCCATTCGTTTGCTGAAATCGCAATTATATGAAGTGGAAATGCGTAAACGTATGGAAGCGACGGCATTGATAGAGGGTAATAAAAAGAAAATTGAATGGGGTTCGCAAATCAGGAGTTACGTGTTGGACGACAGGAGGGTGAAAGATCACAGGACAAATTTCCAGTCTTCTAACCCTCAGGCTGTATTGGATGGTGAACTGAATGACTTTTTAAAAGCATATCTAATGGAATTTTAATCATGAAATATTTAAGCACTTTATTTATGGTTGCTCTGATGTCGGCAAACAGCTTGATGGCACAAAAAGTAGAACCCCTTTATCCGGGTGCAATACCTGGCGCGAAACCCGTGCCGTCTGATTTTAAGGAGATATCTACGCCGAGAAAACAGGGTGGTGTGATCATTACCAAAGTATCTGAGCCAACCCTGACCGTTTACCAGGCACCTAAAAATAAGGCTAATGGCACGGCGGTAATTATTTGCCCTGGTGGTGGGTATTCTGGTCTGGCCATTACTCATGAAGGTTATGATGTGGCAAAGAAATTTAACGAGATTGGGATTACGGCTTTTGTTTTAAAATACAGGTTACCAGACACGGCCATTATGCTGGATAAGTCATTCGGTCCTTTGCAGGATGTTCAGCAAGCTATTTATAAAGTGCGTAATGAAGCTGCGAAATGGAATATAAATCCGGCTAAGGTTGGGATTATGGGGTTTTCTGCCGGAGGTCATGTTGCTTCCAGTCTTTCCGTACATTATATGGATGTGAAGATCCCGGCTGCTGGTCAGGTAAACCTCAGACCTGATTTTTCTGTATTGATCTATCCTGTTATTTCATTTTTAGAATCGCCTCATACAGGTTCGCTCAGGAATTTGATTGGAAAGGATGCTTCTATGGAGCAGAAAGAATATTTTTCGAATGAGCGGAGTATAAATGCAGAAAGTCCTAAGGCTTTCCTGGTACAGGCTGCAGATGATGCTGCGGTTCCGGTAGAGAACAGTATCATTTATAGCAAGGCCCTGGTCAAAGCGAAGGTTCCGGTAGAAATGCACATTTACCAGGCCGGTGGTCACGGTTTTGGTTTGAATAACCCGACCACTACGGATCAATGGTTTGATCGGTTGGTGAACTGGTTAAGCATGAATCATTTATTGAAATAGGCTAAACCGGACTGCTGTTTAAAATTTCCTGCAATTCTTTTAATTCCTGGACTTTTTCTGCGGACCCCAGATTCTCATAGGCTGAAATCAGGTTTCGGATAACTCTTCTAATGATTTCTACATTGCTGCAGGGGGCATAAAACCCCGGCTGCGGTTCCAGGTTGAGTTGTCTTAGAAACTGGTCTACATCGTGTTTTCCAAAGATGGCTCCTTTATTAAAGGCATTGATGTAGAACAGGACGCCAAACTCATGCTCTTCCTTCTTGCTTTCATCTATATAACCCAGGATGAAGTGTTGAGGAAGGTTTACGCCGTATACCGGAATATCCAGTTTTTGGGCTATGGTAGAGTAGATAATGGCTAAGGAGATCTGATTCCCTTTTTTACTCTCCAGTACCTGATTGATATAGGAATTCTGAGGGTCATGATGGTTTTTTGTATTTCCGGAAAAACCATAGATGCTGTAGAAAATGTGGTTCATGAATTTGATTTTCTCAATGGAACTCATTTCATATTGCAGGCCCATCCAAATCTCCCGCTTAATTTCTTCTATCTGGAAAATGATTTTTTGTTCGTCCAGATCCGGGTACTGATATCTGTTAATCACCAGTGCACCCTGAAGAAGGTCGAAAGCCCCACTCTGGAACCATAGGTTAAGATCTTCTTTAACGTTACTGAACTGAATTCTGTGAACAAGATTTTCTATACGTTCCTGTACAAGCGTGTCAAGCGATTTTTCCCAGGTGCTTTCCAGATAATTGATCACAGCATTCCCGTACTCGAGCAGGCGACGCTCCACGTGTTCATAAACTTCATTGTCCGGGTCATCCAGAAGTTTGATCAATGCACTTATTTCTGTACTATTTTCCATTATATGCAATTCCAATTGTACGTTTGTCTATTTTTGCAGCTATGGTTTTTAATTTTTTTATCGATTACTTAAAGCATCGTTTTACCGCTAAAAGCAGACATGGTACGCACTCTCCGTTTGTTTATAAATTAACAGATGAGGTAATTTACGATTTTAAGTCAAAAAATGATTACAAAAGTATAGAGGAACAAAGAAAAAAACTTTTGAATGACGATGATGTAATCGAGGTTACAGACCTTGGAGCGGGCTCTCACCTGAATAAAAACAGGAAAAAAAGTGTTAAGGAAATTGCAAAGAATGCGCTTAAGAGTCCTCGTCTTGCTCAGTTGATCTATCGTCTGGCGAAGGAACGAAACCCTGAACTGATCATTGAATTGGGTACCTGTCTGGGTATCACGACAGCGTATCTCTCCAGATCATCGCCCGAAGCAAAAGTAATCACCATAGAAGGTTGTCCGCAAACGGCTAAAGTAGCAGCTCAGAATTTTAAAGATTTGAGATTGGACCATGTGGAACTGGAAGTGGGAAATTTTGATGTAATACTTCCGGGTTTGATTGACAAACAGGAAAAACTGGATTTTGTATATGTAGATGGTAACCATCGCAAAGAAGCTACACTCAATTATTTTAAATGGTGCCTTCCAAAAGTACAGGAACATTCCCTGCTCATCTTTGATGATATTTACTGGAGTAAGGGCATGAAGGAAGCCTGGGAGGAGATCAAGCAACACCCTGACGTTACCGTAACGGTCGATTTATTCTGGATCGGTTTAGTCTATTTCAGAAAAGGACAAGTAAAGGAACATTTTAAAATCAAATATTGATTAAAAGGCTTCGGCTAGGCTGATGTAAAAACCGCTTTGACGTTTTTCGTGCGGTGGTTTTTCTCCAATCCCATAGTCCAGACGTACGCTCAGGCCTTTTGCCGGATCAAAGAAATAACGTCCACCACCTCCATAGGTGGGTTTGAAATATTTAAGGGAAAAATCACCGTTGGCAAAAACGCGTCCGGCCCCGGCAAAAGCAACAAGGCCAAATCTATTGGTAAAACGGTATCTGAGCTCGGTTTGGGCGGTAATGAGATTCTCGTCTCTATATCTTCCGCGATAGTAGCCGCGCATCATTTCATCATTTCCCAGCTGCGGGAGGAGATAAAAAGGTGTACTCCTGCTTTGGACAGTGTGATAGAATCCATTTACACCTAAGACCAGGCGGTTGGCCAGCGGCCAGAAGTTGCTTACTGTAACTTTGATCTGACTGGTGTTGAATTCATTGCTGGAAAAGAATTGTGGGGCATACTGGTAGGTGATTCTCCCGAAAAAACCTTTGGTTGGATAGTTATTGGAATTTCGGGTGTCATAACTTTGAGAGGCACCAATATAGACCAGGTCTCCTCCATTTTTACCATGGATATCAGGATTGGTGGCAAAAATACCCCCATTCCCTCTATCGGTATAGCTGTAATTTTCGTAACCAATGGAAACACCGGTATAGGTGTAAGGGATAAGGCTTTTTTCGGCTTCAAGCAGTATTTTAAATTGTTTTTCCAGCAGCTTGTTCTCGTCAGCATGATGCGTTTTATTGCCTATGCCATAAAAATTGAATGGATTCCGTCTGAAAATGAGTTCGCCCATAAGGTGAAATTTATTCTGACGGGTATATATATCATTTCTAAGGGTAAAATTGTACTGTTTCTTGGTGGACACAGAGGTCATTAATGAAAAATTTGAACTTCGGTTTAGCGTGTCGTTACGGTCCGTGTACATAGAGAAAAGGCCGCCCAAACCGAATTCAAAGCCGGTTTCCTGGCTGTATCCTAATACGGGGATGGGCATAAAGCTTGGTCTCCTCGTGGTATCAATTTCATTGGAGAGCATCTTTTTGATAAGTTTCTTTTGTGCGAAGGAAGGGAGGGTTATAGCAAATAAAATGGTGAACAGTGTAATCTTCTTCATTGCCGCAAAAGTACTAGAACTGACGGAATATTTTAATTTATATTTATATGGAAATGAATTGCTCTTCGGGATTTGTTCAGATTAATGTAGTAGTTTTGGAGTTTATTTAAGCTTAAATATGCAGTTGAGTATCTTAAAAAACAGGTATAGTGTTTTGTTTTCTTTTATTATTGTTTTCCTGATCAGTTCTTTTTTAATCAGGACAGGCTTACTGGTGGCCTCTTTAGTGAAAACAGATTTGAGTTTTCTGGCGATTTTGAAAATCTACTTTACCGGAACCTTTTTTGATTTAGGGGTTTCCTTTTTTATTGTTGCATCCTACGCTTTGTACTTGCTCTTATTGCCGCAGAAATGGAATAATTCAAAATTTAACCGGATCGCTACTTATATATGGTTGTTCCTGGTGGTTTTGATTTTTATATTTTCCTTTTTTGCGGAAATTACTTTCTGGCAGGAGTTTGAAAGCCGTTTTAATTTTATTGCGGTTGACTATCTGATTTATACCTATGAGGTGATTAACAATATTAATGAGTCTTATCCTTTGCCTATTTTAATTGGGGGAATTCTTTTGCTGACTTCAGCTGTTATGTTCCTTTTTTATAAGAAGAAGATTTTTACAAACAGCTTTTATTCCAATACGTCTTTCTCTAAGCGCTTTCTGATTTCAGGGCTGCTTATTGGTTTGGCCGTGGTATATGGTTTTTTTGTGAGCAATAGTCTGGCCGATGGTTCACAGAACCGGTACCAGAATGAATTGTCAAAGGCTGGGGTGTATTCTTTCTTTGCAGCATTTAAGAATAACGAATTAAATTATAATGATTTCTATCCTTTGATAGAGAAGAAGCTGGCTTATCAGGTGATTCGAAAAGAATTGTCAGAGCAGGGGAGTGTTTATCTGAATGGAGGGAACTCGGTAAGAAGAAAAATTGATAACGGCAATTCTGCTTACAGACCGAATGTAATCATGATTACTGTGGAGAGTTTAAGTGCGGAATTTCTGGGGAGTTTTGGAAGCAAGTCCAATTTGACTCCTGTGTTGGATTCCCTGGCCAAAGAAAATATATTGTTTACGAACATGTATGCTACGGGTACCAGAACTGTGCGTGGTATGGAGGCTTTGTCTTTGTGCGTGCCGCCAACGCCTGGAAGCAGCATTGTGCGGCGGCCTGGAAATGAAAAACTGACGACAGTAGGTCATATTTTTCAGCAGGCCGGGTATAACCGTACTTTTTTTTATGGGGGTGATGGTTATTTCGATAATATGAACCAGTATTTTGGGAGTAATGGCTTTGATATCGTAGACCGGGGTAAAAAAATCATGGTTGGAGAATCTTATACCACCAAGAGGACCATCATAACCGATGATCAGGTAAAATTTGAAAATGCCTGGGGGATTAGTGACGAAGATCTTTATGATGCAGTAATCAGGGGATCTGATCAATATTATAAGGAAGGGAAGCCTTTTTATAATTTTGTAATGACGACCTCAAACCACCGCCCTTTTACTTATCCCGCTGGTAAGATTAATATTCCTTCAGGCAGCGGACGTGACGGGGCAGTGAAGTATACGGACTACACGATCGGTGAATTTTTGAAGAAAGCAAAAACAAAGCCCTGGTTTAAGAACACCGTAATCATTATTGTAGCCGATCACTGCGCAAGCAGTGCCGGGAAGAATGAAATAGATATCAGTAAATATCATATTCCCTGCATTATTGTCAATTTGCAGTCTACACCGTCCAGGGTGATTGATCAGACTTGCTCCCAGATTGATCTTTATCCAACTTTATTTAAGCTGATGGGCTGGAATTATGAAAGTAATCTATATGGGAAAAATGTACTGGATCCGGGTTATGATTCCAGGATCGTTCTTGGTACTTATCAGAAACTGGCTTATATGAAAAAGGATAGTCTGGTCATTTTAAGTCCTCAGCAAAAGGTGGACACCTATATATATAATAAGGATACGAATGAACAGCTTCCTGCTAAATTTCCGGAGCCTATTATACAGCAGGCCATTTCTAATTATCAAACCGCTTACGACCTTTTTAAGAATGGTGGATTGCATTGGTGATCTGTGCAGAACAGATAAGCTTGTGCGGGTTTAAGATTATTTGTCTATTTTTGCGCTTTATTTAAAAAACAAGATGAGCACAAGAGGACCAATATCGAAATTTATGGAGACGAATTATCTCCACTTTAATTCGGCAGCTATGATGGATGCCGCCAAAGGCTACGAAACCCATTTAGATGAAGGAGGTAAAATGATGATCACCCTGGCTGGTGCAATGAGTACTGCTGAACTGGGTATTTCGTTGGCGGAGATGATCCGTCAGGATAAAGTATCTATTATTTCCTGTACAGGTGCAAACCTTGAAGAGGACATCATGAACCTTGTAGCCCACTCACATTATAAAAGGGTTCCTAATTACCGCGACCTGAGCCCTCAGGACGAATGGGATCTTTTAGAGAATCACTACAACAGGGTTACCGATACTTGTATTCCTGAAGAAGAAGCTTTCCGCAGGCTGCAAAAACACATTCATAAATTATGGAAAGATGCAGACACTGCAGGTGAGCGCTATTTCCCACATGAATTTATGTATAAAATGCTGTTGAGCGGTGATCTTGAACAATATTATGAGATCGATCCGAAAAATTCATGGATGCTGGCTGCGGCAGAGAAAAATCTGCCAATCGTTGTACCGGGATGGGAAGATTCCACTATGGGTAATATCTTTGCTTCGTATGTGATGAAAGGTGAACTGAAAGCAACAACCATGAAAAGCGGTATTGAATATATGGGCTGGCTGGCCGATTGGTATATTGCCAACAGTTCGGGAAAAGGAATCGGATTCTTCCAGATTGGTGGAGGTATTGCTGGCGATTTCCCGATTTGCGTTGTACCAATGCTTTATCAGGATATGGAAATGGAGAACATCCCATTCTGGAGTTATTTCTGTCAGATCTCTGATTCTACCACTTCTTACGGCTCTTATTCTGGTGCTGTGCCTAATGAAAAGATTACCTGGGGTAAACCTGTCTCTTATACACATCTAAAAGGGGGGGGGGGGGGGGGGGGGGGGGGGGGGGGGGGGGGGGGGGGGGGGGG
>NZ_JAELTV010000830.1 GCF_016429005.1 Pedobacter sp. ASV19
CATGTATTCTTGTCTTAACCGTCCCCAGTGGAATATTCAATTCCTCTGCAATTTCATGGTATTTAAAACCTTCAAAATATCTGATAAAAGGGACATAATATTCCGGTTGTAATTTTTTCAGCGCATACTGAATATCATCCATCATACATTTATTCTCTCCCTCATTTACTGAGGCGCTTTTCTTAAGTTGCGCAGATGAAATCTCCTCACAAACTGTAAAGATCTCTCCAGACCTGGAGTTCTTGCGGTAGCTGTTAATAAATGTGTTTCTTAAAATTGTGAAAAGCCAGCCCTTCATATTGGTTCCCTCCTCGTACAAGTCAGAATAACGAATGGCTTTCACCATAGTATCCTGCACAAGGTCCCGGGCATCCTCATCATCTCTGGTAAAGGTTAGTGCAAAAGCATGCAGGCTTCCGCTAAAACTATTCAATTGCTGTGTAAAAAGAGTGGTTGCTTGTTTCATAATGTAGAAGATTTTATAAAAAAACTTAAGCAAAACACATACCAAAAAAACAATACAAACAACTGATTAACAAAACATTAAACAAAATAATCCCACAAGACATGTTTTGTTTAACAAGCTCTATTGCAATTCTACTATATTTATGTAATTTGCCGCCTTTACCCGGCTTTCATTTTTATAAAGGTCTTTAACATCTTTTCGTTTTTAATAGGAAAATG
>NZ_JAELTV010000831.1 GCF_016429005.1 Pedobacter sp. ASV19
AGATGTGTATAAGAGACAGAAAATAGATAGAACCTTAATTTGGTTTGAAAATGAATTTGGAAGACTTCAAGAGCTTAGCGATAGTTTCTATGGGCTATCAACATTATTAAACAGACTTTTAAATGAAGATTATAAAGGTAAGAAAATGAAATTTATAAATATATTTCTCGCTACAAGTGAGAAATATTTTAGAGTTCCTGCTATACCAATAAATTACACCCATTATTATGGCGGACATTTGAATACTTACGGAGATTTTGATAGCGTAGAATTTAATAAGCTTGACTATCTCGAAAAAAATATTTATGTGTGGGATAGAGTTTATGAAAATTTAAGTAGAGCCTCAAAATCAATCAAAAATACAGAGCTGCTGGAAGCTTCTGAATATGCTTATAGAAAAGGTTTAGAACTTAATCTCAATCCAGATTATGCAATGGTTGAGGCCGATATAGTTATTTCAGGACAAGTATTAAAAGCTTCTGTTTTTGTTAATTTTAAAAAAGATGGGATGTATTCAAAGTTTATCGTAGCTAAAGGATCTGAAGTAATTTTTGAAAAAGAAATAGACAGTGCTAGAAATGGTATCGAGTTTTTCTTAGATATCTATAAAAGTATAGAGTTAGATGGAAATAA
>NZ_JAELTV010000832.1 GCF_016429005.1 Pedobacter sp. ASV19
CTATAGACGCGATGGGGATAGTCAGTCTGAAAAATGAAATTCTGGAAATGGAATCTTCGGCGGTTGAATATGGTAAATCGGATAGACTGGAAGCCCTGATCGATAAGCTGGACAATATCATTGAAAGGGTAATAAAAGAGTTGATCGTATAATATTGTTGTTTAATTAAATTCATCCAAAATGAGCGAAAATCCGGTTCCAGAAAATGAATATGAGCGTATTAAAACGTTAATTGAATACCAGATACTGGATTCTGCTAACGAGAAAGATTTCGATCGTATTACCGAGCTGGCTTCTTTGATTTGTGAAACACCCATTTCATTAATATCATTAATTGATGAAAACAGGCAGTGGTTTAAATCAAGGGTTGGACTTACTGTCTCTCAGACTCCCCGGGATCTGGCTTTTTGCAGATATGCAATTCTTGATGAGGGCATTATGGAAGTAAAAGATGCTCATCTGGATGAACGGTTTAAAAATAATGAACTGGTTACCGGCGATCCGAATATTAGATTTTATGCTGGTTATCCGCTGGTTGACCTTAACGGTTTTGCGCTTGGTACTTTGTGTGTGATAGACCGGATACCAAGAACGTTGAATGAACATCAAAAACGAGCATTACAGCCTGTCTCTTATACACATCT
>NZ_JAELTV010000833.1 GCF_016429005.1 Pedobacter sp. ASV19
AGATGTGTATAAGAGACAGGTGGTGTACAAAGTACTTGTCCCTGGAAGCCCATGCGTACCAGGGTTGGTAAATTACCGGAGTGGTCGATGTGAGCGTGGGTTAAAATGACAACATCTATGCTTGATGGATCGAAAGGAAAATATTCGTTTTCTTCTTGAAAGGTATCTTTTTCATAATCCAGCCCACAATCAATCAATATATTATAAGTTTCAGTTTGTAGAAGATGCATACTCCCAGTTACCTGTTGTGCAGCTCCCCAAATCGTTAATTTCATATGCGTTATATCCTAAAACAATCTCCAAGATATTAAATTAATTAGGATTATCCCTAAGCCATTTCATCCAATTGTTTACTTTGTAGCTATACTCAAGAAAATTAGGGACTTGAATACTGGAAATAATTTTCCATTCCTTAAGTTCGTTAATGAATTCCGGGGCTTCAAGATTTAATGTTCTGCTTGCTTCTGCGTAAAATATTTGTTTTTCCGGATGATCCGGGCCGCAGGCATTATACAGTTGTCCAAATGCACCATTCTTAATGATATACAGTGTAAGGCCTGTCTCTTATACACATCT
>NZ_JAELTV010000834.1 GCF_016429005.1 Pedobacter sp. ASV19
GTTGCAGGATCCCCATCTATAAAAATAATTGCCTTGTTTTCATCACCTGGATGCTGGGTGGAAAAATTAATGATCTTCCACTCTTTTTTATCCAGGAAAAAAGTTTCATTTGTTTTATACGGTGTATAAAACAAATCAATCGCAGTAGAATCGGGTCTGTAAACTGTTCTATACCTGAACGGGGTACCTATTTTATAATCCTGAAGATCGGTATTGGAGAATGTGGTTGGAAAACGCTTTACATTCAGCACTCCCTGAGTATTGGTGTATTCAATTTCTGTAGCAACGGCTCCACCAGCTATATCTGCGGTTTCCCAGGTAACGGATAGTTTATTGGCTACGTTCAAAAGAGCTTCCTTCAAAGGACGATCAAGTAACCTGCTTTGATAAGTTTCGCCATACACAGCCCCGGGAACTTCTACGGGAACAGAGACATTTCCCTTATCATCATAAGTTTTTATGACGAAAGAGTAAAAATTTTCTGGAAGATTAGTAAAAAGGTAACTTATGCTATCTTTATCTTTTGGCGTAGGTACTTCGACAGAATCTTTATAATTATTCCAAAAAATTCTTGCCTTAATCGCATTAGGATCTACACCATTGGGCCAGACAATTCTTCCTCTTTGATTTCCGGATTGGAACTTTGGATTATTCGCCTTTCCAGGATAATACTTACCTC
>NZ_JAELTV010000835.1 GCF_016429005.1 Pedobacter sp. ASV19
GCAATGAGTTCTACCCTACAGTCTTGTTTGGTCAATTCTGCAGAAGAGCTTCTAAAAATAGAACAATTGATCCGTTTAATTATCCGGGAATGGGAAACCAGTCGGAATTCCGGAAACGAAACAATTTTCTACCTCATCCGCGCGGTTTTCTCACTCATAAAAAAAAACGCGGTAAAGGAATTGTCTCCAAAGATTTCCAGTCAGGAAAATACAGTAATGTCTATTGTAAATTATATTCATAAGCAAATCCGTGATCCTCGCAGCTTACAGCTGAATAAACTGGCTGAAATGTTTAATCTCTCCCCTAATTATTTGACCGGATTGTTTAAGAAACAAATGGGGGTACCAATTAAAACCTATATAAACAGCTACAAACTCAAATTGATTGAGAACAAACTTAAATACACGGAACACCCATTAAAGGAGATCAGTATTGAATTTGGCTTTAATGATTTGAGTCACTTTAATAAGTTTTTCAAAAAAAATTATGGAACCAATCCGAAAGAAGCGAGATAGACAATTGTAATAAATTATTCAATTAATTTATTCATAATATTTCTCTGACAATTGTACTACGATATTATCCGTACCTTTGACCATGGAAAATAAATACGTTGAAACTATACAAGTAGAGAAAAACGGAAACTATTACATCGTACACAACCTCGGCACAAGAG
>NZ_JAELTV010000836.1 GCF_016429005.1 Pedobacter sp. ASV19
GATTAAGGGAAGCCAGACAGATGTAAATCTTTATACCGGAAAGGCAAATATTAATATCCCCATTTGTACAGTAAAGGAAGGTTCTTTATCCGTGAATATAAGCCTGAAATATGTTGGAGGTTCTGGTATCAAGGTACAGGAAATTCCTGGAGAGGCGGGTTTGGGATGGAGTTTAATGGCTGGTGGATTAATAAGCAGGACCAATAGAGACAAACCTTCAGGCCCTACTAATACTGGATTTTTGAAAGGTAACCCCAGTTATTCGGAGCTTCAAGATGTGTTAACTCATTATGAAGACTTTGAACCAGATATTTTCAATTCGACTGTCGGTGGACGAATCATTTTTGACGAAAATCAAAAACCGCACTTTATGAATGAGATGGGGTTTAAGATCCAGCAAGATGGCGTTTATAGTGCTGATCGGACTTGGATCATTGTAGATACCCGGGGTAACAGTTATTATTTTGGTGAAACAGATGCCTCTAGGGAAAGACTCGTCGTAACTCCAGTTGGAGGAGTTCCGTCATTGTCTGTCAGTGCCTGTTCCTGGTATCTCGGTAAAATAGTATCAGCAAATGGCGCTTCAATTCAATTCGAATATGAGAAAAGCGGGAAATTAAACCAGTTCAAGTATTATAATTTTTTAAGATCATCTGGTTTGGACGTAAATGCAAGTC
>NZ_JAELTV010000837.1 GCF_016429005.1 Pedobacter sp. ASV19
TTGAACTCAGCTACCGGACTCACAATATCATAAATAGCAGTTTTACTCATCTTGAAAATATTTATTTATCAGAAATAATCCTCTTAAGGTCCTCAGATGTTAAAATTGAATAATGATAATCTAATAATTTATGGCAAGTTGGACAAACCAAAATGAAATCATCAAGATTAAGCTCGTAGGAAAAACATAGTTCAGTATTAATATCTCTTGTATAATGAAGCTCTATTAAATCATTTCCTAAGGCTCCGTACATATTCTGTGTACTTAAATTACATAGTGAACACCGGGTAATTTGGTCTGTTGTAAGATTTTCTTTTCTCAACCTGAGTGTTAATGGATTTAACTCCAGATTTTTATGGTAATCGAATTTAAAATCATGTTTCTCAGATGAACCGTAGGAGGGTAAAGGTTCAGCTAAACTCCTTTCCTTTGTTTTTACCAGTTGTTTAATTAAATCTGCTTCTTGTTTCAATCGTCCCCGATGCATGCGAAACTCATCAAATATCATTTTCGCGAGTTTGCCAGAGTTTGATAAACCATCTCCAGTATACCCAGAGTCCATTGCTTTAAAATTACCCAATCTTCTGGCAACGCCACTCGGATTTCTAAATTTATCTATATCAGGAATATTTTCGTGCACAGATAAATCTCTAAGTAGATTACTCAGTGCCATAATC
>NZ_JAELTV010000838.1 GCF_016429005.1 Pedobacter sp. ASV19
GACAGGCTCATTCCTTTCTGGTTATTGGCCAATATCGTTTTAACATTAGGTTTGATCCTGGCCAGGGTGGTGTATGGAATAGTCCCGCTTGGGCACTACAGTACCATTTATATCTTCTCTTCAGTTTATTTAGTGGCCATTTTAGGCTTAGGGCTTCTTTTGTCTACCTATGCACAAACCCAGCAGCAATCCATGCTGGTTTCTTTTTTTGTCACTATGATTTTTAACCTGTTAAGCGGCTTATATACCCCAATTGAAAGTATGCCCGAATGGGCACAAATCATCACCCGCTTTAATCCTGTATCTTATTTCATTGAAGTGATGAGGATGGTGATGTTAAAAGGCAGTGGATTGTCGGACATTCGTTTTCAGATCTATGCCATGCTGGGCTTTGCTGTCTTTTTTAATGGCTGGGCCATTCTCAATTACCGGAAACGGTCGGGTTAACAGATTTGCAAAATATCGTTGTTTGTTGAATCGCTATCAATCAAGATTTCTGTTGGTGTTTTTATGATGCTGATTGTCATTTGTTTGTGTGACTTGTATCATGCTTTTTCCTGATTCATTTTCGAAACTTTGGTCTGTATTCACTATTCATTTTAATAAATTGTATGAAAGCATTAACAAACCAAATCGCAATTGTTACCGGAGCTGGATCTGGAATAGGAAAAG
>NZ_JAELTV010000839.1 GCF_016429005.1 Pedobacter sp. ASV19
GTCGGCAGCGTCAGATGTGTATAAGAGACAGTCAGAGAGTTGGACATGATACACGATAAGGATTCTGATGCTCAGGTTGACTTTTATTATAATGCCTATAAAGAAATGATTGAATTATTTGCCAGGCCTTACAGGAGTAAAACATTCGATTTCAGCAAACCAGATTTTTTTGAACAATTATATTATTATGGAGAAAAGATCTCAAAAATGCCGGAATTTAAACAAGCCAGAGGAGTCAAACATTTTATTTATATCAACCGCACAAATTTTGGTCTCTACACCATTTTGCATGAATTAAAAGCAATAGTTAAAACGGATACTTATAAGCCCCATATCTAAATAATCAGCTGAAACATTTTTTATAAATTTTTCAGCAGAAATATAGCCTATGTTACAAATGCTTCCGTATTCTTGAAATTTTGTCTATTAATTTCCAAAAACCCCTAAACATTAATTTTCAATTGTATATTTGTATGTCCCTAATGAATAAACAACTTGGCAAAAGAATCTAAATTGTACAAAAACATTCTCGTAATAGAAGATAATCATGCTATTTTGGACGTGATTACGCTTATTCTGCAAAGTGAAGCCTATAAAGTAACAGGACTAAACAAAAGTGCAGATATGCTTGTACATATCGAAGGATTTAAACCGGATTTGATCATCCTGGAC
>NZ_JAELTV010000083.1 GCF_016429005.1 Pedobacter sp. ASV19
CCCCCCCCCCCCCCCCCCCCCCCCCCCCCCCCCCCCTTTCTAATCCCCCGCCCCCCACCGAGATCTACACCGGCTAACGTTCGTCGGCAGCGTCAGATGTGTATAAGAGACAGAACACAGTCATTGGTGCAGAAGAGTTTGCAGAAGAACCTACAGCTCTTAATTCAAATTTATTACCGGTGAAAGCAAATGGTGAAGTACGGTTACGGTCTGTGTTGTCTAATAAGATCTGAGGGATCTTAGGAATACCTAACCATAAAGAATCTTCATTTTTTACTTTTTTCAAAATGCTGCGTGAGCTTTCGATCTCGTCCAGTACATCAGCAAGCTGAGAACCTAAGAAGATGGAAATGATAGCCGGTGGTGCCTCGTTTGCACCTAAACGGTGATCGTTGCTTACAGAAGCAATACTTGCTCTTAACAGGTCTGCATGTTCGTGTACTGCTTTGATAGTGTTTACAAAGAAAGTAAGGAACATCAGGTTGTTTTTAGGTGTTTTGCCTGGAGACAACAAGTTTTTACCTGTATCAGTGATCAATGACCAGTTGTTGTGTTTACCTGAACCGTTGATACCTGCATATGGTTTTTCGTGTAACAACACTTTGAAGTTATGTCTTAAAGCCACTTTCTCCATTAAGTCCATCAACAATTGATTGTGGTCAATCGCTAAGTTGATTTCTTCATAGATTGGCGCACACTCAAATTGAGAAGGAGCCACCTCGTTGTGACGGGTTTTCAAAGGAATACCTAATTTTAAGGCTTCGTTTTCAAAATCTACCATATAAGTAAATACACGCTCAGGGATAGATCCGAAATAGTGATCTTCCAGTTGCTGTCCTTTTGCAGACATATGACCAAATAAGGTACGGCCGGTTAAGGCAAGGTCAGGACGTGCATTATATAAGGCAAGGTCTACCAGGAAGTATTCCTGCTCAATACCTAAAGATGCATTTACTTTAGTGATGCTTTTATCAAAATACTGGCAAACATCGACAGCTGCTTTGTCTAAAGCATTTAATGCTTTTAATAAAGGTGCTTTATAATCTAGTGCCTCACCAGTGTAAGAAACAAATACAGTTGGGATGCAAAGGGTTTTACCAGCTTTGCTTTCCATAATGAAGGCAGGAGAAGAAGGATCCCATGCTGTATAACCGCGTGCTTCGAAAGTGTTGCGGATACCACCATTCGGGAAACTTGAGGCATCTGGCTCTTGTTGTACCAATGCACTTCCTGCAAATTTTTCAATTGCGCCATCAGCACTTGGCTCGAAGAACGAATCATGTTTTTCGGCAGTTGTACCAGTTAGGGGCTGAAACCAATGAGTATAGTGTGTAGCGCCTTTAGACATTGCCCATGTTTTCATTGCTGTTGCAATGTGGTTGGCCTCGTCCTGGTTAATTAACACGCCCTGATCAATAGCAGAAATTAATTTTTCATAAACTTCCTTTGATAAGAGATCTTTCATTTTTTTCTTATCAAATACATTAGAGCCAAAAAACTCCGAAATTTTGGTTGATGGCGACTTAACCTCGGGTGAAATTCTAGATTGTGCCTCTTTTAATGCAATTGTTCTTAAACTTTTCATTGATTTCTTTAAAATTTGAACCAAAAATATAATATTATCTCAATAATTCGTAAAAAATTGATAAAAAATATGTTGTTAATAACTTCCGAAGGTTAAGATTTTGTTAAATTTTCATTTTTAGTCGTTTTTTGAGTCATGATCTTTGGTTTTTGATGCGTTTGAGTGTCTTAAATTATGATAATATTAATATTTCGGCTTTTATGGAAAAAGGAAGAAATAGACATCTTATTTTAAAATAACCTAAGAACTATGATAAATTCATCAAACCTGTACAAGAAAGAGTGGCTCAATCTTGTATTTAAGAACAGAAATCAGAATTATGGTGCTTATACACTTCGTCAGCAATCCTCAAAGATCACTTTCAGAGCTTTATTGATCAGTTCTTCTGCTTTTATCCTGCTTTTTGTTATACCTGCGGTGTTGCGGCACATAAAACCTGCAGAAATTGTAGTTCCGGACAAAATTATAGAGGTAAATACACTTACACTTCCTGATCAGGTGAAACCGGAAGAGAAAAAGAAGGAAATGCCAGCTGAACCTGTGA
The DNA here is from genome assembly GCF_016429005.1 of Pedobacter sp. ASV19. GTDB lineage: Bacteria > Bacteroidota > Bacteroidia > Sphingobacteriales > Sphingobacteriaceae > Pedobacter. The sequence continues at coordinate 2,130 of NZ_JAELTV010000083.1, forward strand.
AGGAAAAGATCAAAACAGTGAGTTTACCTTCCAGACCTGTAGTGGTGAGTGATCCGGTGCTGAAAGATCCGCCAACGCTTAAAGAAATAGAACATGCAGCTATCGGCCCGGTTACACAGGCCGGAGTGGAAACCAATATTGCTACTGTACCGGAAGCAGGTGCCGGAAATGGAATCGGCACAGGTAAAGGGAACGGTGAAGGCGAGGCTGTAGATAATACTATATATGAAAACGGAACGGGTAGTCTGGAGGCTTATCCTGAATTTGAAGGTGGGATGAAAGGCTGGGCTAAATTTCTTCAGCGCAACCTGAGGTATCCCAGTATGGCCTCAGAACAAGAAATACAAGGAAAAGTATTTGTAAGTTTCGTGGTGGAAAAAGATGGATCGGTTTCAGATGTGACCTTGGTTAAAGGAATTGGGGGCGGCTGTGATGAGGAGGCTTTACGAGTGATTAAAAAATCGCCAAGATGGAAACCTGGCCAGCAAAACGGAAGGAGTGTACGGGTAAGGTATAATATGCCTCTGTCATTTACCATCAATCAATAAATTAAGTAGAGGGGATGGGATTGAAAATAGGCCATCTGTTTTTCTCCACCCTCTCTCTGCAATTTGCTAAGAAAAAGGTGTATGCTGGTGAGAGGCCTCAGAGATCTGCGGCTTATTCAGCCGCCTGATATCGTTAGCCTCGAAGCAGCATATACCTTTTTCTATATAAATTTCACCTCCTCTTTTTTATTTTAGTTATACGCAGACCGAAACGAATAAATTTTGGTAGAAGATGATCACTTCATAACCTCGAAAAAAATATATTCCAATGAAAATATAAATTGTAATTTTATCTTTTCATAACAACACAAATGAAGATTCCTGTTACGGAAGCATAGGCGAAGCAGTATGATTATAAAACGTTTTCTTTTTTTCACTGCGGGCCTGCTTTTAATTTTTAACCAAATACATGCGCAAGAAAAGCCGCAAAAGGATTCTATTGCCCAAACAGATGTGAGCGATTTGTACAAACGGTATTTTAAAAAGCATGCCGGGCCAGATACATCGCATAAGAAAAATGGAAGTCTGGTGCTGTTGCCAACTTTTGGCTATACACCCAGTATAGGATTTCAACTCGGAGCAGACGTATTGGGAACCAGATATTTTGGAGATCCGGCAACAACAACATTATCTGTTTTTGAAGCTTACACTGCAGTATCAACCAAGAAAACAGCATTACTGCAGCTCAAACATAATATTTACCTCCAAGACAATAACTGGAACCTTCAGGGAAGCTGGGAAGTAGGGAAAAACCAGGTATTAGACCATGGAATAGGAACAGGACACGATGATCCGGGAATCTTTCCGATCAAATTTACCTATCTGCGGCTGAACGAAAACATTTACCGGGAAATATTTGACCACTTTTACGCGGGAGCGGGTTTAGCCTTCAATTTTTATGGTAATATCGACGATGAAAAGGAAAACCCTGGCGTATCTAAAACCTTTAATCACTTTTACAGCATCAAGAACGGTTTCTCGCCCGGACGATATTTCGCCAACGGTGTACTCGTGAACCTGCAGTACAATACACGCGACCAGCCCTACAGACCTTATAAAGGAATATACGCAAATGTAATCTTCAGGGTCAATACCAAAGTGCTGGGAAGTGAGCAGGAAGCCACACAGCTAAAAACAGAACTCAGGAAATACTGGAGCCTTTCGCACAAGAACCCAGAACACGTACTGGCTTACTGGATGTGGGGATCCTATTTGATCAATGGCACTATTCCTTACCTGGAATTACCAGGAACAGGTAGTGATGTAGACCAGCGAAGCGGCAGAGGTTATACGATCAGCCGTTTTAAAGGCCCCTCTTATTTCTATAACGAATTGGAATACCGGTTTCCAATCACTAAAGATAAACTCCTGAGCGGGGTTACTTTTATCAATGCACAAACCGCCAGCAACCAGCGTAAAACAAAGCTCTTTCAATATTGGGAGCCGGGAGGCGGAGCAGGGTTGAGGATCTTGTTTAATAAACATACCCGTTCCAATCTCTGTATTGATTATGGCTTTGGTAGTTCAGGTTCTAACGGGCTTTTTCTTGGTCTGAATGAAACCTTTTAAATTGAGCAGACCAAGAAATCCTAGAACTCAAACTGTAATTTTGCCCTTATCCCGTATTTAGAAATACCTGGATGATCGAGGTAATTAAAGCGGCGAACCAGATCCAGACGCATCACCCTGAAAATATTTCCTATACCCACACTGCCTTCCATATAAGGTAACTTACCCAGTACATAGGTGGTTGGAATACCTGCGGCATTCACAGGGAATTGTGGGAGATCAGGATGCAGGTCTGGATTGTTTTCTGCTCTCAAGCCACCATAAAGCCCTTTAAAAGTAAGGTATTCCCGCAGTTTAAGGTGTTTGATGAGTGGAATCCGGTTGACAAACAAACCGTTGAAATTATGGTCAATATTTAAACTCACATAATGATCACTTACAAATTCCATGAAGTTCATCATGTTATAAGCGTAGGTCTGATAAGCATAAGACTGGTTGGCGCGATGGATGTCGAGCAATGCAAAAGGCACGTTTCCGAAAATATACCCACCTTCCAGGCGTACATCCGAACGGCCAAACTGCGACATATAGAAGCGTTTGTCTATATAGCCCATTAAGTTCTTGTAATTATATTCTCCGTCAAAGAATCCTTTTATGCCCTGCGAATAGTTCAGGTAGAAGACCGGGTATTTTTCAATCAGTCTTTCCCTAAAAACTTTACCCTGATAGAACCGCTCGTGCGGGGCGTAACGCAACTGCAAGCTGAGCTCCGAGCTGGTGATCTGATCGATATTTACAGGAAGGTTGTTCTCATTAGTGGTGAAAGTAAGTGATCCTGCAGGCCGTTGTGTCCATTTGGTAAAGCCCAGATTAAAGGAAAAATGGTTGGCATATTCCTGCATATACTCTGCTTTATAGAGATCACTGTATAAAAACTGAGAGGTCTCTCCATGTTTAAAGGAAGCGAGGAAGTTATCTTCAAATACGATGTTTTTAGACATGTCGCCAGGAACATTCACATCACGCTGGAAGCTGGCACGCACAAAACTCTGTGGAAAGGTATAAATCGATTTGTTGTTGAAAGCATAAGCGCCGCTAAAGAAATATTTCCATTTTTCATCCTTAACCCCATAAGCAGCATAGGTATCGAAATAAAAGCGGGTGCTGAAATCTGTTGTGGTCCGGCCGCCGATGCGCGGTTTGAAACCTTCCAGGCTGTTAAAGGTATAAAAGGTATAGAAGGGACCTATTTCAACCGGGCCATATTGTTTATACCCTACAAAGAAGAAGGCAGCAAGGTTCATCATTCTCTTGAAGGATTTCATTTTGCCCAGGCTGTCTATATTTCCGTAAATTTTTAGTTTTTCTGCAGAAATGGTATCCAGGCGATTGCTGGCCCAGTAAGCTGCAGAGCGTTTTTCAGCATCGGGAACAACCTCGAGATCAAGGCCACGGTATACACTGTCTGGCCGGATGATATTGGTTTTATAATCTTTAATTGTAACGGTCCGTTCTCCTTTAAATCCTTTGCCTCCATCTTTACCAAGTCCAAAATCCATCACCAGGTGGCTTTTGCTCATATGGTATTTTCCGGTAGTATCTTTTTCAAAATCAAGTTTAACTTCTAAAGCCCTTACAAAATTGACGTTTACATTTTTTCCTGTTTTAAGGAAAGCGTCCTGTACGGCATATTTTCCGTCCATCGTAATATAGATCTGTCCTTCAAAGAGCAGGGCATTCTGGTTTCTTGGAACGAAGGAAAGTTCAATGAGGTTTGGGGTTTGATTTTTTACAGTATCGGTAATAAAGAATTTATAGAAAAGAGGTGCGCTTTCAGCAATTGGACTCAGGAACTGGCTATTGGTAAAAACGATATTGTTTTTGTAAATGTCCACATCGGCATACATTCTTTCAAAATAATTGCCCAGTGCATTGTTGTCTACCATGCTTTCGTCAAACTTGACATGTTTGTCGGCCAGCATAATGGTTTTGTTCTTTTTAGGGTCCTTGCGGAAGTAATTTTGGGACAGGCGCTCACGCAGGTAAATGGGCATGATGTTCTTGCCTCCGATTTCAGTGGAGTCTTGTTTATCGAACAGGAACTGGTAATGCTTGAAGATCCTTTTGTTTTTGAACTGATCAGAGAGGTTGCTCATGGAAAACTGCATCCAGTCGTATTGTTTGTATTCGACAGCATCCTGACCCTCCAAACGGTTCATGGGTTTGTGTTCGATCACTTTACGGATCAGCTCCACAGCAGGATTGCCCTTATTGCGGTACGGTGCTTTTTTTGCTTTGCTGCTGATAGTGACTTCATGGAGGTTTTGTGATTCTTCCTGCAACACGATATTGATGGTTTGTGTTGTAGAAGGGATGATGTGAACGAATTTTGTTTTGTAGCCCACATAGAGGACCTGCAGTTGGGTGTATGCAGCGCTACCGCTTATACTGAATTTTCCATCGGCATCGGTTCTGACGGCTATTCTGGTGTCTTTAAACAATATCGTTACCGCAGGCAATGGACTTTTGTCTTTGCTGTCGGTTACGGTTCCGGAAACTACAGTGCTCTGGGCAAAAGTTCGGGAACCAATACATAGAATCAGGACCAGGAAACTATAAAAAATATAAAAAGACTTTCTTGTATTGCTGTTCATAGGTAGGCTTGGGCGTGGCTAAGTCTTTTTTTTACAGTAATAATACAAATAATGTGCCCGGATACAAGTTAAAAAATGTTAAAGTAGAAAAAAACGCTATCCAGCATATTTTCTCCGGGAGCATGAAGAGGGAAAGAGGTGGAAATGATTATATTTGTGCCTTACAAGAATGTGTACTATAATAAGGTAGCGCTATGTATCGGAAATTAGTTGGTCTACTCGTTTTGATCTCATTTTTTGGGCTGAAGTGCAGTAAAGTCTATGCTGCTGCAGGCTATAAAATGAACAGCTCTGTGGAGTCTTTCTGTTTTGAAGCAGGCTCTGATGGGGGAGTTACATCCGATACAGGAGGACAGCCAGGCCCTTGCTCCGGTGAAGGAGAGAAGGATCTGAAATCTTTTGAATTTATGGATGATGATTTCATACCAGTTACCGAAATGAAAGTATTCTATACTGCACTTTCCAGAAAAATGCTGATTCTTTATCATATGAGCTGCCCCGATCCATCGATCCCGGCATTCTATTCTCCTCCCGAATAATTTATTAAACAGATCTCTGAACAAGAATTAACAGATATCATAACAAGAAAAGCTGTTTAAATATCTGTGGCATCATAAATGATTCATGGAATACCTCTTTATGATCCCATCTATTATGATCTATCGTAATTACGTTTCTACAATCTTTTATTTAATATTAAAACACATCATTATGAAATATCCATCTATAATTAAAGGAGCAGTACTTTCACTTTTGCTAGCGAGCACAGCAATCGCCGTAAAGGCGCAAAAAATTGAAGAACAGGATCTGAAAATTAATATCAATAAAATTGCTGATCCTGCCGCACACCTGCAAAACCTGCAACCCGTGGCTTTTCAGTACAATACAGCTCAATTTAAGCACCTTAAATTCCCTGCAGGAACGCAATACGGTTTTCTGGCCAGTAATGTAAAAAAGGAGTTTCCTGAACTGGTTTACGAAACCTCTCAGATGTATACCTCCGGTAAAAACAATACCAAAACAGCAAAGTATCAAAAAGTAGAAACAGAAAGTTTGATACCGGTACTGGTTGCAGCAATCAAAGAGCAACAAGCACAGATTGAACAGTTGAAAAAAGAAGTAGAACAACTCAAAAACAGGTAGGCCAGTTCGTTCGCATACTGCTGTGCCAGTTGTGGGATATGCCCGGATGACTACCCTCATCCGGTCTCTTTGCCTATGCGTTAAACCAAAGTATAAAAATGACAGGTATGCGCCCAGCAAATCCGGGATTGCTCAGAGCGGACCTCATGGGGCTTTGCCGCAAGAGCGAAGCGAGGCAAAGACTCCAGTCCGCGAAGAGCATCCCGGATTTGTCTTCATTTTTTTTACCTTTGGCATAACTCATCAGAAAAGACGACAATGTTTAATAGAATTCATCATATAGCCATTATCTGCACCGATTATGAAAAGAGCAAAGACTTCTATGTCCGTATCCTTGGATTAACCGTAGTCCAGGAAGTCTACAGAGCCGAGCGTAAATCCTACAAACTCGACCTGGCCATAAACGACCATTACCAGATCGAACTTTTTTCTTTCGAGAACCCACCAGAAAGACCATCACGGCCAGAAGCTGCTGGTTTAAGACACCTGGCCTTTGAAGTAGATGATGTAGATACCACTGTAAATCTTTTGCAATTGATGGGTGTAGTCACCGAACCGGTGCGCATCGACGAATACACAGGAAAGCGCTTTACTTTTTTTAACGATCCCGACGGTTTACCCCTGGAAATCTACGAACGTTAGTCCATGGGCAGCATTTTCAGGTTTAAGCAATTTGAAGTTGAACAACAAGATTGCGCAATGAAAATCAATACCGATGGAATTTTGCTGGGCACCTTATCCGGGCAAAATGCCCCTTCATCCATTCTTGATATCGGTACAGGTACAGGTGTTATTGCCATGATGCTGGCGCAACGTTTTGATCAGGCTCACGTGGATGCCGTAGAAATTGACGAAGCAGCGGCAAAAAGGGCGGAATATAATTTTTCCAGATCCCCTTTTGCAAATCGTCTTCGTGTTTTTCGTCAGGATATTGCGCTGTTTGAATCCCCAGGACGCTACAACCTGATCGTATCCAATCCTCCATATTTTGTAAATGACCTTAAAAGCCAGGAGGCCAGAAAAGGAATTGCCCGGCATGCAAATGAAGCGTTTTTTGAACTGCTGATCAGAAAAGTGGCCACACTCCTTACTGTTGAAGGACTATTCTGGGTCATTCTGCCTGTAAAACAAGCCGCCGGTTTGATGTTGAATGCGGTTTTGTATCGTATGTTTCCTTATAAGATTATCCACCTGTATTCGGATGAAAACAAAGAAGAATTCAGGCAAATCATTTGCTTTGGTTTCGGAGACCGGCCCGTACAGCATGAAAAATTCTATATTTATGCAGAGAGAGGCGTATATACTGATGCTTACAAACATTTGCTGAAAGACTTCTTTCTGGCTTTTTAGCTTTACAGGATTGGGTAGCCGCCCTGGAGATGGCTTCAGGGTGTATAGTTTAAAATACTTTTGAAATTATATATACTGATGAAACCATCATGAGCAAACACACAAACAAAAATGAATATGCTCATGATAGCTTCATCTCCGTTAAAAACAAATTTTATACTGATGAAAACAATAGGTCTTTTGTCTGATACGCATAGTTTTTTGGACGATGCCGTATTTAAATATTTCGATAAATGCGATGAAATATGGCACGCAGGAGATTTTGGTGTGGGCGTTGCGGAACCGCTTGCCGCTTTTAAACCGCTTAAAGGCGTTTATGGGAATATTGATGATCAGGAGATTCGTGCGGAGTTTCCCGAACACCTTCGTTTCAATTGTGAACAGGTAGATGTTTGGATGACGCATATTGGTGGTTATCCGGGAAGATATTCTCAGAACGTAAAACCGGATATCTACACTAAGCCTCCAATGCTCTTTATCACTGGTCATTCTCACATCCTGAAGGTGATGTACGATGAAAAAATCAAAAGTCTGCATATAAATCCCGGTGCAGCAGGGAAATCGGGCTGGCATAAAGTAAGAACTTTAATTCGATTTTGCATTTCAGAAGAAAAAATACATACCTTAGAGGCTATAGAATTAGGCAATAGATAACGTATTAATTACACTAAGTACATGTCGGGTATAAAAACATTAGGACAGTTCATTATTGAAAAACAGGCAGATTTTCCCTATGCAAAAGGAGAGCTTTCAAGGTTATTGAGAGATATAGGGATTGCCGCAAAAATTGTAAACCGGGAGGTGAACAAAGCAGGTCTGGTTGATATTCTGGGGGCAGCCGGTACCATTAACATCCAGGGGGAAGGGCAGCAGAAGCTGGATGTATTTGCAAATGTGCAGTTCATTTCTGCTTTAACGAGCGGAGGAGAATGCTGTATTGTAGCAACAGAGGAAGAAGAAGAGTTTGTGCCGATTGATTCTCCGGTGTCTAAAAATGCCAAATACATTGTATGTATCGATCCTTTGGATGGTTCTTCCAATATTGACTGTAATGTTGCTGTAGGGACTATTTTTTCTATTTACAGGAGAAAATCGGTGACAGGTATGGCTACTATTGATGATGTTCTTCAAAAGGGAACGCAGCAAGTGGCGGCGGGTTATGTGATCTATGGTTCTTCAACTATGATGGTGTATACCACCGGAAAAGGCGTAAATGGATTTACACTGGATCCTTCAATTGGAGAGTTTTGCTTGTCGCATCCGAACATGAAGGTGCCTGCAGATGGAAAGATCTATTCTATTAATGAAGGAAATTATGTGCATTTCCCGGAAGGCGTGAAGAAATATTTGAAATATGCGCAGGTGGAGGATGAATCTACAGGAAGGCCTTATACCTCAAGGTATATTGGGTCTATGGTGGGAGATATTCACCGGAACCTGATCAAAGGGGGGATTTATATGTATCCAACCACTTCAAGTTCTCCCAATGGAAAATTGAGGTTGTTGTATGAATGTAACCCGATGGCTTTTATCATTGAGCAGGCGGGAGGGAAGGCTTCCGACGGTTTTAACCGGATCCTGGATATTCAGCCTACGGCTTTGCATCAAAGAGTGTCTATATTTATTGGTTCTGAGAAAATGGTAGATATGGCGGAACAATTGATGCTGGAGCATTCTCCGGAGACACGGCGGGAAGTAAACAGTGCGGAAGCGATAAAGGCCTAGTTAAATAGGGTATGGGAAATAAAAAAGCGGAACCCGGTTCCGCTTTTTTATTTTGTGATCTGCTATAAAAATGAGGGTTTGTTTCTTTCTGCTTCAAAGCCCACATCAGGAGGTAAGGTATTACCTTTTCTGGATTCGGCTACGGCCAATTGGTCGCAGCGTTCGTTTTCGGGGTGGCTGTTGTGCCCCTTGATCCAGACAAATTTTACATGGTGCTGTTTATAGATATGGAGGAAGCGCATCCAAAGGTCACTGTTCTTTTTGCCTTTGAAACCTGTTTTTACCCACCCGAATACCCATTTCTTTTCTACTGAATCTACTACGTATTTGGAGTCTGAGTATACGGTTACTTGCTGTCCAGGACTTTTGATGGTCTGCAGGCCTACAATTACGGCAAGTAGTTCCATTCGGTTGTTGGTGGTGAGGCGAAAACCGCCACTGAGTTCTTTGTAATGAGCTCCGGAACGTAAAATTACGCCGTAACCTCCGGGACCTGGATTTCCGCTTGCTGCTCCGTCTGTGTAAATGTCTATCATAAATCTATCCCTGTCTCTGTTTTCTTTTCTGGTATGTGGCGAAATTAAACAATATGATTTGCTTCTGAAAGCTAAAACGGGCTGGCAGATACTTGTTGGTTGGGTGTTAGTGATGGTATTGGTGCTGAATTTGAATTTTGCCTGTTTTTCTGGCGTTTAATAAGCGATCTCCATAAATGTCAAGTGCAGGTGGTGTTTTCCTTAAAATCAGCCTTGAATCGTCTTTAAGGCCTTAAAATTGATTAAAATATATCTTTAAAATAAGTGAAAAATGTGGTAACAATGCGTTTATTTTGGTCTCTATATGGAGCCTGATGAATGGTTTATCAGGCTAAAAAACAAAAAATAAATAGGCTTATGGAAGCGCTCATTTTTAAGTTCTGGTGGATTATAGTGGCACTGTTATGTGCAGTTTTATACAAATATATTTTGCGGTTTTTATTTGGGATGGTGATTGTTCCTGAAGATAAAATTGGATTAATTACTAAAAAGTTTGTGCTCTTTGGGGCGGATAAGGAATTGCCGGATGGAAGGATTATTGCGATTAAAGGTGAAGCGGGTTTCCAGGCGAAGACCTTGGCTCCGGGACTCTATTTTGGAATGTGGTTTTGGCAGTACAGCGTAACAATGGAGCAATTTACCATTATTCCAGAGGGTAAAATCGGGTTGATTATGGCTAAGGATGGTTCGGAAATACCAACAGGGAATATCCTGGGTAAGAGAGTGGATTCGGATAATTTCCAGGACGCGGTCAAGTTTCTGGAAAATGGTGGGCAGCGTGGACGGCAGGCGTCTTATATTACCTCGGGTTCTTACCGGATCAATACGATGTTGTTCCAGGTTTCGATTACCGATATGATCCGTATCCAGGAAAGTATGGTGGGTATTGTAACTACGCTTGACGGATTGCCAATTGAAGCGAACCAGATTGCAGGTAAACTGATTGAGGGGCATAATAATTTTCAGGATTTTGATGAGTTTATCAAACAGGGAGGCAACAGGGGCTTACAGCCGCAAGTGATTCTGGCAGGTTCTTATAATTTAAATCCCTGGGCCATTCAATTGGAAGAGATCCCGATGACGGAAATTGCTATTGGTTATGTGGGTGTGGTGATTTCTTTTGTTGGACAGGATGGTAATGATTTAACCGGGGCTGATTTTAAACATGGTAATATTGTGGGTAAAGGTTCTAAAGGTGTTTGGCTGGAGCCGCTTGGTCCTGGGAAATATCCGATCAATAAATATATTATGAAGGTGGAGCTGGTACCGACAACCAATCTGGTTTTGAACTGGGCATCGGCACGGAGCGAAGCGCATAATCTGGATAAGAACTTATCTACGATCACTGTCCGTTCAAAAGATGGTTTCCCTTTTAATTTAGATGTGGCACAGATTATTCATGTTCCAACGACTGAGGCACCGAAGGTGATTGCCCGTTTTGGTAATATGGTGAACCTGGTTTCACAGGTATTGGAGCCTACGATTGGTAACTATTTCCGCAACTCGGCGCAGGACAGTGATGTGATTGCTTTCCTGAGTACGCGTAAGGAACGTCAGGAATCGGCTAAAGAACACATCAGAAAAGTGCTGGATGAGTATAATGTGAATGCGGTTGATACGTTGATCGGGGATATTGTTCCGCCGGAATCCTTAATGAAGACTTTGACTGATCGTAAAATAGCGGAAGAACAAAAGGTGACCTATAATACGCAGAAGCAGGCACAGGAAACACGTCAGGGAATGGAAAAAGAAACGGCGATTGCGGATATGCAAAAGGATATTGTTAAAGCGCAGCAAAGTGTAGAGATTGCGGAACGGACGGCAAGTGCTACAGTGAAAAAATCGGAAGGTGATGCGGCAGGTGTAAAACTGGCGGTTGGTGCAGAAGCAGAGGCAACTAAAATGAGGGCGCATGCGGAGGCCGAAGCCACTAAAGCGAGAGCACAGGCGGATTCTGAAGCAATTAAATTGAGGGCTTCGGCTGAGGCAGAACAAATCTCTTTAACAGGTAGTGCCGAGGCGGGTAAAATTCTGGCTGTGGGTAAGTCTACTGCCGAGGCTTATGAGCTTGCGGTGAAGGCTTTGGGTGGTGAAAACTTTACGCGGTATAAGATTACAGAAGAGCTGTCTAAAGGAAATGTTAAATTAATTCCTGATGTGCTGATTGGTGGAAATGGAAATAATGGGGGATCGGCAATGGATGGTTTGTTGGGTTTGAAACTCATGGAGTTGATGGATCCGGAGAAACGTAAGGATTTGCTTACGGTAACGGAGGTTGTGGAAATAAAACCTAAAAAGGATTAGTGCTGGTTTTTAATGTAGTTTGAAAACAAAAAGCCTCGATTTTTTCGGGGCTTTTTGTTGAATGATTAGCTTAAACTGATGATAATACTTTAGATTATTGATCTTATGTTTACAGTACCTTGTGGTTGCTGTTAAAAGAATCTCAGAATATTTTCCAACCAAGCTTTGTTCTTTTCCATAATTTGAAAATAGAGCGGGTTGATGTTCCCGATTTCGTTTTTGATTACTGAAGTGGAGATGATCTGGGCGCCGCAATTGTTGTAAATGAAAAAGAGGATCACTACTAGCGAAGCTCAAAATCTCCGACCTGTTAATCTAAATTAAAAAGTTACCTAATGGATAATTCTTGACGTAATACGCCCCTAAGATAGTCGCTTTTGCATATCACTTGATGCAATATCAGTTCCGATCTTTGTATATAGATCAATGAAACCATCATGTGCAGAAATACACAAACCGATATGAATAGAATTTGGTAGCACATGATAGCTTCATCACCGTTAAAATAAAATTATATTCTGATGAAAAACAATATCAATCCGGCATTACAAGAGTTAAAGCAATTTATTGGCACATGGGAAATGGAAATTTCAAATGCATCTTTTTTACCAGATGCCAATGCAATTATTAAGGCAAGCGCATCCTTTGAATGGTTTGAAGAAGGCGAATTTTTAATTTTGCGGCAGGGCACAAAAAATAAGGAAACGCCCTGGGCGATATGGTTCATTGGTCATGATAAAGATGCACAGAACTACACGGTATTTTACATTGACGACCAACAATCTTCTCGGGTATATGAAATGAGTTTTGAAAACGGAATATGGAAGATGTGGCGCAATGCACCCCAATTTATACAACGCTTTACCGGCGGGATCAACAAAGATAAAAATATCATCTCTGGATATTGGGAGAAGTCTGTAGATGGCAAAAACTGGGAGCACGACTTTAACCTCACTTATAAAAAAGCGTAATAGAATCAAATTTTGGGGCTTATTGGTGCAGGATGTTGTGTTACCGCTGAGCGGGCAATTGATTGGGAGAAGCGCCGTATTTCTTTTTAAAAATATAAGAGAAATGGGACAGGTCTTCAAAGCCAACTTCGAGGTAGACCTCCGTTGGTTTTTTCTTTTTTTCGGTTAAATGGTAATAGGCCAGTTCGAGTCTTTTAGCGGTTAACCACTTTTGGGGTGTGGTATCGAAAAGCTTCTTGAAATCTCTGTTGAATGTGGATAAACTTCTGCCGGTTAGATAGCCTAGTTTTTCCAATGGCATATTGAACATGAAATTCCGCTGCATGAAATTAACCAGATCGATCTTGCCGGGTACATCAAAGTTTGCCAATACACTGTCTATTCCCGGATCAATGATTCTAAGGATATTTATGGCCTCTTCAATTTTTAAGGAGGCAAGGCTTTCGGGAAATTCTCCTTCAATATCGAAATAGGGTATCAGCGAAGCTAAGCAGCTTTCCAAAAGAGGATGATTGCTAAAGCGGTATATTTTTTGTCCGGGCTGCGTGTGCTTTTTGGTGTCAGTTCTTTCATAGAATTTCTTTAACCGTTCGGTTGATAAATGCATGACCACTGTTTTATGTGGCAGGCCATTTTTTGGGTAATTGATAATGGTGGCCAGTTCATTTCTTGGGATGAGAAAAATATCTCCTGATTTAAAATAAAAAGCCTTGTCTGCCTGTATGATTTTTGTTTCACCCGAAATGAACCATACCAGCATGTGGTCGTCAAACATGAGGTCTGATTTGAACAGCTTGTCCTCGTAACTGGAAAGCTTGATGTCTTTAGTTAGGTATTTGGATAGATGTTCCACTTGAATAAAGTTATTTGATTTTGGTGGATTTCCCTAATGAAATCCACAGATGAATACCATCGCCGACCACCTTTTGCCAGGTGTTCTGCTTAGTTGACCTGGAATGTAATGCCAGTCATTTCCTCAGTAAGTTTCCAAAGTTTTTTAGCGTTGCTTTTATCCAGTGAATAAGCTTGTACACCACTTGTTCCCAGTTTGTTCTCTTGTTTAAAATCTTCTGGGTCTAAGGTTGCGATATCTCCGTCTTCACAATATACACCTCCGATGGAGTTGAGCAATGGGCTGGTTGCGCACCATATCGTCGTGGCGGCGCCCTGAGGGATGGTCTTTAGGCTGGCAAGGATTTCCGGACGGATATGGCCTTTCTCATCAAAGAAGCCCAGTTGTTTGAATAATTCTATATCGGCATTTCTGGCCAGCTCTGTTCCGTGGATGGAACCTGGATGTAATGAATAGGCCCTTACGTTAAATGCTTTGGCTAAATTATCGAGCTCAAGCGCGAAAAGATTACTGGCTGTTTTTGATTGTCCGTAAGCCTGAAGTGTTTCATATTCCCGGTGCTCAAAATTGGGGTCGTTGAAATTAAAAGGCGCCATTTGGTGGCCATAAGAAGATACATTGACAACTCTTGCCCCATTTGCTTTTTTTAGTGCGGGCCATAATCTTGCAGTGAGTTGGAACTGCCCCAGATAATTGGTGGCCAGTTGTGATTCAACGCCACGGCTGTCTCTTTGCAATGGAACCCACATGATGCCTGCATTGTTGATCAGCAGATGCAGTGGCCTGCCTGAGGCCAGGAATTTCTCTGCAAAAGTATCAATAGACAGGGGATCGATCAGGTTCATCGCTTCAAGTTCTACGTTTGGAATACCTGTCAGGTTCTTTTTTGCTTTTTCTATATCTCTTGCAGGAACGATAATAGTTGCGCCAGCTGCGGCGAGTACTTTGGTGGTTTCCAGCCCAATGCCTGTATTACCACCTGTTACGATTACGTTTTTTCCGGTCAGGTCAATTCCTTTAATGACTTCGCCTGCTGTTGAGGTGGCATTAAAACCTGAGCCTATTGGGTATTGTAATGCGCCTTGATAATTGTTCTTTTCCATTTTGCTTATTGTTTAAATGTTATAGGACAAATTTAGGCAGATACTGGAGGGGGGATTTTGTTTAGCGTGTCAATTAACTTTGTTTTCCGTGTCAGATTATTTTGCGTAGACTCTTATTTGCTGGATTTGATCATTTTCTGTCACATTGTTATAAAATCAGTAATGTTTTTTGGTGATTCTGTTCCCTAAAGTGATTTGCTCTTTATTTGATTTCTTCCGGTTGATAGATAATGGATCAATTACAAAGCTTATATACAGGGTGTTTTAAAGATTTATAAAGTTACAGGCTCAGAAACGAACCGTCCAGAAACAAAAAAAAAGCAGTCTTTTCAGACTGCTTTTCAAAAACTTGGGGTCATTAAGTTCATCCTTCAGAAACCCATTCTATCACCAGCAGACATTTTGTTTTAAATTTTAATAATTCGTATCTTTATGGTATGACTACAATGACCATACAAGTTCCTGATGCCCTTGAGAAAGAGCATGATGAAACGATACGCCTTATTGCAGCCAAGCTCTATGAAGCAGGTAAGCTTACCTTAAGACAAGCCGCTGAAATGTGCCAGATGAAGAAATGGGATTTTGCTGAAATCTTAATCAAATACGACGTGCATTACCTGGACGAAAGTGCAGCTGAAGATCTTGAAACATTTAGGCATGCTCATACAGGATAAAATTGTCATTACCGATGCCAGCTGTTTCATTACGCTGGACAAAATAGATGGTATTCATTTGCTCCAATCCTTGTACAAACAAGTAATAACAACTCCTGAGATAGCTGCTGAATTTGGCAAAAGACTACCTAACTGGGTTGATGTAAAAGCCGTGCAGAATCGTGATTTATTATATAATTATGCTGAAACTGTGGATATAGGTGAGGCCAGTGCGATGGCGCTTGCATCAGAAATCCATGCTGACCTACTTATTATAGATGATGCAGGAGCTAGGAGATTTGCTAAAAAGCTTGAACTTAACATCACCGGAACCGTTGGTGTTATACTTAACGCAAAGCTTAACGGTATCATTCCAGCAGTTAAACCATACATTGTCAAAATACAACAAACTAATTTTCGGATTTCTGATTGGTTAACTACACAGATTATTAAAGACGCTGGAGAATGATCGCGATCTAAACCAAGGATCTTCTATTAAACTGTCCCTTTCTGACATACCAAAATACCCTGTATACAAAAAAAGCAGTCTTTTCAGACTGCTTTTCAAAAACTTGGGGTGGAATATGGGGCTCGAACCCACGACCCTCGGTACCACAAACCGATGCTCTAACCAACTGAGCTAAAACCACCATGTTTTTTTCAGTGTGACAAAAGTACGAACATTTACTGATTATTCAAATTTTTCAAAGAATAAATGGTGATTTTTTACTAATTAATTCTGGTTCAGGGAGATTAATTTTTTCGGTCGAAATTCCCCAACGAAAAGAATTATGAAAAATTATAAAAAAAAGAATGTTTAAACTTTCTTTATTCAAGAAAAGATAATTACATTTGGGCTTACCCTTTCGAGGGTATGTTTTTCATAGGTAGATGTAGGGTCGGATATTAATTTATTCGACCCTTTTTTTAAACAAGCCGCAAAAGCACTCTATTAGGTCATTAACGGACCTTATTAGGTCTGGTAAACTACCTGAGCGACACACCAGTGACACAATTTTTTCTGCAGTAAAACGAATGAAGGCACCTTCAATTCCAAAAATAAATAAAGATGATCCTAAGAAATGGTTCATTTATTGGAACCACGATGTTCCACACGAGCTATGGGATTTCTTTCCCAGAAGAAGAATTCGAATAATTCGAATAGATGATATCAATGAATTTCATGAAGAAAAAAGAGAAACTAACGCTGAATTTAGAAGGAAGGTATGGGAATACCAGCTGACTATATCTAAGTACAACCCGTTCGAAGAATTACTGGAATTATATAGGGATCTCATAAAAAGAAAGGAGGCTGCAACCAGGGAAATCAACAAGTTAGAAGCCGAGCAGACGAAGAACCTGGACGCCAAAACCATACCAAAAAAATACCTAACTCCCATAAGAAAAGGATTTGAAGATTACCTGGAGGATTTTAATAAAAAAAATGATAATTCGTCTTCTAGGTCTACGGCTAAAGCTACAGTAGGATGGTTAAATCTTTATTTTGATGCCAAATACCCCGATGGCATTCCTGGCTATCAAGTCACCAGGGATGATATAAAAACAGCATTAGATAATCAGGGCGAAGCGAAGGAGTGGCAGCCTATAACATATAATACTGTCTCTTATACACATCTAAAAGGGGGGGGGGGGGGGGGGGGGGGGGGGGGGGGGGGGGGGGGGGGGGGGGGGG
>NZ_JAELTV010000840.1 GCF_016429005.1 Pedobacter sp. ASV19
CTATAAAGTCTGGAAAATCGCTGGATACGGAAAACTTCATTTATAACTATGGCCAATCACAGTATGGTTTGAATGAAAGTGAAGCTAAAATATTCTGGAAGGCGATCTCGGCTGTTCCTTATGAAATTACACAGGGAAAACCGGTCAATACGGACTTGACTATCGATCAAATGCTGGATAGTACTAAAAATGCACTGACGATGCTGGAGAAACTTAAGCCGGTTAAAAATGCAAAAGAATTTGAACATTACCGGTTAATGGCTGCTATTCGTGTACAGTACCTTTCTTACCAGTCCATAGAATCGCGGGCAAATGCTCCGGAAATGACTGCCGATAAACTTAAGCCGCTGATTACTGAGTTGGAGGCCTTGCACAGCAAGGAACTGGATAAGAGGTTTACAGAACTCAATTCAACTGTGATGTACCCTTCAGAAATTGTACAGGAAAATGAGCTTAGGGATGCAAAAATCAGGTTGTTGCTCAATCGGTTGAAAAGGATTAGATAATGTTTAGTTATCCACTATTTAAAAAGAGAAAATTGTACAAGATAGTATTTAATTGTTTGCTTTTTGCGATGGTCTTTGGAACAGTTGCCCGTACAGCTGCACAGCAAAGTCCAGGAGATGAAAAACTGGAGATGCGTTGGCATGTTTACCAGAATAACTATCT
>NZ_JAELTV010000841.1 GCF_016429005.1 Pedobacter sp. ASV19
AGATGTGTATAAGAGACAGGACTATCCGCGGATACCAAAGCTAATTTGGGTAAAGCAAGTGGGAAAGGTATAGACCTGTCAATAGATATGCAACATGCCTGGAACAAAGATCTCTGGCTTTCAGTAAGAGGAAACTTCACTTATGCCAAGAGCAAGTATGTTGCTTTTGAAGAACCACAGTATGCTGAATCATACAGATCCAGAATTGGTCAATCTATTAATCAGGAATATGGTTATATCGCAGAGAGGCTTTTTATAGATGATCAGGATGCCCGTAACTCTCCAAAACAGGAATTTGTGGGCGATTATGGCGGAGGTGATATAAAGTATCTTGATGTTAATGGTGATGGTAAAATTAATGAGGCAGATAAAGTTCCGATTGGAAACCCTACAGTTCCTGAGGTCATTTATGGATTTGGTTTCTCACTGAGTTATAAACGATTTGATATTTCGGCATTTGTTCAGGGCTCATCTAACCAATCTTTCTGGATCGATCAGGGTGCAACTTCACCATTCAACAATCAAACTCAATTGTTAAAGGCATATGCAGACAGTCATTGGTCTGTCTCTTATACACATCTCCGAGCCCACGAGACAG
>NZ_JAELTV010000842.1 GCF_016429005.1 Pedobacter sp. ASV19
ATCTATTACTTCATCGGTTAGCCTTAAAATACGTACAACAAAAAAACGTCCGGACTAATAGTCCGGACGTTTTTTTATATAGCTCTATAATTGATTAGCCTCTTTTTTCAATACTTACAAAATCCCTGTTGGTATGCCCAACATAGATTTGACGCGGACGACCAATTGGTTCTTTGTTTTCATGCATTTCTTTCCATTGTGCAATCCATCCAGGTAAGCGTCCTAAAGCGAACAATACTGTAAACATATCTGTAGGGAAACCTAAAGCTCTGTAAATAATTCCAGAATAAAAATCTACGTTAGGATATAATTTACGCTCTACAAAGTACGGATCGCTCAATGCAGCTTCTTCCAGTTTCTTGGCAATTTCCAGAACAGGATCATTGATGCCTAATTTTTCCAGAATCTCGTCACATGCCTTTTTAATGATCTTCGCCCTTGGGTCAAAGTTTTTATACACGCGGTGACCAAAGCCCATCATACGGAAAGGATCATTTTTATCTTTTGCTTTATTGATCCATTTTTCAGTATCACCTCCATCCTCTTTAATTTTCTCCAGCATTTCAATTACAGCCTGATTAGCACCACCATGAAGCGGCCCCCATAAAGCAGCAATACCTGCAGAAACAGAAGCATATAGATTACAATCTGAAGAACCTACCATTC
>NZ_JAELTV010000843.1 GCF_016429005.1 Pedobacter sp. ASV19
TTTACTGCACTCGTTGATTTGTCAAGTTGCGCTGCAATTTCTTTGTTGTTTAATTTAGCGTCTTGCTGTAAGAGAATTAAGATAGCCCTGTCTGTTGCATCCAGATGAATTCGGTTCATTTGTGTTTATTAATTTTTATAACAACTATTTAATTTAAAAATAGTAAATTTTAATTAAATAAACACGATGCAAAAAAAACAGCTGTCTTTTGGACAGCTGTTTTTTTGCTATTTATTTTCCTCCGGGAGGACAATTCTGTTGTAAGAATTTGGTGTAGGTTAGCGCAAGATGCCGGCTTGTTCCTTCACCTTCGTTTATACTGTGTGTTCGGTTTGGATAGGCCATGAATTGGAATACCTTTCCATTTTTGATGAGCTCATTAATCAGCATTTCTGCATTTTGATAGTGAACATTATCATCACCAGTACCGTGGATATACAGTAGATTACCTTTCAGATTTTTAGCATAGGTGATCGGTGACCCTTTAATATAGGCCTCTTTTGTTTTCAAGGGAGAGCCCATATATCTTTCCTGATAAATATTATCGTAAGTAAGCTGATTACCTACAGCTGCAATGGCAATTCCTGTAGTGTAGATATCCGGATACTGTTACATCAGGTTAAGGGTGGAAGATCCTCCTCCGCTCCAGCCCCATACAGCCACTC
>NZ_JAELTV010000844.1 GCF_016429005.1 Pedobacter sp. ASV19
AGATGTGTATAAGAGACAGAGAATTGGCTTTAATGAAAAAAGAGGCTTATTTAATTAATACTTCTAGAGGGCCGTTAATTGATGAGGCAGCGCTGATTGATACGTTGAAATACAAACGTATTGCTGGAGCTGCACTTGATGTATTTGATAAAGAACCCTTGCCTGAAAATCATATATTGAGGAAATTAGACAACGTTATTGCCACGCCTCACATTGGCTATGTTACGGAAAAAACTTACAGGGTGTTCTATGGAAATACCGTAAGTATTATTAAAGAATGGCTGAAAGAGCATTTTGTCTAGGTATTTACATAAATAGATGAATATTTTTATGTCAAATATTTATTTAATGTCTAAACGATAAATTTGTTTTTTGTTTAGGTTTAATTATTTTTTATATAAGTTGCTTTTGTTAAATAAATTAACAAGATTTGGGGTAATATTTATTAGACATTGCCCTGTCGGTACGAACAGATTTTCTAATTGCGCTCAAGACATGAAAAAATCTTCTTTGTTTAAGGCTGCTATGCAGTGTATTGTGGCTGTCTCTTATACACATCTGACGCTGCCGACGAACGT
>NZ_JAELTV010000845.1 GCF_016429005.1 Pedobacter sp. ASV19
CTTATAGCATCTTGTTTTTCATTAACAAGAACCTGCTGTTGAAGCAATATTGCATAATGATCGTCATAATTGATGTTCTCGTGGTAAAATTTTGCTTTTGCCCTTAAAAATGAGGCAACTTCATATATGGAATCGCTTAAGGTTTGTTGTACGACACGATATGGACGAAGTCTGTAGATGGAATAGCTGAGCAAGGCATACCAGGAGCCACCACATAAAATGAGTCCTCCATAGCGTAAAACTTCCTGCCATGGCCTGATATCGTCTACACTCAAAACAATGACCAACAAGGATGCCGTTCCAATTGCAGCAGCACGAGTACCATATAGAAAGAACATAGAAAATACAAAACTGCCTAGAGCGAGCAGAATTCCTGTAAAATAAATATTCCGATTGGTTAAGCCGACTAGTATGGATAATACAAATATTAATCCTGTGGTTACAGCCATTGCATTTCTACGGTGTACAATTGGCCCTGGTGTATCTACAACGCTAACACATAATGCACCTAAGGACAGCGTCATTCCGAATTTAAGCATTCCAAACTGGGCCAGGATTAATGACGGGCATAGAACTCCAAAAGTGATCCGAAGTCCATCAGCAAAATAAGTACTTAATAAAAAATCATGTATATTTCTTATCGGCTTTTGGAACATATGTGGTG
>NZ_JAELTV010000846.1 GCF_016429005.1 Pedobacter sp. ASV19
GATTAAGACCCTATCATTTGCAAAACCCAAATCTAGTCCAATCTGTAGTTTTTTTGTTTCTTCCCATTCTAAGTAAGGATTAGCTAGATTTGTTGGTTGATATCCTACAGTTCCTTGATATGGTGTATTATAAGGGACAACATCATATAAACTTAGGTAGCGATAATCTCCAATTTGATCACTACCTGTAACACCGTAACTGATCCTTGCCTTTCCAAAACTTAAGAAATTGATGTTTTCCTTTATTACCCCCTCCTCAGAAAACACCCAAGCCGCGCCAACTGCGCCAAAATTATGAAAGCGTTTTTTATCCCCAAATCTTGAAGTTCCGTCCCTACGAGCTGAAAGATTCAAAATGTATTTATCGTGTAAATTATAATTAACTCGCCCAAACAACGCATTATATTTATATTTGGAGTTCACAGCAAAATTAGGATATAGGGTCGTGGCGGATTTAATATCTTCCATAACCAAATCACTAATAAAACCCCTTCCATTTATTGATGAAGCTTCATTACTCTGTGATTGAATAGTTGTTCCTAAGAGCAATTCTAATTTGCCCTTACCCAAATTCTGTTTATAATTTAATTGTGGATCTATAGAATAAGAATTCATTAAATTAACCCCAAAATTGGTAGAGTTATACATTAAATAAGGTAGCAT
>NZ_JAELTV010000847.1 GCF_016429005.1 Pedobacter sp. ASV19
AGATGTGTATAAGAGACAGTTTTCACAGGTGCGATAGCTTTGATTACTACTTCATTAAGTGTAATTTCTTTCTCCTTATTGATAGGTTTTAGGTTAATAAACTTACAGTCATAATAACTCAAGGACTCTGGAATAAGGAGGTTGACCAAAGTATTTTTATAGCCGTCCATGCTAACGATTAATCGTACTTGTTTGTTAAAGCTCAGCTTATTAAAGGTAAATTCGCCAAACTGATTGGTTAAGGTGTAATTAATCAAACTGTCTTTTTGATCGTAAATAGCGACGCTTGCTAACCTGACTCTATGATTATGTAAGGAATCCTGAACAATTCCTTTTACTATACCGGAATTCTTGACTTCTCGGATTTGAGCAATACCCAATTGTACAGCAAAGCACAGTAATCCCAAAATTATAAATCGAAAGTTCAATCTCTTTTTGGTTTAACCTGAATAATTATATTGTTACTTTTCGAAGAAATATCCTTAAATATTTTTTGCAATTCCGGGGTGTAACTTACTATTTTATCTTTATTCTCAGTTTTTTTATTTAAAAACCGATAAGACGAATA
>NZ_JAELTV010000848.1 GCF_016429005.1 Pedobacter sp. ASV19
GTAAATTACCGGGTATTTAATTGTATCCGTTTCTTTATAGTCCTCTGGCAGGTAGATGTTAATTTTGCGGGTTTCACCCAATTCTTTGGATTCTAACAGCGTGGTAACACCAATAGTTAAAGGTTGAGTCTTCTCCTGGGCATAAATCGTGCTGGAGATTAAAAACAGAAATAGGATTCGTAGTACTTGTCTTTTCATAGTTAGATCGCCGTAAAGCTATAAAAAAGATCTTAGCCATTAATAAAAACGGGCATATGAAATCATCTGCCCGTTCAATCGAATTAGATAAAAGACTAAATAGATAGCTTCATCAGATCAAATTTCATTGTCTTTTGCTTTCTGATCACTTCAATGACTATAGCGTTTTTTGATAAACCTCTTAATTCTTGTGTAATCTGATCAACAGATGTTGGCTTAATCTTGTTAATGAAGTATAATTCATCTCCTGTTCTTAACCCAGCCTGAAAGGCTGTTCCCTTCTCGTCTACATGTTTTAGTATAAATTTATTGCCCTCTTGTTTAAATCCAAGGCCCAAAATATACAGAGGAACCAAAGGAGTAGAAAATGTTTTATTTGGCTTTAGTTCGATATAGTTCAAATTGTAATTGAATAACAAGTTAAATCTGCCAATTAATGACATGCCTAATAAGCCATGTTGAGT
>NZ_JAELTV010000849.1 GCF_016429005.1 Pedobacter sp. ASV19
GAACTATTGCTCAATGGCAGGAGCTTCTCTGAACTGCTGAAACAATTTTCTATAGAAGCTAAAGATGTTAAAATTCAGGATGAAGATACCATCCTTCAGGACAGCAACAGGCAGCATAAAGATATTGTTAAAGAGAGCATTTGCATTGAGGGTAGAAATAAAGACGGCATTGTTAACTTCTTCGGAACCTTACATTATAACTTGCTGGATCAGCTTGCCGTTTTTGAAGTTCAGGGGTATGAGCAGGTACAGCAAGCAGGCTAAACTTCTTTAAGCTCATAATTGAAAGCGCCTTTTATAGGTCTTATAGGAGTCTTGCGGGCCTCGCTCAAGACTTTTACAAAGCAAGCACCAAAATAGAAGATAAAGGACGAATAAAATACAAATAACATAATAAGTACTATTGAGCCAGAAGCACCATATATATTTCCTATGTTGCTTAAAGGTAGCATGATGCGTAATATGTAACGGCCAATGGCAAAAAAGACTCCAGTCAAAATTCCTCCTCTGATTGAAGTGGCCCAGGTAGGTCTTCCATTGGTTAGAAAGCGGAAAAGCACCGTAAACCAAATGGTTACAATAGCAATAAACAACAACTGGTTGAGGCCTAACAGAAGGAACTTGCTAAATGTTGGTGCAGCAGTTTTGATATAGGCT
>NZ_JAELTV010000084.1 GCF_016429005.1 Pedobacter sp. ASV19
ACGTTCGTCGGCAGCGTCAGATGTGTATAAGAGACAGAATAAATAGTTTTGAAAGCATTTTTATCACCGGATTTGAAACTGGCCCAAAGTTCTGAGTCTGAAAGTTCTTCCATCATTTCATTATTCAAAAGAATTAAAAACTAGCAGCAGATGATTACGGAATTGTTAAGGTATTAATTATTTTAAGAATTATAACAATCTGTTGAAATAAAAAATAGAGTTATCTGGTTTATTTATAGGTTTTTGAGGCTTTGGACTTCGTGCGATGCTCTCTTTGAAATTCAAGCAGAATTATTTACTTGAAATTTAGCCCTATTATTTGCAAATCTTAAAGATGTTTGATAATATTGTGATATAGTGTAGGATAGTATAGTACAGTTAGCTATTCGCTATGCATTTTTAAACTAACCAAAATAAACGATGTATAAACAATCTATTGCCGTAAAGGGAGCACCGGGCATTAAGCTTAAATTTTTTCTGAGTTTAAAATTATCGTGTCTTCTCCTCATGATTACTGTAGTGCAAGTCAGTGCAGCTAAGTCATCTTCTAAAAAGAATAATTTAAAAATAGCTTTATCAGAGAAAGCTGTAATAAAGCCAGTTCAAACTATTGTTGTTTCTGGTATTGTTAAGGATGCAAATGGCTTGCCCTTGCCAGGTGTTACTATAAAGATAAAGGGAACAAATAAAGGGGCATTGACAGGAAACAATGGTAGTTACAGAATAGAGGCTGTGGATGAACAGGCTGTACTGGTATTTAGTTTCATTGGATATATAGTTCAGGAAGTTCCTATTGGGGGTAAAACAGAGGTTAATGTCGTGTTAATCGAAGAATCGTCCAAACTTAATGAAGTGGTTGTGGTTGGTTACGGTACGCAGAAAAAAGTGAATCTAACCGGATCTGTTGCGACAGTTGGTGGAGATGAATTGACCAAACGTCCGGTAGTCAGTGCAGCAGCCATGTTGCAGGGTACAATTCCTGGTGTACAGGTCAACCAGGGATCTGGTGAACCTGGTAATGAGGGCGTATCTATTAGTATCCGGGGTAACGGTACCTTTAGTGGCGCAGGTTCAAGTCCTTTGGTACTGATTGATGGTGTTCCTGGAAGCTTTAATGATGTGAACCCTACGGATATTGATAATGTATCCGTCCTTAAAGATGCGGCTTCTGCTTCAATTTACGGTTCAAAAGGTGGAAATGGAGTTATACTGATTACCACTAAACAGGGGAAGGCGGGAAGAATGTCTGTTCAATATGATGGCAATCTTGGCATTTATAAGCCAACAAAATTGTTTAAGCTGATCACCAATTCTGCTCAATATATGGAATTGTACAATGAGGCAAGGTTAAACTCCGGGCTAAATGATGTAAATAGCCTTTACCCCCAAGATCAGATTGATCTGTACAGAAACAGTACAGACCGTTTGAAATATCCTAATACCGACTGGTTGGGTTTGATCTTCAAAACAGCGCCAACGCAAAACCATAACCTGACTTTTAATGGGGGGAATGATAAGACAACTTATAATGTCTCTTTGGGCTATGTAGACCAGAATGGTATTATTAAGGGATTTAATTACAAGAGGTATACAGGACGTGTGAACCTGACCTCAAAAATGAATGATCATATTAAATTTGGTACAAATATATTGCTGAAAGGAGGAACTACAGAATCCATCCCTGGTGGCTCTAAAGATCTTTTCCTTTCTGCTATGTCGCAGGCGCCAACTTATGGGCCATTTTTGCCAGACGGTAGCGGACGCTATACTTATAAAGCCTATGATTTTGAGTACAACAATAAAAATGCGGTTGCGGTATTGGATAAAAAATTTACCCACAACACCAATGATTATGCGGTAAATGCCCAGGGTTGGATAGAGATACAGTTCACAAAAGACTTCTCCTGGTATACAAAAGGTGCAGTAAATATCAATATGGATAAATATAAAGATTTTAAATCTACTATTGATGAGTATTATTATAGATCCGGTCAGTTAGGTACCTCACTGGATTTAGGAAAAGGATTAACCAATCAGGATGAACAAACCGTTTACACCAACTTGTATAGTTATTTGAACTATGCCCATGATTTTAATGGACACAATATTAAAGCACAGGCAGGTTACAGTATAGAGCAAAGTAAGTATTCTTACTTACAAGGGTACCGTAAGAATTTTGCTGATGAGAGTTTGCAGGAGTTAAATGCAGGAGGTTCCGATTTACAAAACGCGAATGGTACTTCCAACCAGTGGGCCATTATGTCTTATTTTGGCCGTTTAAATTATGATTATAAAGGCCGTTATCTTTTAGAGGCTAATTTGCGTTATGATGGAAGTTCCAAATTTTATGGAAAGAATAAATGGGGTGCATTCCCTTCTTTTTCTGCGGGATGGCGTGTAACGGAAGAACAATTTGTAAAAGATCTTAATTTGACCTGGTTGAATAACTTTAAGCTACGAGGGTCTTGGGGACAGCTGGGTAATGAAAATATAGTTTTAAATGGTTATGCAAATTTATACCCGTACCAGCCCTTGCTGGATTTAACCGGGAATTATTCTTTTGACAATTCGACCTTATCTACAGGGGTGGCACAGACAAGTTTGAACAACTTTAATATAAAATGGGAAACCACCACAATGACGGACTTTGGTGTGGATATTGCGCTCTTCAAAAATTTTAATGTTACTTTTGACTGGTATAAGAAAAGAACAACAGACATTCTTCGCCCGTCGCAAGTAACTGCCATTGTTGGGTTAGGCGCGCCGATTATCAACAACGGAACGGTTGACAATACCGGGGTGGAATTGGGCCTGAATTATAACAATGTTGTCAAAAATGGAGCGTTAAATGGCCTGACCTACAACTTTGGGGTAAATCTGGATCATTTTAATAATAAAATCGTTAAGTTTGGTGAGCAGGAAATTTATGACTATAGAACGAATATAGAAGGTCAGCCTATTACCAGTTTCTATATGCTGGATGTTGTAGGTGTTTTTCATTCCGCCCAGGAAGTAGCCAGTTCTCCAAAACAATTTAACGACAATACCTTACCCGGCGATTTAAAATACAGAGATGTGAACGGAGATGGAAAAATTGATGCGAATGACAGAACATTAATTAGTGGTGCTTATCCTAAACTGAGCTATTCCTTCAATATGGGAGCGAATTTTAAAGGTTTTGATTTCTCGGCCAGGTTCCAGGGTATTTATGGTGTGAAATCTTATGTTTCAGGATGGGGCGTTACGCCATTTGTTCAGGGTTCTCCTCCAACAACAGATTGGTTAGATCGCTGGACTCCGGAAAATCCTTCTTCAAATACACCGCGCATTTACTGGGGTTGGAGTGCCCCGCAGAAGTTTTCAAGAACTTCAAGTTACTTCTTGCAGGATGCTTCTTATCTAAGGCTTAAAAATGTGGTACTGGGTTATACGCTTCCTGCTAAACTAACCAAGGGTATTGGTATTGAAAGGCTAAGGATTTACTTTTCTGGCGATAATCTTTTTACTTCTACTAAGTTCAAAGGGCTTGATCCGGAACGCTATGGAAACGGTGATTTGGTTCAGTATCCGCAAAATAAAATCTACTCTTTTGGTCTAAATGTCACTTTTTAATTGATTCTATGAACACTCGTATTATAACAACGATATTAATTACATGTCTTTTTCTGGGAGCATGTAAAAAAGCACTGGAACTGAATCCTACTGATCAGATTTCAGGATCTAACTTTTATAAATCAAAAGGGGATTTTGACAGAGTACTTGCTGCTGTCTATTCTACCATGCAGGGAGAGGAATTTTCTTATGGAATGCCTTTTCGGGACGGATTTACAGATAATGGTTATAACCAATTTAATTCTGGTAGTGCAAATGATTTTTTACAGGGAAACTTAAACCCAACAACAGGAGGCTATGTAACCGGAATTTATAATGACAGTTATAAGGGTATTACCAGGATAAACATTCTCCTGAAAAATCTTGCTGCCTATAGTGGTACCGATATGAGTGATGCAGATAAAAAAGCGTATCAGGCTGAAGTTCGTTTTATCCGGGCCTATTTCTATTTCCAGTTGTACAGCATTTATGGAGACGTTCCATTGGTTTTAGAGCCATTGGATCTCAGTACTCAAAAACAGCCTAAGGTTCCTGCAGCTCAGATCTTAACGCAAATCATTGCTGATTTAGACTACAGCATAGCGAATCTAAATACCAACGCTTACTACGCTAATGGAGGACATGCTGCATCATCCTCTGCAAAGGCTTTAAAAGCCAGGGTATTGATGTTTTCCGGATACGGAACAACAGGAACTCCTGATCTTATGGTTTTGGCACAAGCCAGAGACCTTTGTCTGGATGTGATGAAACAATACAAACTGAGTGCTAATTTTGAAGACGTATTCCGTGATGCGACACAAAAGAACAATACGGAAATTATTTTTTCTGTTAACTTTTTAGCACCGAGTAATACGGCACCATGGGATATGTACTATGGTGACTGGGTAGCTTCCTCTCCTTTAAAAAACTTTGTTAATGATTTTGAATGTGCAGATGGTCTTCCTTATGGTACCTCTCCATTGACGGATACAAGCAATCCTTTTAACAATCGTGATCCAAGATTAAAGAAAACGGTATTTGTTGACTTTGTAGATTTTGGGAACGGCAAAGTACACCATCCGTCAAATCCTCGTCCAACAGGTTATGGAGTGATTAAATTTTTAGAACCGAATAACATGCCTTATGGATTTTCTACGCTGAGCCAGCAGGATGCGGTTATCATGAGGTTGGCTGAAGTATTGTTGATGTATGCTGAGGCGCAAAATGAAATAGCCGGACCGGACCAATCGGTTTACGATGCCATGAAAGATTTAAGGGCACGTGTAGGGATGCCTGCATTCCCTGCAGGCTATAATCAGGCACAGATGAGGCAAAGAATACGTCATGAAAGGCGTATTGAACTTGCCTTTGAAGGTTTGCGCCACTACGACCTGCTCAGATGGCATATTGCCGGGGATGTTTTAAACAAGGTTACAGATAGTCCGGTTTCTTATCATTTTGAAGATAAGTTTTACAAATGGCCACTCCCGCAAACAGAAATTGATAAAAGTGGGGGTGTACTTATCCAAAACCCTAATTACAAATAAAAAGGAATTCGCCATGGTAGATGATATGCCATGGCGAATTCTACTTTTACACACACACACACACACACACAGATAATTAACTAATCCTCAAGTAAGAAATGAAATTTGGAAAGATCCTCTTTAGTTTTTGCATTTTACCCCTAATCGTCAGCGCGCAGGAAAAAAAAGTAACTTCTTATGTCAATACTTTTATCGGAACAGGCCCAGTTGATGGCAACAGTTTATCGGGAAATAACTTTCCTGGTGCAGCTGTTCCTTTTGGCATGATACAATTAAGCCCGGATACAAAAGATGTTCCGGACTGGAATGCCGCCTCTGGTTACGATTATAACGACAAAACCATTGCAGGGTTTAGCCATACCCATTTAAGCGGTACAGGCGCGGCTGATTTTTTTGATGTGTTGTTTATGCCTACTACTGGAAAGATATTTACCACAGCTGGTGACGAGAAGCATACCGCAAGCGGTTACCGGTCTCGTTTCAGTCATGATCAGGAATCTGCAAGACCTGGTTATTACCAGGTGAAACTGCTGGACTATGACATCGACGCGGAACTTACTGCTACTACACATGCCGGTTTTCACCGCTATACTTATCCTAAGAACAGCAACGGCCATGTGGTGCTGGATCTGAACCATACCTTGAACAAAACCAGCTGGTCTACAAAGATTATACAATCCCAGATCAGGGTGGTAGATCAGCATACCATTGAAGGTTTCCGAATATTGACCGGTTGGGCAAAACTGCGTAAGGTCTATTTCAGAGCAGAATTTTCAAAACCTATTTTAAAGACGTTAATTGTTAACGGTGATAAAGAATATGAAAATGAACCCGTAGTGAACGGCAGTGATTTACGAGCCGTATTTGATATAGATACCAGGGATGGAGAACCACTACTCCTCAAAGTAGGGATTTCAGCGGTGAGCAATGAAAACGCGAAAAATAACCTTCAGACAGAAATTTCCGATTGGAATTTTGATCGTACGGTAACACAGGCCGATTTGCTGTGGGAAAAAGAACTGCGTAAGATCATGGTCGAGGGTTCGGCCAGGAAGAAGGAGATCTTCTATACCAGTTTATACCATGCTTTCCTGCAACCTAATACGATGTCTGATGTGAATGGCGATTATATTGGTACGGATGATGTTACCAGAAATAGTAAAGACGGTGCTTTCTATTCCACTTTTTCTTTATGGGATACGTACAGGGCAGCGCATCCTTTGTATACGCTGGTTCAACAAAAACGTAGTACAGCGTTTATTCGCAGTTTATTGTCGCAATACGATACCTATGGTTATCTTCCCATCTGGCAGTTATGGGGGCAGGAGAATTATTGTATGATTGGAAATCATTCTATTCCGGTACTGGTGGATGCGATATTAAAAGGGATAGAAGGAATTGATGTAGAACGTGCTTATGCAGCGATTAAAAGATCTTCTATGATATCCCATCTCAATTCACCGTTCCGGATCTGGGAAAAGTATCACTATATTCCTGAAGATTTACAAACACAGTCTGTTTCCATAACACTAGAAATGGCTTATGACGATTGGTGTGTTGCTCAGTTGGCTAAAAAGCTGGGTAAAACAGAAGATTATGCTTATTTCATGGACCGTTCCTCTTATTATAAAAACTTATACGATCCTAAAATTAAGTTCTTCAGGGGTAAGAATTCTGATGGAAAATGGATAGAACCCTTTGATCCTTTAAAATATGGATCTAACGGAGGAAATCCCTTTACAGAAGGCAATGCCTGGCAATATTTCTGGTACGTGCCCCAGGATATTAAGGGGCTGATACAATTAACTGGAGGAGAACAACAGTTTGCGGAAAAACTGGATAAATTTTTTACGCTTGAGGGTGGGTCAGAGGAAACCAATAACAATGCTTCTGGTTTTATCGGGCAATACGCACATGGCAACGAGCCCAGTCATCATGTGAGTTACTTATACAACTATGTTGGCCAACCCTGGAAAACCCAGTTCTATACCGCGAAAATTGTAAATGAACTTTATACCAATAGTCACGCAGGGTATCCCGGCAATGAAGATTGCGGGCAAATGTCATCCTGGTATGTATTCAGTTCAATGGGGTTCTATCCAGTAAATCCAGCCAATGGGATATATGCCATTGGGTCACCTTCATTTGAAAGTGCAGAGATCCGCATGGAAAACAACAAAACATTCAAGATCACAGCAAAAGGTGTTTCTGATCAGGCAGTCTATATTCAGTCTGTTAAATTAAATGGGAAAGCTTACCCCTATACTTATCTTTTGCATAAAGATATTGTGAACGGGGGACAAATGGAGTTTGTAATGGGAAATAAGCCCAATAAGAATTGGGGCGTTAAATTAAATAACAGAATACCAGATCAAATCAATTAAAGAAATATGAACATCGGTACAAAATGTATAAAGGTAGTATTAGGGCTGGTATTTGCCTCTGGCATAGGGAATGCCCAGGTGAGTAAGACTACAGAAAACAAGGGACTTAAAATTTGGGATGATCAGCCTGCAAAGGATTGGATGACACAGGCCTATCCTATCGGGAATGGGAAACTTGGTGCCATGATTTATGGCGGTACTGAGCAGGAACATATTCAGTTTAACGAGAATAGCTTGTGGACGGGTGATGAGAAAGAGACGGGCGCATACCAGGCCTTTGGGGATATCTACATCGATTTTGACCACAGCAAGCCTGGTCAGGTTAAGGATTATAAAAGGGTTCTGGATCTCAGCAGTGCCCTTCATAAAATAGAGTACAAAGAAGGCCGTGTGAATTATTCAAGAGAATATTTTGCAAGCTACCCGGCTCAGGCCATGGTTTTTAGTTATACGGCAAAAGAAAAGAACGCTTATACGGTAACCATCAAACTGAAAGATGCACATGCAGCTAAAACAAACGGACAGAGAGATCGGTTGGAGATCAGCGGCGTTTTAGATAACGGGTTAAAATATGCTGCTGTTCTGCAGCTTAAGCAGGAGGGGGGTACCTTAAGTGTGGAGCAGGACAAAGAGGGGAATAAGGAGATCCGGATACAAAAAGCCAATAGTTTCCAAATGGTGCTTTCTGCGGCAACCAGTTACCTGAATCAAAGATCGGCGCATTGGAAAGGTGAAGATCCTGAACAGGTTGTTCAGCGTCAGCGGCTGGCTGCAGCTGCTCAAAAATACGGAGCACTAAAGCAAGCTCATCTGAAAGACTACCAGACTTTGTTTAATCGTTTTGCTTTGCAGATTGGTAGGAATGTACAAAAGGATGATGTTCCAACGGTTCAAAGGCTAATGAATTACAAACAGCATCCGGATCCGGGCCTGGAAAGCCTTTTGGCACAATATGGAAGATACCTGCTGATCAGTTCTTCCCGGAAAGGTGGACTGCCAGCCAATTTGCAAGGTCTGTGGAACAACAGCAACAATCCGCCATGGCGCTCTGATTACCACTCGAATATTAATATTCAAATGAATTATTGGCTGGCTGAGCCTACCAGTCTTGCTGAATGTGCAGTACCTTATCTCGATTATATCAATAGTATGAGGGAAGTGAAGAAGCAAAATACGCAGGCAGAATATCCGGGAGTGCGGGGTTGGACTGTAAAAACAGAAAATAATATTTTTGGAGGAGAGAGTTTTTTATGGAATACGCCAGGTAGCGCCTGGTATGCACAGGCCCTTTGGGAGCATTATGCCTTTAACCAGGATAAAACCTATCTGCAGAAATTTGCTTATCCCATTTTGAAAGAGGTTAGTGAGTTTTGGGACGACCGCTTAAAGCGCAGGTCAGATGGAGTATTGGTAGCGCCAGATGGATGGTCGCCGGAACATGGGCCAAGAGAGGATGGAGTGAGTTATGATCAGCAGATTATATATGACTTGTTTACCAACTATGTGGAAGCTGCAGATTCCTTACATATAGATCGATCCTATCGTGACCATGTGCTTGACATGCGTGACCATTTATTGCAGCCAAAAATTGGTAAATGGGGTCAGTTACAGGAATGGGAAGCAGATAAAGATGATCCGGAAGACAAACACCGGCATGCCTCTCATTTGTTTGCTTTACATCCCGGAAGGCAAATCAGTATCACTAAAACACCGAAGCTTGCAGAGGCAGCCAAGATAAGTTTAACCGCCAGAGGGGACGAATCTACAGGCTGGTCTATGGCCTGGAAAATGAACTTTTGGGCAAGGCTTCACGATGGAGATCATGCACACCAGATTTTAAAGAATTTTATCTCTCTTGTGGGTGGTGGAGACGTAGATTATAATAAAGGTGGTGGTGTTTATGCCAATTTACTTTGTGCACATCCGCCATTTCAGATTGATGGTAATCTGGGATACACTGCCGGGGTAGCCGAGATGCTGCTTCAAAGTCAGGAAGGATTTATAGACTTGTTACCTGCTCTCCCAGAGGCATGGAAAGCCTATGGAGAGGTTAAAGGGCTAAAGGCTAGAGGGGATGTAACGGTAAGCATGAAATGGGAAAAAGGAAGGGTAACCTCTTATGTTTTGACCTCTCCAACTGTAAAATCAGTAAGGGTAAAAGTGAATGGGGAATTTAAAACTGTTCAAACCAGGAAATTATAATTTGAACATGAAATTTAGTGAAATACGCGTTATAGCCTTCATTTTTTTAATGTTTTGCCTGGGCAGTTCTGTTCAGGCAAAACTGATATTGCCAGCTGTATTTACCGATAATATGGTCTTGCAGCAGAAAAGTAAAGTAGAGATCTGGGGTAAATCAGAAGCCTTAAAAAACGTAAGCCTTACAGCAAGCTGGACCACAAGGAAGTATAAGGTTACAGCAGATCCGTTAGGGAACTGGAAAATCAATATAGGAACACCTTCCTGGGGTGGCCCTTATGCTATTCATATTTCTGACGGAGAAGAAATCGCGTTGAAAAATGTAATGATAGGTGATGTTTGGTTCTGCTCCGGCCAGTCGAATATGGAATTTCCTATGCACGGCTGGACCAGTGTGAACAACTATGAAAAAGAACTGGCTGAAGCAAATTATCCAAACATCAGGCTTTTGCAAGTAACGCACGTAAATAGTAATCTGCCTTTGGAGAATGCCAGGATTGATCATGGAGGATGGAAATCCTGTTCATCACAGAATATAAATGAATTCTCTGCTGTAGCTTATTTCTTTGCCAGGGAGGTTTATAAAAGAACAGGTATTCCAATCGGTTTGATCCACTCCTCCTGGGGTGGTACGGTGATAGAAGCATGGACCAGTGAACAGACGATAAAAACAGTGCCTGGTTTTGGTCCTGCACTTGCGCAGCTTCATGAAGATACAAACCGTGAAAAATTATCTTTTACACGTGAAGAGGCGAACAGGCCTACCGCTTTGTACAATGCCATGATTCATCCTTTTATTCATTATAAGATCAAAGGTGTCATCTGGTATCAGGGGGAAAACAATGCGAGCCGTGCACATCAGTACCGAAGCCTGTTTCCTGCATTGATTAAGGACTGGAGGCAAAAGTGGAAAATAGGTAATTTCCCCTTTTACTTTGTGCAACTGGCAAACTATGCTAAAGGAGAAGGAGATATATTTTCCTGGCCGGAACTAAGGGATGCCCAGCGGCAAACGCTCTCGGTTGCGAATACAGGAATGGCGGTTAGCATTGATATAGGGAACCCGGATGATGTACATCCCAAAAACAAACAGGATGTTGGAAAGCGTCTTGCGCTGATCGCCCTGGCGAAAACCTACAAGCAGCCTGTTGTGTATTCCGGACCTGTGCTACAGCACTATCGCATCAGCGAAAATAAGGTGATATTGACCTTTAATTTTACAGAAGGCGGGCTTCAGAGTAAAGGAGACAGTTTGTTAAACGGTTTTCTGATCGCGGGCCAGGATCAGAAATTCTATCCAGCTAAAGGAGTGATCAAAGGAAATCATATTATAGTGGATAGTGCAGAAGTGCCACACCCGGTGGCCGTTCGTTATGCATGGGCCAATAATCCAATTTGTAATTTATATAATGGAGCTGGTTTACCTGCTTCACCTTTCAGAACGGATCAGTGGAAAGACAGCACGGATCTTTTGTAAATATAAAATTATATCTTTATAATTGCGTAACCAGTTACTTATCTATGAACGCAGAAGAAGAAGAAGAACCGCCTAAACGAAGCCGGCGGGATTATGAGCTTGATTTTAAGTTGCGCGTGGTTCGCGAAGTTGAAAGTGGCAGGATGAGTTATCATGAAGCTCAAAAGGCCTATGGCATACAGGGAAAGAGTACCGTGCTGGTTTGGCTGAGAAAGCATGGCTGTCTGGATTGGAAATATCCTAAAAAACAAAGTACACAACGAAAAAATGAACTTCATCCGGAGAAACGGATCAAACAGCTGGAGTCGGCCTTAAAGAGAGAACGAACCCGTAACCAGATGTATGAAAATCTGTTTGAAATCCTGGAAAAGGAACAAGGAATTCAATTACCGGAGCAACATAAGGAATTGGAAAAATTGAAGCCAGGTAAATTACAACGAAAGCTTTAACGCTCTAAACAATATGAAATCTAACCTAGTCATTTTATAATGGATTTTTTTGATAAGATTGGTAAAATAGCCATTGGAAGCCGGCTTCGGATGCTGACAGAGAAAATCACTGAAGATGCAGCACAGCTGTATAAGTCTTACGATGTTGATCTTCAGCCAAAGTGGTTCCCTGTTTTTTATGTGCTTTCCCAGGGAGAAGAGAAGACGGTAACCGAGATTGCCAAAGAGATAGGACATTCACATCCCTCGGTAAGTAAGATCCTGGGTGAAATGTCTAAAAAGGGGCTGATCAGAGAAAAAAAAGATAAAACTGATGGACGCAGGAATATTGTAGGACTTTCCAAAAAAGGGTTGCAGATTACAGAGAAGATTGAAGTGCAGTACGGAGATCTGGCGGGTGCCATTGATGCCATTACACAACAAACACAGCATGATCTTTGGAAAGCTGTAGCAGAATGGGAGTTCTTACTGGAACATAAATCTCTGCTGCAAAGGGTGCAGGAACAGAGGAAGGCACGGGAAAGTAAAAATGTAGAAATTGTTCACTATGAGCCTAAATACAAAGAAGTCTATAAAGCACTTAATGCGGAATGGATTTCTACCTATTTTAAAATGGAGGATGCAGATTATAAGATGCTGGATGATCCTGAAGGGTACGTTTTAAACCATGGCGGACATATTTTTGTAGCCATTTATAATGATGAACCTATAGGGGTATGTGCATTGCTTAAAAGAACAGATCCTGAATATGAGTATGAACTGGCAAAAATGGCGGTTTCTCCCCGTGCTCAGGGAAAACATGCTGGATGGCTGCTTGGGCAGGCCGTTATAGAAAAAGCAAAAATTTTAGGTGCAGATAAGCTCTACCTGGAAAGCAATACCTTACTGAAACCAGCCATCAATTTATATCATAAACTCGGTTTCAATAAGGTGCCCGGAAGAAACACGGGTTACGAAAGGGTGAACATCCAAATGGAACTGCAGTTGTGAAATAAAAATAAAGCCGCTTCAAATGGGAAGCGGCTTTATTTTTATTTATAAAATTCTGGTGTAGGATTCAAAGTTTTGTTTTGCCACTGATGCCAGTAAGGATAGATAGGTGGAACTGTACTGGCCTCGTCGAGCCTTTTAACCTGCTCTTTTGTAAGGTTCCAGCCCACTGCACCCAGGTTTTGCTTCAATTGCTCTTCATTTCTGGCTCCAATGATGATACTTGAAACAGTTGGTCGTTGCAGCAACCAGTTGAGCGCGACCTGGGCTACACTTTTGCTTGTTTCTTCGGCTACTTCATGCAATACATCTATTGTATCGTAGAATACTTCTTCTTTGACCACCATTTCCGGGACCGGGCTTCCTCCCTGTGCTACCCGTCCTTCAGTTGGAACAGGTTTATTTCGGCCATATTTACCACCCAGTCTTCCGGCAGACAGTGGTGACCAGATGATTGCACCTACTTGCTGATCAAGTCCTAAAGGCATCAGTTCCCATTCGTATTCGCGGTTGGCCAGAGAATAATAAACCTGATGGGCAACATATCGGTTCCAACCGTATTTTTCCGACACCCCGAGTGACTTCATTAGATGCCAGCCGGAAAAGTTGGACGCAGCAATGTAACGGATTTTTCCGCTTTGTACCAGGTCATCAAGGGTACGCAGGGTTTCTTCTACAGGCGTATTCCCGTCAAAACCATGCATGTGATAGATGTCGATGTAGTCCGTTCCGAGACGCTTCAGACTGCCTTCGATCTGTTTTAAGATATGGAAACGGGAGGAGCCCTGGTTATTTGGGCCTTCCCCAAAAGTGAAGGTTGCTTTTGTAGAAAGTAAGAGTTTATCTCTTTGGTGACCAGTGATTGCCTTACCCAGTACTTCCTCGGCCAGGCCATCAGAATAAATATCTGCCGTGTCGAAAAGGTTTACTCCCGCCTCCATGCAAATGTCAATCAGTCTTTTGGCTTCTTCAGCTTGTGTGCTTCCCCAGGCTTTGAAAAATTCATTGCCACCACCAAAAGTAGCGGTACCGAAACTTAATACGGGCACCTGTAAACCTGATGCACCTAATTGTCTGTATTCCATTTTTCTTCAGTTTAACTTATTTAATATTTCATTTATTTTTTTGTAAGCCAGACCATCGGGCTTCAAATGTTTCTTGCTGATACTACAAAGTTCAACAATTGAAAGTTTTTATTGTTGTAAATACATGGGATACTATCGTAGCGCCTATTACAATTCAGAAACCTCAACCGTTTATAGCATATATTAATTTTGCCAGTGTATATTTTTTGTTAATTTTCAGGTGATGGAAAATTCTCTAGAAGATTTAATGTACCCTATTGGCCGGTTTATACCTGCAACCAAATATAGTCCGGATAATATTGCCTCCTGGATTGGTGGCCTAAAATCAGCACCATTATTGTTTGATTATTGCATAGAAAATCTGGATGAAGCACAGTTAAATACATCTTACCGACCAGGTGGCTGGACCATTATACAAGTGGTTCATCATGTGGCAGACAGCCACATGAATGCCTATGTCAGATCAAAACTGGCCTTGACAGAAGAGCAACCAAGGATTAGTCCTTATGATGAAAATCTTTGGGCTGAATTGCCAGATGTTCATCTGGTTCCACTTAACGTATCTGTGACCCTGCTGCATGCTTTGCACAGAAGATGGACAGCTTTGTTGGAAAATATTAAAGATGAAGACTGGACAAGAACCTATTACCATCCCGGAAATAAAGAGTATATGCCGATCTGGCAAATGGTCAATCAGTATAACTGGCATGGGGCACATCATGCAGAGCAGATCATTTCATTACGCAAAAGAATGGGATGGTGATGTCTTTGCAACCATAAATATTGTTTTAAATTCTTAGATTTAGCGGCGAAGAAGTATCAATTACCATGACTGCTTATAGTGCATATAACGATCAGGAACTGGCCGCCTTTTTAAGCGGGGGGGATCGTACTGCATTTACGGAAATTTATAACCGTTACAAAGGTATTCTTTATGTCCATGCTTACAAGAGACTAAAAGACGATACGGAAGCAGAAGATGCCGTGCACGACCTCTTTGCTCAGCTCTGGCTCCATCGCGAAAAACTCAACCTGACTACCGGAAATCTCGCGGGTTATTTATATAAAACCATTCGTAACAACGTGTTGACCACCATTTCCCGGCGTGGATATGCAGACAAGTATTTTTCGGGGCATTGGCAGGATTTAAGTATGGAAAATGCAGCCACAGACTATCGGACACGGGAGAACCAGCTGAAAGAGATTATTGAAAAGCACGTAGCTGTATTACCCAAAAAGATGCGGGAGGTTTTTGAACTGAGCCGGAATGCGCAGCTTTCTCATAAGGAAATAGCCGATAAACTTGGTATTTCTGAGCATACAGTTAAAAGTCAGATAAATAGTGCTTTGAATATCCTGAGATCTAAGCTTGGTGCCGTAGCATTTATCTGGATGTTGATCCATCATTAATTTTTTCATTTTTTTCTAATACCTTTTCAGGTTTCAATAGTCTTGTCTTAAATAAGCGGAATAAAAGCTTCTATGAACAAAGAACAGATCAAACCTTTGATAGAAAAATACCTGGAAGGCAGAGCAACTGAACAAGAATCTGCAGTCGTTGAAAATTGGTATAATACATACCTCGAAGAGGAGGATATGCCATCTGCTGATATGATCTCTGCTGCGACTACCCGGATTTCACAAAGGCTTAATCTGGAACAGGATAGAAAAACCATAAGACTTTGGCCACGTATGATTGCAGCGGCTATTGGAATTATGGTTATTGGTGCAGTTTTGTTCTACTATCATTTGAAGAGCTCGGAAAGGGATTCACTAATTGCGGGTAAATATGCTAACGATATTGCCCCGGGAAAGAATGGTGCTACACTAACACTGGCCAATGGTAAGGTCATTAAATTAAGCGACACTAAGCGTGGTGTTGTCATCAATCCATCGTCCTTAGCCTATGATGATGGTTCTTCTGTTCTTCCAACCTCAGACCCCTTATCTCATGGAATTGAAGGATCTGATGGGAGGACTAACCAGGTAACTGCCTCCACAGCCCGGGGCCAAACCTATACATTAACTTTACCGGATGGGACCAAGGTTTGGTTAAATGCCTCTACAACACTTAGATTCCCATCTTCTTTTGTAAACTCAAATAAAAGAGAAGTGCTTTTGAGTGGGGAAGCCTATTTTATGGTAAAACACGATGCGGGGCATCCGTTTAGGGTCAGATCAGGAAAGCAACTTGTAGAAGATATCGGAACTGAGTTTAACATCAATGCTTATCCAAATGAAAACAGTATTAAGACTACCTTATTGGAAGGGAGTGCAAAGGTGTCTTATCAACAAGAAGAGAAAATCCTGATACCTGGTCACCAGGCGTTGAATAATGGAAAAGGCATTTATGTTAGTCCAGTCGATATGGAACTCGCCGTTGCCTGGAAGAGCAATAAATTTATGTTCGAAAGTGGTGATATCAAATCAATTATGCGAATGATCGAACGCTGGTATGACGTCGAAGTTATTTATGTTGGTGCGCTTCCTCAGGATACGCTATATGGTACGGTTTCGAGATTTGACAATGTATCCAGTGTATTAAGAATAATGGAATCGGCAGGTGGTATCCATTTTAAAATTGAAGGCAGAAAAATTTATGTATCCCGTTAACGAATAGAATTATGAACCTTAAAATCAAAGAAAGATGATAAAAAAACTACGATAGTAAGTCAAGGGCAATTGTTTTCGTAAAAACCAGAAGTGCTTGAACACTCCTGGTCTAAGTTGGCAACAATCAATTCAAAAAAAATCAACTATTTAACCGCAGTCTACCTAAAGTTTTCGACGACAACAGTAGGCTGCAACAACCAAACTCTAAACAAATGTATAAAAATTATACCAGGAAACTGGGTGTAGTGAAACCGCTATACCTTAAAATTATGCTGATTATGCGATTAACCGCCGTTATACTTCTGGCATCCCTTTTACACGTAAGTGCGGCTGGTCTTGCACAGAAAGTGAGCATAAATGAAACCAATGCAGGATTAAAAAGCATTATTAAAGAACTGCGCGTTCAGACCGGATATGACTTTCTGATCAAAGAGAAACTCATTAAGGAGTTCAAATCTGTAAGCATAAACGTTAGAAATGCCGAACTCAAAGACGTACTCAATCAGATCTTTAAAAATCAAACCCTCTCTTATTCCATCGATAGTAAAACTGTCATCATACAGGAAAAGGTTCTTATAGATAGAATAAAGGACTATTTTGATAATATTACAGTTACAGGGCTTGTTCTGGATGAGAGGGGTCAGCCCTTTCCTGGAGTTAGTGTAAAAGTGAAAGGGACAAACAGGTCCACTTCAAGTGGAAATGGCGGTAAATTCTATATTGCAGCAAGCGACGAGACTCCAACCCTGATCTTATCCTATGTTGGTTACAAAACGATTGAAGTGACTGCTACACCAACACTTACTGTCAATATGATTCTTGACCCGGCAAAGCTGGATGAGGTGATGGTTATCGGTTATGGAACAACTACACGTAGGTTAAGTACAGGTTCACAGGTTAGTATCAGTGCTAAAGATATAGAAGATCAGCCCGCTACAAATGTACTGCAGGCAATGCAAGGGCGTATGGCCGGCGTGTCCATTATCCAATCCAATGGCCTGCCAGGTGCTGGTATTACTGTACAGGTCAGGGGTGTAAATGCCATTGGCCCAAATGGTATAAAGCCAAACAGGCCATTGTATATTATTGACGGTGTTCCTTTCCTTTCTGAACCGATCAATTCAGCCACGTATAGTGTGACAGATCTAACAAATGGCAGAATGCCATCTGCAGAAGGCAGTACCAGCCCGATGAACTCTATCAATCCCTCAGATATTGAAAGTATTGACGTGCTAAAGGACGCCGATGCAACAGCAATTTATGGATCAAGGGGTGCGAATGGTGTCATCTTAATTACCACCAAAAGAGGCAAAGCGGGTAAAACAAAGTTTAGTGTAAATACATCAACTGGTGTATCAAATGTGACGCATTTCGTAGAGACTTTGGGTACCGAACAATACCTTGCACTGAGAAGAAAAGCCTTTGCCAACAACACGACCAATCCAAATACACCAAACGCGACCAACGCACCTGACCTGGTTACCTGGGATCAAAATGCTTACACTGATTTTCAGCGTGAATTTTTGGGAAATACGGCACATACAAATGATGTGAATGCAAGTTTGTCTGGTGGAGATAATTTAACCAATTTTTATTTAGGCGGTACGTACCATAAAGAGGGAAATGTATATCCAGGAGGCCAGGGCTATCAACGTGGCGGTGGTAAATTAAATCTTAATCATTCATCCGTCAATCAGCGCTTTAATTTGTCGTTAAATGCAATGTATTCTACAGACAAAAATAACATTTCAACAACCGATTTAACTACCTTTGCTTATAGCCTACCTCCAAACTTTGCCTTGTATAAGGCCGATGGCAGCTTAAACTGGGATGGTTTCATGAACAACCCTTTGGGTTATTTAAACCAAACCAACGACAACCGTACTTCTAATTTACTGACGAATCTGGCTTTAAAATACAATATTTTGAAAGGTCTGGATATAAAGGCAAGTGTAGGCTATAGTAAAACGGATATGACACAGGTGGTTTTAAGACCATTAACTTCACTTAATGCCAACAATAACCCCACTTCTGGCACCGCTAACTATGTATATAATTTTACTAATAACTACATTGCTGAACCACAGATTACCTATAACCGAAAAATATGGAAGGGTACTTTAAATGCGCTTTTGGGTGGTTCTTATCAGTTTAAACAGTCTAAAATGCCCTATAATACAAGTGCGAGTGGATTCACCTCCGATGATTTTTTAAGAACGGTGACGGCTGCCAGTACCGTCAGTACAAGCAGTGGCTCTGTGGATTATAAATATGCATCGATATTTGGCCGCATCAACTATAACCTGGAAGATAAATACATTCTAAACCTCAATTTTAGAAGAGATGGTTCATCAAGATTTGGCCCTAACAACAGATTTGGAAACTTTGGTTCAGTTGGTGGAGCATGGATTTTTTCAGAAGAGAAATTACTGAAAGATAAATTTAGCTGGTTCAGCTTTGGTAAGCTCCGTGCAAGTTATGGCATCGTAGGGAGTGATGAAATAGATAATTACGGGTATCTAGATACCTATACTGCATCGACATATGTTTTCAGCGGATCAACAGGATTAAACCTGTCTCTTATACACATCT
>NZ_JAELTV010000850.1 GCF_016429005.1 Pedobacter sp. ASV19
GTACATAACTGGAATCCAGAATGGAAAGCGAAAGCTGTTCTCCACCTTTAAAATAAAATTTATAATTACTCTCCGGACTGCCTGCAGTACCAGTACCAATCACATAAAACCCCTCATATTCCGGATAAAATTTAAAACCAAAGTAGCCTTTGGCATTAGCCTTAGCACTGGCAATTTCTATAGATTTACCCTCTTCAACTTTAAATAACTTTACTGTCTTAGTGGTTTCTTTCTTTAGCAAGCCTGTAACAACAGCAGGTGTCTGTGCATATACCGTACTGAGGCTCAACAACAACAATACAACTATGCTATAAATTTGTTTAGTATTCATTTAAATATATATAAAGTGATAAAATAACATAATTAACGTTCTCTATAATCCAGACTCACAATCTTGCCAAAACCAGTATAACTTTCTGTAGATTTCAGATCCCCGTTTAAAGGAGGTACCTCAAAAAATTCCAGTCTGCCATTTCGATCAGCAGACAATCCAGGATTGTAACTCGCTACAATCAACTGATTCACCTTCTCTTTCAAATAAGGTGTATTCCTGTCTCTTATACACATCT
>NZ_JAELTV010000851.1 GCF_016429005.1 Pedobacter sp. ASV19
ACGTTCGTCGGCAGCGTCAGATGTGTATAAGAGACAGAAAGTAGTCAGAAGTGGAATCAGGCAGATAGATACCGTTATTGCAACGATTCCCAGGTTTGATCTGAAATCTTCTCTTACCGGGGGGTATTTTAAATACGCTTCCCTGCCGGTGGCTATTGATCATATTAATTTCAACCTTATCGGTGAAAACAAGGACGGACAATATAAAAGTACCTGGTTTGATATCAGCCAAATTCATATCCAGGCATTAGATAATTATATTCGTGGTTTTGTGAATTTCCGGACTGCGGATAACATCACCATAAATTCAGACTTAAAATCGGTGTTTAATTTTGCTGAACTGAAAAGTTTTTATCCGGTAAAGGATTTGGATTTAAGCGGAGTACTGAATCTGGATGTAAAAACCAAAGGGAGTTATCATAAACGAAAGAGATTATTTCCGGTAACGGAAGCTACTATTCATTTGAATAACGGACGGATAAAGACGAAGAATTTTGATCAGGCTTTAGAACATATTGAAGTTGATGCTTCACTGGCTAATCAGGATGGCACACTGAAAGGTACCCGCTTAAATATTAAGCCTGTTTCCTTCCAATTGGGTACACAACCCTTTTTATTAAAAGCGGATGTG
>NZ_JAELTV010000852.1 GCF_016429005.1 Pedobacter sp. ASV19
GAGGGTATCGTTTTCACTCTCTGTTTTTCTAAACAACAGCAACTGGTCTACCAGACTTAATAGTCTTCTGGAGTTTCGATACACAATATTAAGAGCATCTGTTTCTTCATTATGTTCTCCCTTATGTAAAATGTCTTTTATCGGATTTACGATTAGGGTTAA
Organism: Pedobacter sp. ASV19; assembly: GCF_016429005.1. Classification (GTDB taxonomy): domain Bacteria; phylum Bacteroidota; class Bacteroidia; order Sphingobacteriales; family Sphingobacteriaceae; genus Pedobacter. Next base: position 163 of record NZ_JAELTV010000852.1, read on the forward strand.
AGGCGTTCGCAGTTCATGAGAAATATTCGTAAAGAAACTGATTTTCTTTTCATTGAGTTCTTTTTCCTGTTCTACTTTTAGATTAGCCAGATCAATTTCATTTTTCAACTTCCGTTGACGGTTCCTGTACACATGATAAACATAATAGCCTAATGCAACCACGAGCAGGTAAAAAATATAAGCCCACCAGGTTCGATACCATGGAGGTAGTATCACAATATGGATTACTCTTTCATTACCATTCCATAATCCATCTGCATTCGTCGATCTAATATAAAGTTTATAGCTACCGGGATCCAGCCGGGAATAATAAGCTGACCGTATCTTTCCAACTTCATTCCAGTCTTTATCCCATCCATCCATATAGTACGCGTAATTGATCTGTTCCTGCCCAGAATATTCTAATGCCACAAAATCAACAGATATAGTGGCTATATGATAGGGAATCACAATTTCATGAAGACTGTCTCTTATACACATCTGACGCTGCCGAC
>NZ_JAELTV010000853.1 GCF_016429005.1 Pedobacter sp. ASV19
GTTCCAGGAGCATACAACCCCGGGTTTTTAATATAATAATCACGGCCTTGTCCACCATTCCTGTAATAGGAATCAATTCTGTAGTTCATCGGCGTTTTTACAGGCGCCAATCTATAGGTACTATAATCTTCCTTCGGGGTAATGCTCAGTGTACTCCGGAATTCAAATTTAGTATCCCCTCTTTTTGCTTTTTTGCGTTCCACAATGATCACCCCATTAGAGGCACGGACACCATAAATAGCAGCTGCGGCAGCATCTTTTAATAAGGTTACAGATTCTATTTCATTGGGATTTATCGCATCCAGACTTAGTTCTGTCGGATAACCATCAACCACCACCAGAGGCTGTTTATTGGCTGAAATGGTAGAAATACCGCGCACCTGGAATAATGAATTACCTTCAAATTTCAGATCATTATTAATCAGCAAGCCTGGTAATTTGTTTTGGAGACCCTGCAGGAAATTATTCGTGGTAATTACAGATTCATATGCTTTTGTATTGATAGAACTCACAGATCCTGTCAGCTGTTCCGTTTTGATTTTCTGATAACCAGTATAAGTTACGGCTACCTCATCCAATTCACCGGTATTCACCTCCAGTTTGATCACAGAATAAGTCTTCAGTGACTTTACAGTCAGCTCCCGGGTCTTATAGCC
>NZ_JAELTV010000854.1 GCF_016429005.1 Pedobacter sp. ASV19
TAGACAATGCAAAGTTTTTTGTTAAAAAAATGAATGAAGCAAATGGCGGTACTTCTGCTGGTTTGCTGTTTGACAAAGGGTTTGGTGCTGATATATGTTATCATCCCCTTGGTGGAATTGCTTTGGGTGAAGCTACGGATAATTACGGACGTATTAAAGGATATAAGGGTTTGTATGTAACAGATGGGGCGCTGGTCCCTGGCAGTATTGGAGTTAATCCTTTTCTAACAATTACTGCCTTGGCAGAACATTGTATGAATGATATTCTTGAGAGGGATTTCAATTAAAATGTACCATTTGATTCGGCCTGGTGAAACTTTTCCAGTTTTAAAAGTACACTGATCAGGTTCATTTTCTCACTGTAGGATAGTGGTTCTGTAACGCTACTGGAGGCTTTTCTAATATTTTGCATGCTTTGATCCAGAAGTTCCTTTCCTTTTTGGGTGATATGAATCATTTTGTTCCTTTTGTCGCTATCTAAAGCGTGTTGTTCCACCAATCCATTTTTGATTAGTCTGTTGATGATTTGTATTCCGGCAGATTTTTCGTGGATGTTTAGCTTGATGAGCGAAGTTTTGGTCATACTGCCAAATGAGACCAGGCTGATTAAATAAATAAAATCGTCGGGGGTTGAAAAGGAGGTATTGGCTATAGC
>NZ_JAELTV010000855.1 GCF_016429005.1 Pedobacter sp. ASV19
GCGAAATCCCGGTAAGCCGTAATGAAAATAACAACTATAGAATTATCCAGCGCACGTACAAATTCCAAACCATTCAGTTTAGGCATTTCTATATCACTAAAAACAATATCAACAGGCTGATCTTTTACGAATAAAAGCGCATCAACAGGATCTTCAAATGTGGCAAGAACATTCAGAAAAGGCACCGATTTAGCAAAAGACTCAACAACATCCCTTGCCAGAGGTTCATCGTCAATAATGACACAATTTAATTTTTCCATTAATTTTTTAGATCTAATTTTAGTGATACTTTAAAACATCCTTCGGGATTTTGAATTTGCAATTCATATTTATCCGGATATAACAGCTGTAATCGCTTCCTGGAATTCTCCAGACCAATACCTCCAAAATCTGCCGTTTTCCTGGTATCATCAATATCATTTTCGACATCAAAATGAAAACACCCATCTTCGATTTTTATACATAGATTCAGCAATGAACCAGTCTTAGATTTTAGCCCATATTTAAAAGCATTTTCAATAAATGTAAAAGTTAAAAGAGGTGCAATATAGAGTCCTGAGCATTCCGATTCAGAAGGAAACTCAAACCGAATGTCTTTACTCCCGGAATACCTCATTTTCTCAAGCTCCACATAGTTTTTAATAAATTCCAGTTC
>NZ_JAELTV010000856.1 GCF_016429005.1 Pedobacter sp. ASV19
CTCTCCATCTGCTATTTCCGGCATGAACGGCTGGGCCATATAGCTTTCTTGTTTAAGAAGCTCATATATTTTGTCTCTATAGGTTTCTATGGTATCAACACGAATATTCCATGTATTCTTGGCTCCTGCGCTAACACATGGTTTAATAATCAACTGTTCTGCTTTCAGTTTCAAAAACAGACCGGAGATATCTGGTGTGGTACCTTTTTCCAAAAACAGTGTTGGGATGATATTTAGTCCAGCATCAGCGATCTCCTTGAGGTAATGTTTATCGCTGTTCCATCTTACAATATCTGTTGAATTCAGCAGCTGAACATCCAGTGATTTGATCCGATCCAGCCACAAATAAAATTTGTCTATTTGCTCATGGTAATCCCATGGAGATTTGATAATGGCCAAATCATATTGTGCCCATTCTACTTCAGGATCATTCCAAATTTCCTGCTCTATATGAATTCCTTTTTGTTTTAAAAAGCGCAGAAGTTCAGCATCCTCATCGTAAGCTGTTCCAGAAGTATATTTTTCCTGAATCTGGTAAGTTATAAAAGCTAATTTCATTTTGATAAATAGGTTAATGTCTGTCTCTTATACACATCT
>NZ_JAELTV010000857.1 GCF_016429005.1 Pedobacter sp. ASV19
AGATGTGTATAAGAGACAGCCTTGTTTACTTTGCTGTTAAAGGCTGGTGTTGGAGGAAGGGGCGTTTTGAAGAGTTCAGCCATCACCTCATGATCTTCATAGTCCATTTTTACCTGGTCAGAGAATGATTCATAGTCTATTACATGATAAGATGATCTGCCGAGTAAGAATGCTATGTCTTCTTTTGAAAAACCATTTTCTATACGCTGGATGATAAAAATGTAACGTTCCTTAAATTCATGCTGGTTAAGCATGCCAGAAAATTTAATGATTTGGTTATTTGCCATATGCTCATTTTAGTTGGTTTAAACTTAAAATGAGTCTCCTGGAATTTACAGAAACCTGAGATGGGCTTTTTCTAGATCAGTGCTATAATTTGAATAACACTATAAAAAACGAAGATGCGCTATAGCGGGCTCTATAAACCGTAATCCCGGCTTCTCACGGCCTCGCCAAACGGATTTACAACAGAGCCCATAACGCTATAGTGCACCTTCAAAAGTACAACAAATATCGTTATGGGCATTAATCTATTGTCTCGTTGGCGAATTGTGAGAATTTGGGATTCGAGACTCTTAATTAATAC
>NZ_JAELTV010000858.1 GCF_016429005.1 Pedobacter sp. ASV19
TCGTGGGCTCGGAGATGTGTATAAGAGACAGCCTTCATTGCTGTACTGATGTTGCTTCCTGTCCATCTTATTTATTTCTATACGCTGAGATATTTATTGATAGAGAAATATCTGTACAGCCGAAGGTTTTTCATGCTGGGATTTTCTTTTTTGCTAACTAGTTTATGCTGCCTTTGTTTATATAGAACAATTGAAATATTATTCTCTGATCCTTTTCTTTTTAGTAGCATCAAGAAGTTAAAGCCTGATTTCTATTGGTCGAAACTGGATGGTAGCTTTTCGGAGCAATTTTTTAACCTCCGATATATGATGCATGCGCTCGAACAGAGCAATACAGTAGTTTGGATCTGTCTGATGATCAGTTTTTTCAAAATGTGGTATGAAAGAAAGCAGGCTGCCATGCAAGCCGAGCTCAACTTTCTTAAGGGACAGATTCATCCGCATTTTCTCTTCAATACTTTGAATAATTTATATGCTCATACGCTAAGCCAATCTCCCAAGTCCCCGGTTATTGTACTTGGGCTATCGGATATTTTGAGATATATGCTTTACGAATGCAAATCAGAACTGGTCCCCCTCAAAAGGGATATAGAAATCCTGCAGAGTTATATTACCCTGGAGCTGTCTCTTATACACATCTGACGCTGCCG
>NZ_JAELTV010000859.1 GCF_016429005.1 Pedobacter sp. ASV19
AGATGTGTATAAGAGACAGACTTAGCTGTATTTCATTAATTGCAGACCGCGTTGGTTTTTATAGTCTGATTCAAATTTGAACATGATGAAGCCCGATTGTTTTAAACAATTGGGCTTTTGTTCGTAAATAACTAACTTCAATTGTTTCATAATACAAAACAGACATGAAAATAGTTTAAGCTGGTAAATAAAAGATGAACGTAGGCATTATTAAGCGTATAGGACTAACGGTGGTTATTGTTTCCGTATTGTTTTCATTGGTACTGATCGTGTCCATGACGCTATCGGAGTCCAGGGGCCCTGGCAGTATGGATATCGATAAAGGACAGAAGGTAGGAGGTATATTTACCCGATATCAGAACCAGGTATATGCATCTGTGCCGAGTAATGGGGATTATCTGATCAAAGAGGCTGATGCCAATAGCTTCAGGCTATTGGATGACAACTTCCGGAACCGCCAGTTTGGCGTAGATAAAAAACATGCTTACTGCGGCAATTTAATTGTCAAAGATTTTAATCCGTCTACGGCTAAATCAATTGGTAATGATTATTTTAGTGATGGTCAGCAAACGTGTTATTGCTGTCTCTTATACACATCTCCGAGCCCACGAGACA
>NZ_JAELTV010000085.1 GCF_016429005.1 Pedobacter sp. ASV19
CCCCCCCCCCCCCCCCCCCCCCCCCCCCCCCCCCCCCCCCCCCCCCCCCATTTTAGATGTGTATAAGAGACAGATACAGGGTTAGTCAAAAGGAATTTAACAACTGGAAGGCAACATGGCAAACCTAGCATACAATGTACCAAATGATCTCCAGATCCCTGATTTACTTAAAAACAACGTATCTGTTTTTGACTACCACATGCAGCAATCCTCTGGTAAGCTCATGACGGTACTCAACAGGAATGTGATCAGCTTTCTATTGGAGGGCAGCAAGGAGATTTACTACGGCAAGGAATACGACTATACGAATCAGGATCAGTTCATGATGATCTCTGCAGGAAACTGCATTATGACGGAAAAGACTTCAGTAAACAATAACTACCAAAGTGTGCTGCTGTTTTTCAATTATACTGCGGTATCCAACTTTATAAAAAAGAATAACATCCTTGTTCCTAAATCAGATAACAATCCTTTTCTTGTTTTAACCTACGATGAATATATCCGCTCTTTTGTACAATCGTTGTTAAAAACAGAAACCATTTCAGACCTATTACTACCCAATTTTATGGAAAACAAACTCCATGAGTTTTTGTATTACATGGTCAGTAAAATAGGTCCTGCTTTTCTTCATCCTTTTCTAGCTAATTATTCAGACGAAAAGGAAGAATTTCATGAGCTTATTGAAAAGAACAGTTTAAAAAAGCTTTCAATAGAGGAACTCGCATTTTTAAACAACATGAGCCTGTCTACCTTTAAAAGGACGTTTACCAGGATATATAATATGCCTCCTGGAAAGTGGTTTTTAAAAAAGCGTCTGCAATTCGCTACGGACCTGCTTTTAAAAGAAGGTAAGCGCCCTTCTGAGATCTATGAGGAACTTGGGTTTGAAAGTCTGTCTAGCTTTACCCAGGCTTTTAAAACAGAATACAAGGTAACTCCTAGACAATTCAAAGCTTAAAATTGAACTTTTAGCAACATTTTTTGAGCTTTAAGAGATCGTAAACCGAGCTATTTCATGCTTCCTTTGTGTAAAAATTTGTTGTATGAAAAGGATAATTTTAACAGTTATGATATTGTTCGCTTTGACAGCCATAACAAACGCACAAACCTTTACTTTGAGGAGTAAAGAGATTGGAGGACAAGGAACAAAAAAGCAGGAGTTTAACGGTTTTGGCTGTGAGGGAGCCAATGTATCACCACAATTGTCCTGGGAAAACGCACCTGAGGGAACAAAAAGTTTTGCGGTAACGGTATATGATCCTGATGCGCCAACTGGCAGCGGTTTCTGGCATTGGGTGGTATTTAATATACCGGCTAGTGTAAAGGAATTGGTTAGCGGCGCAGGGAGCCTGGACGGCAAATTGCTTCCGGCCAATGCAGTGCAAGGTATTACAGATTATGGCATTAAAGGCTTTGGTGGCCCATGTCCACCTGTAAATCATGGTCCGCATCGGTATATATTCACGGTTTATGCCTTAAAAGCGGACAAATTGGATATTGATTCCAGTACAAATCCTGCTGTTGTTGGTTTCAATTTATGGTCTAACACCATTCAAAAGGCATCTATTGTGATGTACTATGAAAGGAAGAGCTAGGTATTGACTTGATAAATGGCTGGTCCAGCCATTTATCCTGTAACTAATCTAAATGCAGGAGACATCGTTTCCTGCTCTGCCCGGGATATACCCAATTTCGATGCTAGTACTCGCCAATCCTTCACAGCAGTAACGACTTCATGGAGAATTTGATCCATCTGATCTCCATTAAGCTGAAAAAAATGACCAACACTTTTAGCTAGCTCAAAATCCAGTGCATTATTATCCATGTCAACATTTAGAGCCAGTCCATTTTTATCTATTGAGGGGTTAATATCATAGGCTGGCGACAATCTCCAGCCTTTTTCTTCCAGTAAAAACCCGTGGTTCCTAAAATGATCATCAGTATTGGAGATCGCCATATGAAACACAATCCTTCTCCACAATTGATGGAGGTCTACCTTTATATTTGAACCATAAGTTTGTATAAATTCTGCTATTTCAAGGTAACTTGGAGTGTTATCTCTAATGATATCTTCACTGTTCCCAGTCATGGTCATTGCTGATGCGAAATGAATCCGTTGTTCGGCTTCTCTATCAAATCGTCTCGACAAAAATGTATGGTATGGACCTCTTACTTTTTCTAGATTGCAAATAGACATATTGATTCCTGCTCTGCCAGCGAGTTCATATGCCAGATATTCCCATGCTGCTTTGTCGGTTGTGTCTGATTTCGAAGGAAATTTTGCAATACATAAATGCCCATCTAAGTCAATAACATTCGCTTTTGGCCTTGCTCCTCCCAGCGATGACCCGGGTGCAAAAAGAATTGGAATCCATTCATCCCCATTTTTTCCTTCTTCATCTTCTTCATATGCTTTAACACTAGCCTGCAGCTCTCGCAAATGCGTTATCGGTGGGGTTGGATTATTCTTGTTGTCATCTAGAAAAGGACCTTCCGGATCCAATTTGAATCGAAGTGCCCCCATTCTTGAAGTATCGTGGACGCCTAACAAGAAGTCAATCTCATAAAGTTTTGGTATTGACTCTCCTTTTATTCGGGCTGTTTGTGCAGCACGACGAAGCATGAGCTTTCTACCCCAGGTATCGGGCATTGAATCCATAAATACACCAAAATTGTCTTTTTTAACTGGATATTGAGTACCTGAATATAATCCAATTTCTGGATCAAGTAAGAATACCTGATTTGACTTCAACCAATCTTTATTGTACTCAAAGCCGAATATCCTGCTCCCTTTACTTTGCTGTGCAGATATTACACCAATGCATTTTGGGCTGGTCATTCCCTTCCAGTGAGCGTACACCCATATATCTGTTTTTGTAGCTGCCATTACTTTAACAGATCTAAGTCCTGAAGTTTTCTGCCAAGTTCATCGTCTACAGCGAGTTTAAGGAAATCCTCTTGCAAATTTAATGCTCTCAGAACATTAAAATAAGAACCCATAGAGACAGTAGGATCACCCTGCTCTATCTTGCGGAGGGTTACCCGGTCAATAGCAGCACGTTCGGCAAGCTGAATAGCAGTTAGTTTCCTACGTTTTCGGGCTAACTTGATATTCTCACCAAGTTGATCCCAAATTTTTTGATATTTGGGAAATACAATGACCTTCCTTGATTTCATAATGGATATTATTATATCCAAATATAACTAAAATGAATATAATAATATCCATTTTAACATTAATATCGAATAGTTAGCATCATCGAGATACAATACAACCTCCTGCTATTCTTTATTCCTCTTCTGTAACATCATTCGCTATAAAAAGGTAATCAGTCAATTCTCCTTCTACGGTTACATTTTTCCCTGCGAAACTTTCCAGGTCAGAACATTCAAATGGATTGTCTTCCTTCCGCTGAAGAAGGTAATCTCCTGTAGTGGTTTCCAGGTACACTGCATCATGCTCACTTTTAGAGCCTGTAGCAAAGGGCTTTAGAATGATCTTTCCGGTAAGTTTCATCATTTACCTGCTTAAGTATTCGCGGTAGCCCATGAACTGATTACCACGTTCTTTAACAACAAGGACTTTCAGATCACAGATTCCATTATCAAAGATACTTCCTTTTTGGAACACATGGTAACGAACTTTCTGTCGGCCAGCCAGATTACCTACATCAACAAAGTTATGAGCAGCAATAGCAAAATCATTATTGAATACTTCATCAACCTCAAAAACCGTTTTCAGATCTGCCACTCCAAATTTAACCAGATTTTGGAGTGATGGAAACTCCAATAACGGGTTTTGAGATCTTGAATCGCTGATTTTTTCCGTACTGGGAATGGTTAGACCAAGATTGATGCCTTTTGCCTGCAAAGTAAACCTCCTGTCTTCAATAGTGTTCATTTGCTTAGGCTCTGGAGATTGTACGGGATGTATAGACGGGTCTCCGAGAATATGGAATTGTGCCAGGGTTTTCAATTCATGGAAATCGAGGGTTGGTCCGCTCACGCTGAGGAACTTTTGACGTGCAGACAAAAGTGCACTACCGCTGGAAGAACCATTCAGGATATTGATGCTAAAATACTGACACATCAGATCTGCCAAGCCTTGCCCTGATGCTGGTCCGTAGGCTACAGTAGAACTGCCCATAAAGACTGTAGCTTTGTTTAACAGATAAGTACTAGCGATGCTCATTCCTATCCCCAAAGGGAGTAATTGTGCCCCGTAGCAGCATTCTGCAGACACAAAGGTTCCGGAACTGACCTTTCCAAACAGATCGGCCGGACGTAATGCTTCAGGATAACTACCGCCTTTTTGTCCATAGAAGCTCGGCCTGCTGAGTGCACCATGGAGGTTAAAGAAGTGAGGAAGGGCGCCTATTTCGGCAGCACTATAGCCCCCTGCCAGATCAGGCGGACTGATTTTCATCTGGAAAGCATTGCTAAACGTATTTCTCAAACTGATCTGTGTGGATCCTGTCCAGACATCGGCAGAGATGGCGAAATAGTTTTTAAAAATATCCGGATCGGCGGGTACTGAAGTGTTGATGCTTTCAATGACTGTTTTTACATACTCAATGTCTCCGGTCCCTTCTTCCTGGTCGTTTAAGGGCATATCAGGAATTCTGCCAACTACACGCGTAGGGCTGGTGAAGGCGTTACAGTCGGTACTATAGGGGGAATCGCAGGCATAAGGAAGATCTGATGGAATAAATGCATCTGGGTCACTGCCTGCAACGCCTGGCTGGTGAAGCTGATTAACCAGCTGTTGAAAGGGGAAGATGTCCTGGGCGCCAAAAATAGCCAGATACTCGGGGCTTTCTTTCCAATAGATCTGGTCTACAATATTCTTACAAGCCGCTTCATCAAAGGTTGCTGGAATGGGATAGCCATATTTCCCGGCAGTTGCCACATCATCGACATAAAGAATGAGTGTTGATAATCCCTTCGCAGCATCTGCAGCAACCAGGCTGCTAAATATAGTTTTAAGCTGGGTTATATTGGCCCCATATTTCTTTTTGAGTTTACCTTCAAGGCTAAGGACGATCTTCTTTGCCATCTCTATATCGTTATGGGGTTAGTTCAATTGAATTTACTTTTTAAAAATGCTTTTAGTGTTTTTGATGCCGCTGGATGTTCCATTACGGCATTTGCAAAGGCATCCCAACGGAGTGCGTTGATTTCGTTAAAGTCTACTTCATCATCGCCAATTTGACGGGCGAGTTCCGGATAACTGTACAACAACTGCCATAACTCGGTATTGAACATGTCTAGTCTGGACTGTTGTTTTTCATCGGGTACTTCTTTAAATAGAGTATTTAAAATCGGGAACCAGGGTGAACTGTCTTCCGGGGTTTGCGCGAGATCAGTTTTCACAGGCACTTTCAAGGCATCAGAAGCTTGTATAATTCCATTGCCGAAGTATTGGGAATAATCACCAAATCCAGGTTTAACAGTCTTTTTTGCGGTGCTGAACAAGGCATTCCGAATCGCTTCAACACGTTGCCAGGGTTCTGCTGCATCCAGTTCCTGGTGGTTCTTTTTATAATAAATGGCGGCAGCGGCTGCGATTTGTGGTGTTGCAGAAGAGGTTCCTGCACCGTTGAACTGTACTTTTCCGGTTGTGTAATTAGCCCAGAGTATATTGGGTGTGAAAGCAGCGAGTGCCTTTTGCATGTCTTTGGATGGCCCATAATTGCCCTGCATTTCATTGATCAGGCTGGTGTAATAGGGCGCGTTATTATAGGTCACTCCACAGGCGGCTATAACCCGCTGAAAACGGGCCGGATAAACGACATGGCGGGTGGGCAGACCTGCAAAGTTATTTCCGGCAGCGGTTACAATGGTTATGCCTGCATCATAAGCCGCATTTACGGCATCTGCCCATGCCCTTGAGGGGGCACCTCCCATGCTCATGGATACCACATGCACCTGGGTTCCGTTATGCACAAGATCTGTCAGGTAATTCAGTGCTTGTGCAATGGCGCTGGTTTTAAAAAGAATCACTGATTTAGAGATCCGGCAGCTGATCACCTCTGCAAAATAGGCTGCACCCAGATAATCATTAAAGTCGCCGGTAGCTGTGGTCAGCTGGATTTTATCGCCAGCTAAAACACCTCCGGTTCCAGTACCATGATAGGGCTGTCTGAGCATGCCTTTGCTCCCAATATCCACGGCCTTATCTACTTGTTCGTCTTCTATAAAGTTCTGCTGATAAGGGTTGTCTCTTATTTTCTGCGGAATGGCAAAATGGTCCGTATAGCCGGTATCCAGATGACCTATACGAACAACGTAATCGTCAAGCTCGGCCACTTCCTTCCGGGCGCTTCCGAGTTGTGAATGGTCATCGTCCAGATGCCAGACCAGGTTTTGTGATGGCGGCCAGTCTGGGTCTACGTCATCTCCTTTGGCTTCGGTACCAAATGACTTGGCGGAGGTGGTATCGAAATGATCTGGCATCTTATCGTCTACCGTATATTCCTGCCACAGATCGGGTTCTATAAACCGGTAATTGGTACTGGAGTTCAGAGCGGCATGGGCAAGATCCCAGGGATGTACTTCTACATCGTTCACAGCCGTTCTAACGGTCACCTTGGTGGTCAGTTCGGAATCTGCGGGCAGATCTTTGGATTCAACAACTTGTTTAAACAGGGGTGCTGTTTTTTCCACCGGAATACCTGCGGCTTCCAGATCGGCCGCGATATCTGGCACTGTTTTCATCAGAGGATCCTGGCGGTATTCTATGATGAGTTCAATGGGTTCGTTGTATCTTTTCATAATTTCTACTACAATATCGCCATAATTATGTTTGCATAAAATAGCTAAACCTAGTCATTACAGAATGTTAATATTCAGTTGTTTTAAAGGCAGTTTAGCCTTTAGATGATGCCGAAAGACACCGCAAATTTGATGAGCTGGGAAAGGGAATTGGTTTCCAGTTTGTGAATGATGTTTTTACGGTGGTTGTTTACGGTATGGATGGACAGGTATAAACAGGTGGCGATTTCAAAACTGCTTTTCCCTTCTACGATAAGCCGGATGATTTCTTTTTCTCTCCGGGACAGGAGATTGAAACGGTGGAGGTTTTTCCGGATAAAAACGTCATCTTCTACAAGGTTACTGAGCTTCCTGCCCGCATAGCTCATATTGTTTACGGAGAAAGCAATATGGATCATTTTAAGGGCATTTCCAGGTTCGTTTGAGGGATATAGCCTGGAGGTGGTAAAATACCATTTGTAGTCATTGTTTGCGTCTGGTCTTACCCGTTGGAAAAAAGAGAATACTTTATTGGCGTCTCCTTCTTTGACGAATTGGAACAGATCGTTTTTGATTACGGTGATTTCTTCGGCAGGGAAAAACCGGCTGAAATATTCTGGCCCCAATGCTTGTAGTTCTTCTTTGCTGTGTTTAAGGTAATCGCATCCGGTCTGATTCATATAGGTATTGGTGAGGCTGCTGAGGTCCTGAACCATGACACTGCCGGGGATGTAGTCTCCGATGTCTTCGATTTTAAGGATTTTACTGGCAATATTATTCCCTAAAGACAAAATCTGTGCCTGGCAATGCTGCTGCATCTCCTGCTGGGAGAGAGATTTGATGGACATAGTTCAAAGCGTTAATATGAGTAAACTATATTATACAGATTGTGAGACGATTACGTAAAGATAATCAGGATTATTGACAAATGAAATAGTGTTTTCAGAAAAAGAAATTTGGATGGATTAGCGTAGTTTTAGTAATCATGGTGATCTCTTCTATCTATGCGCAGCATTTCTCCAGGCAGCCCATGCTCCTGTACACCAAAGCGCCCATATGACCAAAACCGGCTGAAACAACAACCTTATGCCTCTGCTGAGATCGGAATTTAGTCCAAATGCATCTGTATGCGTTAAGAACTGAGAAATATTTCCAGGAAAAACGGCAACAAAGAAAGCGGCAACAATCCAACCAACCATTGATTTCCGCCAGCCAGATACCAGCAGTAAACCTAAGCCTATTTCTACCAGGCCAGACAGAACCACCACCAGATCTGTATCCATGGGCAACCACTTAGGTACCTGGGCTGAAAACTCAACACGGGCAAAGGTTAAATGACTGGTGCCTGCAAAAACTAAAAAGGCTCCAAGGGCAATCCGTGCTAAACGATGCCAAAGTCCGTATTTATTTCCGCTATCCATCATAGCTTAGCAAACAGCGATTATCGCATTTTGTTTAATATCATTTACTTTAACCTATTAAGTTTTTCAGTCCAGATGCTTTTATAACGGGTTTTATATTCGTTAGTCATAAATGACATATCTATCAACTTGAATACCTTATCTGTATTTTCACTAAACTTATCTAATATCCTTTTAACTATTTTATCTGAAATCTTCAATACACTGGCTAGCATATCAAAATCTTTCCTGCCGAGTTCTTTCTTCTTTCCATTCAGGCTAAGCGCTACATCCTCTTTGTCTTTTGGATTGATAAGATTACTGTTGATCAGATCATATGCAGGAGAAAGAACAATTTCATCTTGTTGGTGGAGTACTGAAAAATTCTTCATATGCATATCATTGTTTCCAGAAAGAAAAGAAAATATTATTAACTCGAAATAGTTAACTAAATCCAATCCTGAATTTGTACAATACTTTGTAATAAGTTTTCCACAACGCTCATACGAACTATCATATTTCTGTTCGGTTTGAAATTCGCCAATCTGACAGAAATCCTCCATATGTATTTTTTGCCTTTTATTTCTATCAAATCTTTTAGCGATATATACCAACTGACCATCTGAAGCTTTAAGCAAACAATGCTTACACGTTTTGAGTTTGAATAGCTCTGCCAGATGCATTGTCAAATCTTCTACTTCAGGCATTTGTGGATAATGTATATTTTGTGGTTTTAAGATATAGTTTCCCCATAATCCCACAATGGTGAGACGCTTTTCAGTTCCCGTTACATTTTCAAGATCGACAGAAAGCTTAGGCTGTACACCCGTTATGGCAATTCTGTTGTTAACTGTCATTTTTGCCAGATCATTAACTAGACCTTTATTTAATGTAAGTGTAGGTATTTCATTTATTCCAAACATTTTTTTACAGCATTTGGCATGATAAGTACCTTCTTCTACTGGCTGGTAACAAAAGAGGCAATTACTCATTTTCTTCCTCCTCTCCAATAACTGTTACTGCACCAATTGTATCTCTGCATAGTGTAGCCAATAACTCAAAACGATCATTACTTTTAAAATTCCAATATTCCTTTGCAATATTTAAGAGCCATCCTTCTGGAATTAACCCGTCAAAAAATGGGAATAGGATGTTACTGTTATAAGGATAAATCGAAATTGGTAGAGTAAGGCTTACTGGTTTTGCTCCTGGTTCTTTAATATAAGAGTTGTCATATAAAAAACGATAACCGGAATCGGTTTTCTCAAGATAACCAGCTAGTTTTTCATCATAATATACTTTTGCTTTCTTCATGATTAATCTCCCTCCTCTTTTATAGGATCAAGATCAGTTATCCCCACTTGCTTACCAAAGAGGGCTAATACCTGGTTAACTTTGTCTAAACGAAGCGTCATTTTCCCCTGTTCCAATTCTCGAACGAAACGGAGTCCAACACCAGATTTAAAGGCAAGATCAACCTGAGAAAGTTTTAAAGCTTTCCTTTTTTCTTTGATAAATGCAACAATTGGCTTCATATTATACCCTTTAGGGTACTAATATACAAAAATAATTAAAATAATACCCGATAGGGTATATTATTCTAGTTTAGAATAGTTTTATACCTCATTAGGTATAATATTAAGAATTCTTAAAAGAGAGCGTTCCAATTAGAATGCTCTCTTTTAATGCGAATTACCTTAATCCGGCATCAATTCACTAAGTTTTTTGTTTAGTTTTTCTCCCATTAGGTGCGATCCGATGATCTTTCCTTCAGGACTGATAAGGAAATTTGCAGGTACACCGGAGATGCCATACACTTTGCGGGCATCATTGTCCCATCCTTTGAGATCTGAAATTTGTGGCCAGGTCAATCCATCCTTCTTGATCGCCTCCAGCCATTTGGCTTTATCACTATCTACAGATACGCCAAGGATCTCAAAACCTTTGTCTTTAAAGCGGGCATATTGTTTTAACAGGTTAGGACTCTCCGCACGGCAAGGTGAACACCAGCTGGCCCAAAATTCTACCAATACATATTTTCCTTTGAAGTCTGATAAAGACATGGCCTTGCCATTGACATCATTTTGGGTAAAATTAGGTGCCGGGGCACCAAGAGCGGTCATGGTATCTGCGTTCAGCAATTTGTACAAACCCTGTCCTGTGTAAGATAAGCGCAGTTCCGGACTCAGTTTATTGAATACTGCCAGTGCCTGGTCTGACTTTAGAGCATAACCGCTAACCAGTTCCGACAAGCCTTGCAGTGCAAACTCCGATGCAGGATTTGCTTTGGCAAAAGCCAGCATTTTTTCCCCACGTGATTTCCTTAAAGCCTTTACAGTTTTATCAATAGATTTGAAGTAGGTTGTATCCTTTTGCTGCTCCGGAGTTGCCCTTCCCAGCAAAACATTGGCATTGTGGTGCACCGTCATCACGGTGGGGCCAACGGCTTTATTAAAAGCCTGGAGCTCATTGTAAACTTTAGATCCCGTCCATTTAGCATTATAGAGTGAATCTGGCGAGCTGATATGGATGTTTTCCTTTCCAAAGCTTACGTAAATTACATCACCTGTACCTGTGGCATAAATCTCTTTATCTTTTATCCCTTCGCGTGAAAGGGTCATTCTTGAAGAGGCAATACCTTCAATGTGCCCAGTAAACTTAAAGGTTCCATTCAACAGTACTGCGGAATCGGTTGCCCCCTTCCCTTCTGCACTGTAGTCCAGGTAGATCTTGGCAGGTTTGTTCAGGTTGCCTATTTTGCCGGTAATGGTAAAATTAGGACTTTGTGCTGCTGCAATTGCAGGAGCCAGCAGAGCGAGTATTAAAAATTTCAAATTCATATTTTAGAGTTAGTTTGTTCTAATGGTGATGTCTATTGGTGCACCCGGTATGCCTTCCTGCTTTTTAAGGAGGCTACCGTTCTTTCCAGTTGTAATATCAAGGTAATAGATGGTTCCTTCTGTGCCTACCATGAGGCTTTCTTCGTTTTCAGACAGTTTAACCATGGATACGGTCTTTCCTCCAAAATCTGTAAGCAGTTCTTTCATGTCTTCGTTTATTGGATTGTATCTGTAGACTTTTGAACCCGCGGCCATATAGATCAGACCATTTTTTGCACCTTGCCATTTGGTGGCTGGGGTAATGAGGTCTGGGCGGCTAAAGATGCGTTTGCCCAGTGCATTGAATTCAAACGGTCCCGTAAATTTCACTGTAAAATGCAGTTCATAGATCTTACCGTCAGAGGCCTTGCAATAGGCATAACAATCTGTATTGTTGAGCTGTTCGATATGTAGTAATTCCATACCTACATTTGTCGGGTCGAAAGCTGGTGATGGGGCTACGCCATACTGGGTATCAAAATAGGTAGGCCCGCTGTACACATTAAACCGGAGGAACTGTTTTCGGTTGCGCTCAAAACCGATAAAGCTGGTTCCGGCATCTGCCATGGTCATTACAAAAGATGGGTCCAATACGTAATTACCTTCAGCCGGAGCAAACATGCCATAAGTTGGTGCCTGATCCCAGGTGTTGGTGGTACCTCCGTAGAGTGTGCCGTTGATCACCCCCATCAATACGCCCTGAAAGTGTGGTTTTAAAGCGCCTACTTCCAACTGGTCTGGTGCAACAAAGAAGTTATCAGAAAGTTGATTAGGATATTTAGGGTCTTCAGTCATGGTATTGGCATCCAGACGGACGCCTCCATTTTTGGTAATGATCCAGTAGCCTAACAGGGTACCACCTGTATTTCGGTTTCTGAGCAACATCAGATTCATGGGATGAGGCGGCAGGTCTTTGCGATGGATCGCTTTATATAAACGGGCCTGCACTGTCCCATCCGGTTTGATGAAGGAAAATTGGCTTATACCATTCTCTTCACTTAAAACAGCTGTTCCTTTGGAAAATTCTGTTCCTCCGTCAATAAAGAACTTATGGAAATATTTCATCCCATTGGTTTTATTGTATACGGTTAGCTGTGCCGGATATCTTTTGGCCTGCAGGCCAAAGATGATCCTTAGTGATGCACCTGTATACATGAGGTCTGTACCTTCTATGACGGAGATCCGCCATTGCAGTTCAATGTCTGCCTGGCTTTTAAGCGTAACTGCAGGTTTGATCACGAGACTATCGCCTACTTTTGCAGTATATACTGAATCCAGGTTGGAAACCACCGGTACTTCGGGCATATCGATGTCGTAATGACCAAGATCTTTATGACAAGCTGAAATTACAATCGTAAATAGCAGCATCAATAGTATTAATCTTTTCATATCTTTTTGTTTAAATAACCTCTTTCCCATTCTCGTCTATAAAATAGTATTTACCGTTTTCCTTGTTCTTCCTCAGAAGTGTTTTCTTGGTTGGATTTCCTGTGTTGAAGAAATAATAGCTGTCGGTATTACCAGGGATCACTTCTTCCAATTTGTAGCCTTTGGCTGCATTTTTGGCTACCCAGTCAAAAGGATTGTTGAGCATAGTGGTCAATAATCCGGTGATATAAAGGTTCTTTGGCGCATCCAGACCATCTGTACTGAGTTCTTTTACGCCAGTAACCAGGATGAAAAGTTCATGTTTTACTCTTGAATAAGGGGGCAATGGCCATAAGTCCCACCAGCCTGGCTTTTCCAGTTTGGAGGAAAAAACCACCTTTGCACTAATCCAGTAAGGGTTCTGGATGTTAAAGTCACTTGACTCCACCAGCTTAATGACCGCAGAAACGGAACGGTTTTCCAGCTCCTTATCCTTATTGTAAATGATAAACGGAAGGTAGGCAAGCCCTTTATTTGCATTCATGATATAGGAGGCCTTAAGTGGCTCATAGTGCAAATTGGGTTCGGCGCTGGAGGAGTCGGTTTCTATACGGGCTTTGAATGTTCTAGGCGTTGGGCTGGTAACACCAGAGATGCGTACAGGAATCCATATGGTATCTTGTAATTTTGTGGGGTTATAGGCGAAAGTGGATACAATGCTGTCTTTTCTGCTGTCAAAATGGATGTCGAAATAAATACCCGCCGGATGGTCAAATTTCATTTCTTCTGCCCGCTTGCATGATGCAAGGCTAAGAAGTGCGAATAGGATTAATATATAGAATTTCATAATTCGTATGATTAGTATTTATGCCTGTTGTTTATCTGCCTCCATATACAACCTCATCCTGGGGAAGTGGCAACACCAGGATCTTGTCTGTTGCCGGAATCGTTGTGCCGGTTTGCCCGATAATGGACCTGTTTAATCTTTTGTACATGTAGAAAAGTTGCCCTTCTCCAAGCCATTCTTTACGGCATTCTTTAATCAGTGCTACAGTAAATTCTTCCTGGGAGTTTACATTCAGGTCTTCTTTGTCGCGCTGGAAGCGTACGGTATTGATATAGGTTATTGCTTTTTGCGGATCTGAAGGATAAGTGCATTCGGCGGCTATGTAATACAGTTCACTTAACCGGATAGCAGGCGCCATCAAGTAGTGCAAATTGGCCGTTGAGGCATCACTTTGCGAATTCCTGTTGTATTTGACAATGTCGTAAGTTTTCGCCGCGCCCACGCCGGTTATGGAAAGCCAATTCTTAAACCGCAGGTCAATTGTGCCTGTGCTGGTTTCATATATGGATTTGGCGGCATCTTCATTGAGGTATAAACCTCGCGTGCCGGTAACAAACCAGTTTTCCTTGATGTCTTCAGTGGCTCCTGGCACATACCAGGATTTGGGAATATACCAGGCAAAGACGAGTTCTTTATAGAGAATTCTGTCTTTTTTGGCTTCTTCAAATGCATTAAAATCTGCTTTTAAAGTCCAGGGAAACTTTTTTGCATTGATCACCTCCAAGGCGTTATTTAGGGCATTCGTTTTGTCATTTTTATACAGATAAACCCGGGCAAGTTCGCCACATACGGCGTAATAGTTCAACCGGTGTCTTCTGTTTTGGAGGAAAGGTATGCTCGCGCGCTCTTCGGTATTGGTCGTGGTGTCGGTAACGACAGGGTAGTTAACCAGATATCCTGCACTACGGATCGGATCTTGTGCCAGCAGTTTTTTAGCGGCTTCGAGATCTGTCAGAGCTTTTTCTATTACTTCTGAGACACTGGACATGGGCGTAATGTCTTTGGTATAAGCATTGGCATATGGTATACCTTTCCCGGCAGCGTTTCTGAGATAGGATGGTGCAAATAATCTAAGCAGGTCAAAGTGAAGATAGGCCCGTAACGCCAGGGCTTCGCCTTTGATCAGGCCATAGTTCACCCCGGTAAAGATGTTTTTCTTTTTATCTACATTTTCCAGAATCAGATTGGCGTTTACAATTGCATTATAAAGCCCTGCCCATATTTTATCTTTTCGTTCTATGAACTTGCTGTTGCTGTAATTATACTGGCTGGTTGGTGTATAGTTCAGTCCTTCATTATAGCCCATGGTGTAATTTTGAGCCAGCACTTCGGGTGTACCAAATGTAAGTTCCTTTCCATACAGGTCTGTTTCCGAGCAGCGGTTATAAATTCCGTTGAGGGCCTCCATAAAACCGTTCTCTGTGCTAAACAACACAGGCGCAGAGATCTCAGATTCGGGTTCCACTTCCAGCCATTTTTTACACGAACTTATGGTTGCGATAAGCAAAAGCAAGCTTATGATCAGTCTTAGTTTCATATTCTTTATCTATTAAAAAGTGGCGTTTATTGAAAAAGTTAAACTTCTGGCAAATGGATAATCAATTCCTCTTTCCTGCTTTACAGACGACCAGCGGGCAAGGTCATTTGCGGTAGCAGAAAACCTCAGATTAGACATTTTTAATTTGGATGCATATTTCTTATCCAGATCATAAGACAGGTACAGGGAACTTAAATTGATCATATTGTCGGGCTGTACAAATCTGGAGTTGACTTCTGTTGTACCCAGATCGGCTATGTTCTTATAGAAAACTACATCGCCGCTTTTTTTCCATTTTTCTTCAAATACGCGTTTGTCGACATTGTATCTTGGATCTGCATTTTCAATCCGGTCTACCAGCGTCTGGTTATACATGTCTCCTCCAAAATGGGTTTCAAAGGTTGCGCTCAGCATGAATCTTTTATAGGTGAAGGTGGTGCTGAAGAAACCGTTTGCTTTTGGATCGGCATTCCCGACAACCACGATATCGCTTTTATCGTAGGCGTAGGTAAGCGTTCCGTCTTTTTTCCGGTATAATTCTCTTCCATTTTCAGGATCAATGCCCAGAGAGGGAACGGCATAGATGGCGTTAATAGACTGCCCTTCATTATACCGCAGCAATGGGATACCTTTAAATCCGCCATCTTTGGGATCTACAGATTGCAGGTCATTGGCCCGGTCATTATATTTTTTCAGGGCATTTGAGATGCGCACGATTTTATTCCTGTTGGCCACCATATTTGCGGTGAAATTGATGGACCAGTCTTTTTTACGTATCACGTCCCATTTGATGGAGATTTCTGCGCCTTTATTCTCCATATCTCCCAGGTTTTCTTTGTAGGAAAAGAAGCCTGTGGAAGGTGGTAGTGTAATGTCGGCCAGGATGTCTTTGGTAAACTTTCTGTAGATTCTTGGACTTATAAAAACCCGGTCGTGAAAAAGTCCGAGGTCAATACCGATATCTGTCATCTGCGTTTTTTGCCAGGACAGGTTTTCATTGCCATAGTTATTTACAATAGCTCCGATCCCGGTGGAATACCAGTTGCCGTTCAGGTATTTATAGGTGGTCCTTGACAGATAGGGTGCAAACTCTACTGATCCGGTAAGACCGGTGGATACCTTTAAGCGTAATTGACTGATCACCGGATTATCGGCCAGAAACTTTTCCTGGTGCAGGTTCCAGCCCAGGCCTACCGACCAGAATGGGGCCAGTTTATTCTCCAGACCAAATTTAGATGAACCATCTATCCTAAGGGTGGCATCGAGCAGGTATCTATTCTTGTAGGAGTAGTTGGTGCTTAGGAAAGAGCCAAATAGCCTTGAATTGTTAATGCTGCTTTGTGGTCTGCCCTCGTCGCCAAAGCCTTTGGCAAAACCTATGCTTGTAAAGCGGTCGTTGGCAAAGCCTATTGCTGTTATTTCTTTTTCATCTGAAAGTTCTGTCCTGATATTGACCCCGCCCAGTACATTCAAGGCATGGTTTCCGAGTTGCTTGAACCAGGTCAGCCTCATATTTCCGTCCCAGTATACTTCTTTCCTGTTTCTGTTTGTATAGCTTCCTTTTTCATCAAGTCTGTCTGCTCCGTAGAAGTAGAATTCATTGGCCATAGGTGAAGTGAAGATGTCATCGGTATTCATACGGCTGGTTAAGCTCATCTGACCTTTTAGTCTGAGGTCTTTTGCCAGTTGCAATTCGGCAGAAAGGTTATCTATAATCTCTGTGTAGGCTGATTTGTTAAAACTGCTCAGGCCTGCGTCGTACAATGGGTTCAGAACAATGTCCTGGTCACCTGCCTGATTTTTCCAGGTGTCTACCTCACGAAGTACAGTACCATTGGCATCTTTAATTGGATAATAAGGATTCATCCTTACATAATTGGCGAAGTTTCCGTATGGACTCTCTCTGGCCTCCATTTGGGTAATGGAGAGGTCGTTTCTGAATTGGAACTTGTTGTCTTTGTTGTACTGAAAGTTCATCCCACCAGAATATTGGTTTCTGGAAGAACCTTTCATTACGCCTGGCCTGGCTTGGTACCTCAGGTCTACTCCATATCTGAACGTTTCAGAACCACCTTGAAGATTGACACTGTGCTTTTGCCCTACAGCCGTACGCACCGGCTGTGACAACCAGTAAGAATCTACGCCTCCAACTACATTAGCCAGCTTGTTGTAATACAACTGATCAAGTTCATCTTGCGGACGGTTGACTACATTTCTATCATATAATCCTGCTAATTTTTCATATTGCAACTTTTCTGAGGCATTCAGGACCTGGTAGTCTGAAAGATCGGGAGAATTGACACTGGTTTCATAATTGTATTCAATAAGAAGCCGGCCTTCTTTGGGTGCTTTGGTAACAATGACCAGCACACCATTAGCTGCCCTGGAACCGTATATGGCGGTTGCTGCTGCATCTTTTAAGAGCGTAACTGAAGCGACTCTATTGATGTCGAGATCAAAGACTTTTTGTACGTTAACTTCAAAGCCGTCTAAAATGAATGCAGGCATATTGATGTTTCCGGAAATGTTGTCTCTCCTCAAAACCTCTCCGTTTCCGCTTGGCAAGGAGGATGAGCCTCTTACATTGATGTTTGGCAGCCTATTGGGATTGGATCCTGCAAGATTATTTTCCAACAACTTAAATGAAGGGTCAAAAGCCTGGATACTTTGCAGCAGGTTTTGTGGGTTGACTCTTTTAAGTTCCTCTCCGCTCACCGTGACAGCATTACCCGTGTAACTGTCTTTTTTAATGGTCTGGTAACCTGTGATGACAACATCGTCGATGGTGTTAACAAGCGTACTTAGATTCACGGTGAGTGGTTTTGTATCGGTTATTTTAACTTCTTTTACTTTATATCCGATATAGGAAAACACTAAAACGTCGCCGATCTGGGCGTTGATCCTGAAGTTTCCTTCAGAATTGGTCTGCCCGCGAAGATCTTTGTTGTTCTTTACTGTAATGTTTACGCCCGGTATGCTCTGTTTGGTTTCACTATCGATAACTTTTCCGGAGATATCAATAAAGCTGGAAGTGGTTATACCTGATGTATTCTCTGTAACCTTATTTCTGATCACAATAGTCTTATCCACGATATCGTAAGTCAGGCTCTGATTGGCCAAACAGGCTTGCAAGGCTTCTTCAAGCGGCACTGCCTTCAGTTCCACATTTAGCTTTGACTTGTTCAGGTTTATCTTTCCGTTGTAAAAGAAGAGATATCCGGTCTGTCTTTTTATATCATTAAAAACGGTTTCCAGGGTGGTATTCTTCCGGGAAACGGTAATATTTTGCGAATAGCTGGCGGCAGACAAATGCATGGTGCCAATCAGCAGTAAAATAGCAGTTAATTTCATCACTACTAATAGTTTATACTTTACCCTCCGTATTTGGAATACGGGGTTGTAAAGAAAAGTTAATTTCATATTTTTGGAATAGAATTAAGTAAACAAATGGCAGCCTGGTTTAGACGTTGGGCTGCTGACCTCTTTTTCTAGCCGGGAGTGGTGAGATACTTCCGGCTTTTTAGTCAGTTTCTTTGTGGTTCCTGTTTAGTGTAGTTGCTGTCTCTTATACACATCTGACGCTGCCGACGAACGTAAAAAAGGTGTGGGTGGGGGGGGGGGGGGGGGGGGGGGGGGGGGGGGGGGGGGGGGGGGGGGGGGGGGGGGGGGGGGGGGGGGGGGGGGGGGGGGGGGGGGGGGGGGGGGGGGGGGGGGGGGGGGGGGG
>NZ_JAELTV010000860.1 GCF_016429005.1 Pedobacter sp. ASV19
ATGCAAGAGGCAAAACACCAAGCGGTAAAGGAAGAGCAACAACGACTTGGACAAGACCTTCATGATGGCCTTTCATCATCCATTGCTGCCATCGACTTTTCCAGCTCAAAATAAACTTTGATGATTTCGTCTTTATCCCCTAGTTGTTTCGCTACCTCTAATGCATTATGTAAAATGTATATTTCCATGGAGTTGTCTCCATTTTTTTGTGCCGCCTCATGAGCCTGATAAAGATATTCAAGCGCTTTTTTAGGATTATTATCATAAAGTCCTGTCAGCAGGAAGAGTGAGTTGATCACCAGGTCTGTGTTGCCAGTACGCCTTGCTTCAAGTAACGACTGTTTTGTAAGTGTTAAAGCTTTCTGTAACTGGCCTTTTGAAATTAACAAACGCCCTTGCCATAGTCGATTGTAAATCAGTAAGGCTTCATCTTTATAGCGGCTTGCAATTTCATTGGATTTGCTCATGTAGTAATGAACACTATCTTCTGGAAGATCCGGATTCCGGATACAATAGTGCGCATATACCTTGGACATAATACTATCTTTTTTTAGCTTTTTCCCGATTTGGATGGTCTTTTGCAAAAGTGAAATAATCTTTTTTCTATCGGAGACGCCTTTATTCATAACAGCGGCCATGTCCAGGTA
>NZ_JAELTV010000861.1 GCF_016429005.1 Pedobacter sp. ASV19
AGATGTGTATAAGAGACAGTCTCTGGATTTCATTACTTTTTTTAGATCTTCAATGTGTGCCTCTCTGGTTCTGTCTTCTCCTCTTCCTAACTCTAATACACGATCTGAATTTATGTCAAATCCCAAAACATCGTATTTCTTCCCAAATTCTATCGCTAGAGGAAGTCCAACATAACCAAGGCCAATAATAGCAATTCTTGAATCTTTAAAGCTTAGATGCATATTTAAATTAAATTAAAATCGTTTAAGTATATCTTTATAAATCGTCTTTAGCGTTTTGGCTTTATGTTGTACATCATCCGAATAATACCCATAACCATAACCATAGCCATAACCATAACCATATGAACCACCCAACTGGATTCCATTCAAAATAATATTGAGTTTTGGAAATTTATCTGATTTGTATAGGTTGTCAAGCATTACAATCTGTTGTTTAAACGTGACGCCATGCCTAACAATATAGATAGTGGCATCAGCAAGGCGGGCAAGAATTTGTGCATCCGTAACTAGTCCTATAGGTAGTGTATCTATAATGATCTCATCAAAATTCATCCTT
>NZ_JAELTV010000862.1 GCF_016429005.1 Pedobacter sp. ASV19
TATTATAAGATTTTACCTGAAAAAATATAATCATGATGTGATTGCTGCCGCTAAAGCTTTAGACATTGGAAAAAGCACAATCTATAATATGATTAAAGCTGGAGAATTGGAGGGAAATTCCAAATAATGGAATAAAATCCAAAAAATGGAAAGTAAATTAATTTGATGGTGTGCTAAACGTGCCTATTTCGGTATATGGGCTATAGTTTCAGCCTGGCACTGTAATCGTATTATAAAATGAAATTACTGTAATGAATACATCACTTTTTCATTTTTCTGAAAACAACTGGGAAAAGCATCCCTTAAGCCAAATTGTTAATAATAATGAGGCGCAACTGGTTTTGTGTTTTGCCGGTAAAGAAGAGCTGTCAAACCACCAGGTGTATTTAGATCTGTCACTTCAATTCCCTAAGGCAGACGTCTTGATGTGTAGCACTGCTGGTGAAATATATCAGCAAAGGGTGCTGGACAATTCTATAGTCGGGGTGGCTTTTCAATTTAAGCATACTAAGGTTAAGGCAACATCCGTAAATATTCAGCAGTTTGCTAATAGTTATGAAGCTGCAATTGCATTGGTCGATCAACTTCCAAAAGAGGAACTGACTTACATCATGGTATTTTCTGATGGTAGTATTGTAAATGGCAG
>NZ_JAELTV010000863.1 GCF_016429005.1 Pedobacter sp. ASV19
CCCCCCCCCACCCCCCCCCCGCTTTTTTTTTCAAGCAGTATACGGCTTTCTCGATTGAGCTGGCTGTCTCGTGGGCTGGGAGATGTGTTTAATTGACAGGTCCGGAGTACTTCCATATTATTGATATGTGCATTTTTTGCAACGTCTGATCCAAAGATCTCTTCGTTATTTTTACCCACTACATCTTTAGGAAGATGCAGGGTTTCAAAAAAATCATTATTCGCATAGGTAAGGACATTCTCCTGGTTGGTAATCCAGCATAAACCAGGAAGGTAATCCATAAACAGACGAAACTGCTGGTCCTGGAAGGTGCTCTGTTTATGGAGTGTAATATCTTCACTATATATGATCACGCCTCCTACATTTCCATCGTGACTTCTCCAGGCTTTGACCTCCCATTTCATCCACCTGTTATTCAAGGACGATTGCTCATTCATCTGATCTTCTCCCGCCTGGTCTTTACCCTTAACAGCTTGCTCTAAAATAGTAAGCCATTCATTGCTTCTTTCTGGAAAAATACTGCAATAGGATTGTCCGATTACTTTCTCCCGTTCCATTCCATAGCTTTTTAGCCATTGATTGGATACTGCTAGAAGCTTCAGATCAACATCCAAAATAGCAATAGGTATAGGACTGATATGGAAG
>NZ_JAELTV010000864.1 GCF_016429005.1 Pedobacter sp. ASV19
GCAGGACCAATACAGCACATTTGGATAGAAATCATACTTGCTTTGGTAAAGTAGTAGAAAATGTTGATCTTGTTGACGATATTAAACAAGGGGATAAAATTTTAAGTATAGAAGTGATAGAAGATTAATTCTGTCTTTTCAAAAAATAAAACATATGAATTTAAGAGGAATAGTAGCAGTGTCTGGCCGACCTGGGTTATATAAGCTTGTAGGACAAAATAAAGCGGGCTACGTATTGGAAAGTCTGGATGCTCAAAAGGTTAAGATCGTTGCAAATATCTCTACTACTAAACTGGCATCTTTAGAAGACATCACGGTTTACGGACAGGAAGATGATCTGAAACTGGTGGATGTTTTAGCTAATATTGCTGCAGCAAAAGGGAATGTTCCTGATGCGAAGGCTGATGCTTCAGCGTTGAAGTCCTTTTTTAATGAGGTAGCGCCTAATCATGATGATGAAAAGGTTTATACCTCTGATATGAAAAAGATTGTTAGCTGGTATCATTTATTGAAGGAACTTCCTTTGTTTAACGAAGAGGCTCCGGGTACAGAAGAACATGAGGCTGTTAAAGCTGAAGAGCTGTCTCTTATACACATCT
>NZ_JAELTV010000865.1 GCF_016429005.1 Pedobacter sp. ASV19
GCCGGATTATTGGTTTATAGCTATAAAAATGAAAACCATGGCTATGGTTGGCGGTACCTGTATTTTTGGCATCCTTACGTCATCATTCTCGGCTCATTTATTCTTTATTCAAGTTTTTTATTTGGCAATATCAATCGTATTTTTTCATTTTTTTTTGGCAAATCCGTAAAAAATTAAACATTACTTTTTTGGAAATGAGCCCAATATGCTCAACGTCCATGATGGATTTTCTGGTACTTAAGCCCTTACTTACAGCCTAAAAATCTTCATCAACATAAGGAATATTAGTAATTTTTTCTTTAGCAATAAATATATCCTTATTCACCACAACCTTCAATTCCATCTATATAAAACCGATTGCATCCTTCCGCTATTAGTGTATCATAAAGTTCTTTGAGTTCCATCCACTTGTGCCATTAATAAGTTATATAACCGTGTTTCGTTGATATGTAAAGCAAATCAAGCCCATTCAGATCATCAAGATAGATAAACGCGATCTCCTCTTGGAATACCATATACGTATAGCTGATTACCAAACATCTGTTACAGGCAGTTTGCGGTTAAAGTGATAGCCAGTTCTTGATTCAAGTATACCTATTTCAAGATGCTTAATCTTATTTTTGCTCAAGATTTCCCAAGC
>NZ_JAELTV010000866.1 GCF_016429005.1 Pedobacter sp. ASV19
CCGTAAACTATCTTCAAAACTTTTACAAAGAAGACGGGAAGGAAGCTAAAATATGGAGACCGCTTGCTTATTGTTATATGATGGCAGGAGATCTCTCTAATGCAGAACGGATTTACCTTAATTTATATGCATTGGAACCAAAAAACACAGCACTGCTTTATAACCTTGGTATGGTAAATTTAAAAAGAGGAAACCTTGAAAAGGCAGGTAATTATTATAAAGAAATTCTAAGCATAGATAGTGTAAATTTCGATGCAAGTAAACAACTTGCCCTCCTAAGTCAGAAGAATTTGAACTATGAAGCTGGTAAAGCAGAGGATCAGCTCAAATATCTAATACAGGCAAATAAACTAAACCCGGGTGATTCGGAGATTGCAGCAACGCTTTCGGAAGCTTATTTTAAATTTAACAGTTTCGATAAAGCTGATGAAATATTAAAACCTGCAATACAGGCAGACAGTGCCAATCTTCATTTGTTAAGAATCAAATTACCTGTTGCCCGATCCTTAAAACAATATTCCGAAGCGATTCATACCGGACTGAAACTCCTGAGCCTTGGAGACAGCTCAACTTTGACATTAAACCATCTCGCTAAATCTTATTTTGATCTTCTGGATTATAAAAATGCACTAAATTATTT
>NZ_JAELTV010000867.1 GCF_016429005.1 Pedobacter sp. ASV19
GTTATACTATGTATTTTGTTATATATTTACCCCATGAATCAGGAGTTTATAAATAAGTGGATCTCACAGGTAAAAAAAGGCACACTAACCTTTATCGTATTGAACATTTTAAAAAAAGGGAAGGAATACTATGGTTACGACCTGATTAGTGAAATTAAAAAGAATACGGACATAGAAATTGCTGAAGGAACATTGTATCCATTAATGAACAGACTAAAAGCGGAAAATCTCATCACTTCAAAATGGGTTGAGCAAGACTCAGGAATTCCGAGAAAGTATTATAACATTACCAATGAAGGTGTAGCTACACTTAAATTAATGAATACTTATTGGAACGAACTCAACAACTCCATCTTAAAAATATCCAAATGAACTTAACCAAAATACCATTTACAGATAAATCATCCATACGGATTTATCAGGAATATTTAGACCGGATCCAAAGGGCAACAAAATCCTTATCTAAAGAAGACCAGCTGGAAATTATGATGGAACTAAACAGTCATATTTATGAAAACTTCAGCCAAAAGAAATCTGATAATGAAATTGAACAGCTCCTGGACATTCTTCAAAAATTAGGAAGTCCGGAAGAGGTCCTAAAGCCTCTTGTAGCAGATAAAAAATTAACACAGGCTACAAG
>NZ_JAELTV010000868.1 GCF_016429005.1 Pedobacter sp. ASV19
GATTATAAGAATACGTTCAAAGAAAAGCATAATGTATCCGCTATTTTACTGGCATCCGGCCTTCAACGCAGGATGACAGGAGATTATCAATATCGTACAAATAGCAATTTAGGTTTACAGTTATCTTATAATTACGATCATAAATACTACGCGGATTTTAGCGGAGCGGTTGTTAATTCTACAAAATTAGCCGCAAACAAGCGTGTCGCTTTTTCTCCTACAATTAACCTTGGATGGTTGTTGAGCGATGAGGATTTCCTGAAAGGTTCCAGCACGGTTGATCGCCTGAAATTAACAGCTTCTGCCGGAATCATCAATACCGATCTGGATATGGGTGTTAATAGTTATTATTCGTATAACGCAGCATATTCTTCTACAGCTTATTTTTCATGGGCAGATGGTACTTACACCAATCAGGCCACCACTATTTCACGTGGTGAGAATTTAAATTTGTCTTATTCTAAGCGGAAGGAAGTTAACCTTGGCATAGACGGTTCCTTATTTAAGAATACGATAGATTTTAAGGCAAGTGTCTTCTTTATTAAGAAAGATGGAATTCCGGTACAAAGTTATTCGCAGTTTCCAAGCTACTTTTTTACTACTTATCCTGTAACTTCTTTTGTTCCTTATGTCAAT
>NZ_JAELTV010000869.1 GCF_016429005.1 Pedobacter sp. ASV19
CTTCTGATGTAAATGTGCTTTACATTTAATTTGCCGGTTTCCCTTTCATCCACTTCAAAGCGGTTGATGCTTTTGATTAAAGGAAGTAATCTTGGAAATCCATAGTTTCTGGAATCGAAGTCTGGTTTTTTCTTGAGCATTAAACTTCCTAGCTCTGCAAGGGAAGCCCAGCCGTTTTCATCTGCAAGATCGGAAATGGTATCGGAAAATAGTTTGATGACTTTTGGATCTATTTTACTTAGGGGCTGCTGCTCTTTTTTGTTCTGTGGCTTTTTATCTTCTATTTCTTCGTCTACAGAAAGATCGGGTTTAAGGATTTCCATATAGATAAACTTATCACAGGCTTTAATGAATGGTGTAAGGGTTTTCTTTTCGCCAATTCCTATAACGGTCATTCCTGCTTCTCTTAACCTTGTTGCTAATCTGGTAAAGTCACTGTCGCTGGAAACGATGCAAAAGCCATCAACTTTGCCGGTATATAATATATCCATTGCATCTATGATCAATGCACTATCGCTGGCATTCTTTCCTGTGGTGTAGCTGTATTGCTGGATAGGGGTAATGGCATTTTCAAGGAGCACTTTTTTCCATCCTGATACCGTTGGCTTGGTCCAGTCTGCATAGATTCTTCTGAAG
>NZ_JAELTV010000086.1 GCF_016429005.1 Pedobacter sp. ASV19
CCCCCCCCCCCCCCCCCCCCCCCCCCCCCCCCCCCCCCCCCCCCCCCCCCCCCCTTTTTCCTGCTCCGGCCCCCCCCGAGATCTACACCGGCTAACGTTCGTCGGCAGCGTCAGATGTGTATAAGAGACAGGTTCTATATTCTGCCATAAAAGATTAAAGAAGTCTTCTATTTCTTCCCTGCCATCTCTTCTTCCCAGCCATGGTGCGACGCTCTGGTTTCCTGGTATGTACCAGTCTACCTGCGCTGAAAACAGGCTACAAAGTGTTTCTAGTTCTCTGCTGGCTAATGCCTGATAAAAATTTTGAACTATTTTTCTGGTTTGACTGGCAAGGATGTCTTTCATGGTTGATTTTCTATGGATTTAAAAACAAAGAAAAAACACTCCACTGACAACCCTATGGCAGTGCAGTAAAATGATCCATAACGGTCATTGATAAAATAGCTTGCTCAATAGAACAAGGATTATCTGACAAATGACCAAGAAAATATTCATTTACCTTTTCAATCATGGGCTGCTCTACATGTGGGATAGGTGCAAAAACCAACTCTGATTCCTCTCCATTTTTAGTCAATAAAACTTTATTTCCAAATACAGAAAAGCTGATCTTTCCTTCGGAGCCTACAATTTCGCACTCATCCTTTCTGTTTTCTGCTGAAACCGTAAAACACCAGGTTCCGCTGAAAACCACACCGTTTTTAAATAAAATATGTCCGGCCACCAGATCGTCCGCATTACTGATCAAAGATTGATTGACAGACACTCCTGATGATACCAGGGGGGCACCAAAAAAGTAGATCATCAGATCGAGCTGATGCGGAGCAAGATCATGGAACAGTCCTCCTCCTGAAATCTCCGGATTTAGTCTCCAGTTGGTTGCTGAGGCAGCTATAATATCCGTGTTTTCAGGCTGCAGCATTTGCAACTGCACAAATCGCACATCTCCTATTTCCTTCTGCTCCAGCAGTTCTTTGATCTTCAAAAACATAGGCTGGGCCCTGCGGTAATGAGCCACGCTTAATTTAACGCCATATTGTTCGGAGGCCATTTTCATTCGTACTGCTGAGCTTGCATTGATGGTTACGGGTTTCTCTACGTAAACCGGCTTACCAGCTGCCATACACAGTAACGTATATTCTTCGTGTTGCAATGGAGGGGTGGCAATGTATACAGCATTTACTTCAGGATCATTGATGAGTTCAAGTACATTGCTGTACCATTTCGGCACACCATGCCTGAAGGCATAATCGGCTGCTTTTACTGCATCCCTGCGCATTACTGCCACAAGAGATGAGTTGGGCACCTTATTAAAAGCTGGCCCGCTTTTCACTTCGGTTACATCCCCGCAACCTATAATTCCCCATTTAATTTCCTGCATATATCAAAATGATCAATTCTAAGATAGATTCAGTAAAGCTAATTTATTTTGTAAAAAAGATTCCAATATATTTTCACCAGCTTTGGAACTGATTTTGTTAGAAGAGCGACCGATGGCATCTACAATAATAACGCTTGGCATTTTTGTGCTAACCTTGTTCCTGATTCTTGTGAAGCCTAAAGGTTTACCTGAGGCTTGGGCTACTATAATAGGTGCTGCCCTTATGTTACTTACCCAAAGGGAAACCATAGCACAAGCGCTACAAATCACTGCTCAAGGTGCAGATGTATTGCTGTTTCTATTGGCTTTAATGTTATTATCAGACCTGCTTGACCGTTCTGGTTTTTTCGAATGGGCGGCCATATGGGCAGCGCGATGGGCAGCCGGACATGGAGAACTACTTTACCGGAATGTTTTTATTCTGGGCGCCATTACCACAGCGTTCCTATCGCTTGATACTACTGCCATCATCCTTACACCAATCGTTTTATCCTTTGTAAAGAGACTAAAACTCCCCGCCTTACCTTTTTTAATGGCCTGCGCTTTTATTGCCAATACAGGTTCACTGCTCTTACCAGTTAGCAACCTGACCAACCTTCTTTTTCAGGGACCGCTGAAATTTTCGTTCGCGACATTCGCTCTACGGATGCTTCTGCCTCAAATTGCAGTCATTTTCTTAAACTACCACTTGTTCAAATGGTACTTTAGAAAAAGTTTACCA
Source organism: Pedobacter sp. ASV19 (assembly GCF_016429005.1). Lineage (GTDB taxonomy): Bacteria > Bacteroidota > Bacteroidia > Sphingobacteriales > Sphingobacteriaceae > Pedobacter. Next base: position 2,100 of record NZ_JAELTV010000086.1, read on the forward strand.
GAGAAATTCAATGCATTGGATTTACCAGAGCCTAAAAGTGTAATTAAGGATCCTTTTTATTTTAAGGGTGCAATTGTTGTATTGGCTGGTGTAACTATCGGTTATTTTATTGGTGCATTAATTGGAATTGCGCCTTATATTATTGCGCTAACAGGTGCAGCAGCTTTGTTGATTTGGAGTATATATAGAAAGCAGATCAGCAAGGAGGTCATTAATGGTATTTCCTGGTCATTATTTCCTTTTATTATAGGCCTTTTCATCGTTATTCAAGGTGTGCAAAATTTGGGTTTAACTAAATATGCTGCGCAGGGATTAATGTCGCTTCAGCATATACCTCTGCCATTGCAGATGCTCGGCACTACATTTGGAGCGGGAATTGGATCGAATATTATCAACAATATCCCCATGGCTTTATTGTCTATTTCCGTACTGAACATGGCACATTCATCAGAATTGGTCCAATATGCAGCGCTGATTGGGTGCAACATTGGGCCAAACTTAACTGTAGCCGGTTCTTTAGCCACCATGCTGGTGATCAGTTCGGCAAGGCAAAAAGGAATCAGCATGAGTGCATACGATTTTTTCCGGATTGGTTTATGGGCTACGCCATTGTTACTGGTCGCCGCAGTGACGATCCTTTATTTAACCCACTTTCTCTTCTGAATCAGCCACGTTAAAATAATATAGGTTTAGTTTTTACGTATTCCGACAAACCATACTAACTGAAATCAGCTGATTGTTAAGTCTTATTGCCAAAAAGCAAGAATAGACCTTGTTTATTTGGAAGACTCAAAAAATAGTGTATCCTTTGCTGTTAAAAACTCATCTTTTTTTTGTGAACTAAACCTTTAGCCAAATGCCATCTGCACTTTCAGATCACGAACTTGTTCTGCTCCTAAAAGAAGGTCAGCATACTGCATTCGAAGAACTATACAACAGATACTGGAAAAAGATCTTACATTTGGCCACCCAAAAAACAGGCGACATCATTGAGGCAGAGAATATCGTTCAGGACATCTTTGTTTCGCTCTGGAAAAGAAGAGAAGATCTCAGCATTAGCTCAAGTCTAAATAATTATCTGGTGGTATCGATTAAATACCGGGTTATAAAATGGCTGGATAAACAAAGATCCCAGCGGATTTATGAAGGAGAACAACTATTTACTTATGACATATTGGATGATTCCACTCAACAATATCTGGAATTTCAGGAACTTCGCGATCGTTTAGAAAAAGTATTGGCCACGCTCCCCGAAAAAAGTGTGATCATTTACAGAATGAACAGAGAAGCGGGAATGAGCCACCGGGAAATTGCCATAGAACTAGGCATGAGTGAAAAGGCGATAAATTCGCATTTGGTTAGAACAAAAAAGATATTGCGTGCTCATTTAAGCAGTTTCCTCGCCAGTTTTCTGCTTTAATTCGAGGCGACACCTTTTCGTAAATAATATTTTAAAAATAATTTGAATCATTTTCTATTCTCAGGGTACTAGTATATAAAGGCCTTTAAAATGCAGGAAAAAGAAAAGATCAGATTACAAGAACTGGCACACAAATATCTCAACGGAACGTTAACATCTGCTGAGCAATTTGAGTTTGATCACTGGTTTGAACAAAGCGTTGATGAACCACTGACTATTCTATTCCATAAAAAGGTCACAGAAAAAACACATAAAGCAGAAATTTTTGCAAGTATACAGAAAGAATTAAAATTCACAGAGCGGAAAACATACCGCATTTGGCCTCGTGTACTTGTCGCGGCATCTTTACTTTTATGTACTACAGTTGCTCTTTACTTCTATTTCCACAGATCTCCCCTCCCAGTTCTCGCTTTAAACAAAAGTACGAAGCCAATACAACCAGGTGGAAATAAGGCCTACCTCACCCTTGCAAGTGGAAGACGTCTGGCCCTGACAGACGCAAGCAATGGTGCTTTAGCTAAAGAATCTGGTGTACAAATCAGTAAAACTGCAGATGGGCAACTCATTTATACTATAGCAAACGATCGACAGAAAGAATCCCCGGGGGGATACAATACCGTAGAGACACCAAGAGGCGGCCAATATCAAATACGTTTACCAGACGGAACCCAGGTCTGGCTAAATTCTGCTTCGACGTTGAAGTATCCGGTTTGTTTTACTGCAAAAGCAACGCGTGAAGTTAAACTTCAGGGCGAGGCTTATTTCGAAGTAGCAAAAAATAAAAATGTACCATTCATTGTTGAGGTACAAGACAAGCAGAAAGTAAAGGTTTTAGGCACGCATTTTAACATTAAGGCCTATATTGATGAACCTGCACTAGAAACTACCCTTCTTGAAGGATCTGTTGAAGTCTCCAATACTTTCCAGAAAAACACCTTAAAACCAGGACAGCAGGCCTCCCTTCAGGACAATAAGCACTTCATTATTTCCGATAACATAGATTTAAAGAATGCAGTTGCCTGGAAAAACGGTCAGATCCTCTTTGCAGACCAGGATATCAAATCAATTATGCGACAGATCTCCCGTTGGTACGATGTCGATGTGGAGTACAGGGGTAATATACCTGAGCGCTCCTTTAACGGCGGCTTTTCAAAAAGCTCGAATCTGGAGGAAATATTAAAAATCCTGGAATTAAGCCATATTCATTTTAAAACAGAAGGCCGAAAACTCATTGTAACTCCCTAATCTTAAAACTAACCAATTATGAACCTTAAATACATCAGCTATGAAAAATTAACCGCATAGAAACATCTTCCGGTTAATAAAAAAACCGACAATGCGACCAACATTGCCGGGCAATAAAAGTTAACCTTCCGTTCGCAACGGTAAATCTATTTCCAGATCATTTTTCCAGTTAACCAAATAACAAAAGTATGAATTTTTATACGCTATTTAAGCCGGCGATCCAAAAACGCCAGGCTTCCTTTAAACTCATTCTGTTTATGAAGTGTGTGTTTTTTTTAATGACTGTATTTTGCCTGCAAGCCTCAGCCTCCGGCTATGCTCAGCAAATCAATTTTTCAGAGCGGAATACCTCTCTGAAAAAAATTTTTAGTGTAATTCAAAAACAAACCAAATATGTAATCTGGTATGAGAACAAAACTCTAGAAGGTACAAACAATCTAAATGTGTCTTTGCGTAACGCTACATTAATTGAAGCTTTGGATGCGTGTTTTAAAGACCAGCCTTTATCTTATACCATTGTTAATAATACAATTGTTGTTCAGCGAAAGAACAAAAACAATGAGATCCAGACAAATGAATTTTCTGTAAAAGGGATGGTTACTGATGAAAAGGGATTGGGGCTGCCTGGCGTGACCATCAAACTTAAAGGGAGCTCAACCACGGTCATTTCTTCCAATAATGGATCTTATTCCTTTAACGTTCCCGATGGCAATGGCATATTAGTATTTAGTTATATTGGCTACATCAGTCAGGAGGTGAATATCAATGGAAAATCTACTGTTAATGTTCAGTTAAAGCCAGCCAACAGTGATTTAAGTGAGGTTGTGGTGGTTGGTTATGGTACACAAAAGAAACTGGATTTAACAGGCTCCATTGCTAGTGTTGGAAGTGAAAAGCTGGACAGCCGGCCAATGACAAATCTAGGCGACGGTTTAAACGGCCTGGTACCCAACTTAAATGTAAATATTAATAACGGACAACCAGGAACGGGTGCCAGTTTTAACATCAGGAATTACACAACCATTGGCCAAAATTCGAGTTCAAGCCCTTTAGTGCTTGTTGACGGCGTGCAGCGTGACCCTAACCTGATCGACCCAAACGATGTCGAAAGTGTGACCGTGTTAAAAGATGCCGCTTCCGCAGCTATTTATGGTGGCAGAGCGGCCTATGGTGTAATTCTGATTACTACAAAGACGGGAAAAAAGGGTAAAACACAAGTCAGTTATTCGGGCTCGTACACGACCTCACGACCAACAAAAATACTTTCCTCCATCAATTCACAACAGTATATCGATATATTCAACAGTGCACAGAGAACAGGCTCAAAAAGCGGTGGTTATACCTCATCAGAGCCCTTTACCAATCAGGATTCACTTTTAATTGCAGCTTATTTCAGAGATCCTGCCAACAATCCCGATGCCTATATTGATCCGGGTAATCCAAAACGATACAGATATGTTGGGAATACCGACTGGGTAAAAGTCTTATATCCCGGATGGGCGCCACAGCAACAGCACTACCTGTCTGTTTCCGGTGGTGAAGGGAAAACCACCTATTCTGCAAACATGGGTTATTTTACGCAGGATGGTCTGGAAAAAGTTGCCAATCAGGTTTACAAACGCTATACACCAAGCTTAAAAGTGAATTCCGATGTAACCAAATGGCTGACCTTCAATTTAAGCATGTCTATGACTCATACAGACAATAACAAAAGTGCGAGTACAAACGTAAATCAAGGCGGAGCATGGATTCCCGGAGACCTTCGTCCGGTCATGCCTGTTTATCATCCCGATGGAAATTACTCAGGCCAGGGAAATTATACCAACCCGATTGCTGTTATTAATCAGAGCGGAAGAGATATTGAATCACAAAATGATTTCTGGACAACAGGAAGAGTTATTTTGAAACCAATAGACCATCTTACCATTACTTCAGACTACACCTGGAACAATTACAATCAATTTGACAAACAGCATTTAATCCCGTTTAATGAATACGGCGTGAACGGAGCATTCCTGGATGTTTTCCCTTATACAAATCCATCAAGAGTATCTGAATACAGACAAAACAATAACTATAATGCTTTCAATGCTTATGCCACATACGAGAACACATTTGCAGACAAGCATTACTTCAAGGCCATGGCCGGTTACAATCAGGAATACCAGCATTATGTTCTGAGCAATGAGTCTGCAAACAACCTCATTGATAATATGCTGCCTGCAATCGGTGCCAATAATGACCCTAAGCCAAGCGTGGGTGGAACTGAAACCCAATATGCATTAATTGGTTCTTTTTTCAGACTTAATTATGTTTACGATAAAAAATATCTTCTGGAAGTAAATGGCAGATATGACGGAACTTCACGTTTCCCTGCTGATCACCGCTATGCCTTTTCACCATCTGTTTCCGCAGGATGGAATATTTCTGAAGAGTCCTTTATGGAAAACACCAAAGACATCCTGAACGAATTAAAAATCAGGGCATCATATGGCCAACTTCCCAACCAACAGGTGAGTACCGGAATAATTACTTCTACGGCTCAGTATCCATATATTGCAACACAACCAGGTGGCTCTGTGGGTTATTTGTTCAACAACCAGAAAGGTGTTACCGTTGGGGTTCCTGCTTTGATCAGTCCAGACCTTACCTGGGAAAAAGTACAAACCAAAAATATCGGACTTGACTATGCTCTGTTTAAAAACAAGCTGAGTGGGAGTTTCGATTACTTTATTACGGATACCAAGGATATGCTTGTTGCCGGACAGCAATTGCCAGCTACGCTGGGAACCGGCGCACCCTTGAGGAACGCAGCAAATCTAAGAACACAGGGATGGGAGCTGAGTATGACCTGGAAAGACCGTGCTTTTAACAATCAATTGTCTTATAACATTACATTAGGACTTTCGGATGCCTACAATACCATCAAAAAATACGACCTGAACCCTATTATGAGTATCACTCAGAGTTACCCCGGTCAAAGACTTGGAGATATCTGGGGATTTGTAACCGAAGGCTTCTACAAAACAGATGCTGAAGCCGCTGCAGTTGACAACACTGCTCTTGCAGGTTACAAATGGCTTGCGGGAGACATCAGATATGCCGACTTGAATAATGATGGAAAGATCAGCAAAGGCAACAGTACCTTATCAGACCCTGGAGATCAGAAGATTATAGGTAACAAGACCCCAAGATACAAGTTTGGTTTTAACCTGGGCCTTGCTTACAAAAACTTTGATTTCACCACTTTTATTCAAGGTGTTTTAAAAGCCGATTTTATGCCTAATGATTATGCATTTTATGCATTTCAGGGAAATGAATGGAATATCCCCTATCAGTATGCAACAGACTACTGGACTCCGCAAAACACCAATGCTTATTTTGCGCGCCCGCGTTTTGCAGGATCTGGCAACCAGCAGGCTCAAACCAAATTTCTTCAAAATGCAGCATATGCCAGGATAAAGCAGCTGACTTTAGGGTATTCACTACCTACACCGCTCATTAATAAGTTAAACATCCAAAAAGTAAGATTTTATGTAACAGGAGCCAATCTGTTCACCATTACCTCACTGTTTAAAGCCTATGATCCTGAAATGGTAACCAATGGTTTTGGCTATCAAGTTTATCCGATCAACAAGTCCGTTTCATTCGGCTTACAGGTTACTTTATAAAAGAGTAGAAACTTAATTATAACAACATGAAAACAAAACAAATTATATATATACTCCTGTTTGCAGCAATTGCCTTTGCATCCTGCAAAAAAGATAGTTTCCTAAACCGGACCCCACTAAGCGACATCAGCCCGCAGAATTTTTTCAAAAATGAGAATGATCTTCAGCTGTATTGTAATCAGTACTATTCTCAGCTCCCGGTACAAACTTTTGTAAATGCAGATGACAACTCAGATGATAAAGCAAATGCCTCCTTAAATGTCTTTCTGGCGGGTACATATACCATTCCAAATACAGCACCAACTTCCCCTGATCTAACTCAGGTACAATGGAATTTTAATTACATCAGGAGTTACAATTTTTTTCTGGCCAACTACGCTAAAGCAAATATCAGTGAAGACATCAAGAACATCTATGTAAGCGAGACCTTGTTCTTCAGGGCAAATGATTTTTGGGGAAAAGTAAAAGCATTTGGTGATGTTCCCTATATCAACAAGTATATATCTGATACTTCCAAAAGTGTTCTTTATGGCACAAGAATGCCACACAAACAGGTTATGGATTCCGTATTAAAAGATATCAATTTTGCGGTTGATCATTTGCCGGTAAACGCAGCCGACGGACGTTTGAATAAATACGCAGCTCTTGCTCTTAAAGCCCGTATGTGTTTATGGGAAGGTACTTACAGAAAATACTTTGGCATTGGTGATGAGTCCATGTACCTTCAACAGGCAGCAGACGCTGCTGAACAGCTGATGAACTCGGGAAAGTTTGGCATTTATACAACTGGAAATCCCGGATCCGACTACTACAATCTCTTTATCCAGGATGAACTCAAGGGAAATACAGAAGCCATCATGCCAATGAGGTACATTACAACTATACTCATGAACAACTATGACCGGCAGCTCGGAGAAGCGGGAGATGGTTACAGCAAAAATTTCGCCAGATCTTTTCTTTGTAAAGATGGTTTACCTACTTCACTTAGCCCTTTATACAAGGGAGATGATACACCAGAGGACGAGGCGAGCAATCGTGACCCTCGTTATAAGCAGCAAATAGCGACAAGGGGTTTCGATTTTCTGAATGGAGACCTGATTACACTTCCACGAATAGGCACCTCGGTTACCTCTACCGGCTATCAACCTATTAAAGGAAGATCGTCGAGTCTGGCTGCCTGGAATGCAGGGCAATCCACCTTAGATCTTTTCATTTTCAGATATGCTGAGATATTATTAATTGAAGCAGAAGCCAAAGCAGAACTCGGCTTATGTACACAAGCTGTACTGGACCAGACCATTAATAAATTACGAGACAGAGTGGGTATGCCACATATGATGTTAGCCAGTCTGGTAAAAGATCCTAAGTCAGATTTTCCAGGACTGCCGGTACTGATCGATGAAATCAGACGGGAACGCAGAATAGAACTGGGCTCTGAAGGTTTTCGTTTTGATGACTTACACAGATGGCATGCCGGAAGCTTGATCAACAATCCCGAAACCACCTTAGGCATGAAACTCACACCTGCACTTAAAGCGCAATATCCGGCAGGACAAGTAGGCAGCCTTGTGCTAGATAACAATAATTACATACAAATATACCCTGGTATTACCCGAACCTGGAACGATAAATTATACCTGTACCCAATACCAACACAAGAACTCACTTTAAATCCCAATCTAAAACAAAACCCCGGATGGTAGTTCAAACCTGTACATATTAAATTTTAATAAAGGAGCCCTCTTTAAAAGGGCTCCTTTTTATCTTAAATTAGCAAGCACAAACACAACAAATGAAATATTTAATACACCTAAGCCTGCCTTTGCTGATCTGTACCTTATCGGCAAATGCTCAAACCAAAAACTTTGTCCAGATTCTTCCAACGGATACCGAAAAAGAGGTGATCCAAAAGGCTGCAAATGTAATCCCTGCTCCAAGGCAACTGCGCTGGCAAAATCTGGAGCTCACTACCTTTTTCCATTTTGGCGTTAACACCATGACCGGCCGGGAATGGGGTGATGGAAAAGAAGACATTTCTACATTTAATCCTGCGGAGTTAGACGCAAAACAATGGGTAAAAACCGTAAAAGACGCAGGTTTTAAACAGGTGATCATTACCGCTAAACACCATGATGGCTTTTGCCTCTGGCCAAGTAAATACACAGAACACTCTGTTAAAAACACGCCTTATAAAGGCGGAAAAGGAGATATCGTAAAAGAAGTGGCAGAAGCATGTAAACTTTACAACGTAGGCTTTGGCGTTTATCTTTCTCCCTGGGATAGAAACAATGCAGACTACGGAGATACCGAAAAATACAACAAATATTTTATGGAGCAATTGACAGAATTGCTAAGTAACTACGGAAAAGTAGATGAAGTATGGTTTGATGGTGCCAATGGAGAAGGGCCAAATGGCAAAAAACCAGCCTATCATTTTGAAGACTGGTATCGTCTGATCCGTAAACTCCAGCCACAAGCGGTAATTGCAATATCCGGCCCCGATGTTCGCTGGGTAGGAACAGAATCAGGAAAAGGTCGTTTAACAGAATGGAGCGTCGTACCAATTGGTCAGCAAAACAATGCCAATACCGCACAAAACTCGCAAAAAGACATTTCATTTCCACCGCAGGGCGATATGACAGGAGATGATCTGGGCGGCAGGGACAAAATTGTTAAAGCTAAAACACTTGCCTGGTATCCTGCAGAGACAGATGTATCTATAAGACCAGGATGGTTCTATCATGCTGCTGAAGATTCAAAAGTCAAAACACCAGAGGAACTCATGAATATTTACTTCACCTCAGTTGGCCGCAACAGCGTACTTCTGCTCAACATCCCACCCAATAAACAAGGCCTGATTAGCGAAAGCGATCAAAAGACACTACGGGAGTGGAAACACAAAATGGATGCTACCTTTGGCCATAATCTACTGTCCGGAGCATCGGTTAAAAAAAATGGAATGACCTGGGAATATGATTTAAAACAAGCTAAAACCTTCGATGTACTTGCTCTGCAGGAAGACATCAGCAAAGGCCAGCGGGTGGAAAAATTTACAGCAGAATACTGGAGCAATAACCAATGGGTGAAATTTGCAGAGGGAACCACTGTTGGCTATAAGCGATTGATCAAGTTTGAGCCAATTACTGCTGGCAAAGTCAGGGTTCGCATTGAATCTTCCAGGTTAACACCTCATGTCTCCAATATTGGCCTTTACAAACTTGCTAAATAACCTGATGAAACTATTTTTAAAAAAGACGATCTTCTTTACATGCATGTTCCTGTATGGTATCTCGGCTCAGGCACAGGAAAAATTATCTTTCAATAAAGGCTGGAAATTCTATGAAGGAGATATTCCCTTCCCTGTGATCAAAGGACACGGCCAAAGTTACATGAATGCAAAAGCTGGCAGCGCTTCCGGTGCAGCTGCACCAGGCTACGATGACCATAACTGGAGAACATTGAACTTACCCCACGACTGGGCTATAGAAAATCCATGCGATTCTACTGAAAATGTTTCCCAAGGCTACCGAAAAAGAGGATTTGGATGGTACAGAAGAAGGTTCAAACTAGATCCATCTGACCGGGGAAAACATCTGGAACTACAGTTTGAAGGCATTGCAACTTATGCCACCATCTGGATCAATGGTTCTGTTGTACATAGAAACTGGTGCGGGTATACCTCCTCTTATATTGACATTACACCCTTCGCTAAATACGGCGATGAGGTGAACACCATAGCGGTTCGCGTAGACGCAAACTCCATGGAAGGCTGGTGGTATGAGGGTGCAGGAATTTACAGAGATACCTGGCTCATTAAACGCTCGCCGGTACATATCATTACTGATGGCGTATATGCCAACCCGGTTAAGCTGGCCAGCGGCCAGTGGGAAATTCCGGCGGAGATCAGTTTACAAAACACGGGTTCCAAACCAGCAACCGCACAGGTGGAAGTTGGACTGTATACACCAGCAGGAAAATTAGTAGAGAAAAAAGAGCAACCTGTTACCATAAATACACTTGATACAAATTCTATTCTTCTTAAAATCCAGACCAGCAATCCAGCTTTATGGACAATTGAAAACCCAACACTCTATCAAGTCAAAACCATTGTAAAATTAAATGGCAGCATCATAGACTCCTTAAGCACTAAATGTGGGTTCAGAACCTTAAAATTTGACGCAGATTCTGGTTTTTATCTCAATGGCAAACACGTAAAACTGAAAGGTGTTTGTAACCACCTGGACCATGCAGGTTTAGGTGTAGCCGTACCAGATGCCATCCAGGAATTCAGGTTACGAAAGCTGAAAGAAATGGGCGTAAATGCGTACAGATGTTCCCACAACCCTCCTTCCGCCTCATTTCTTGATCTTTGTGACCGCATGGGAATCATGGTCATGGATGAAAACAGAAATTTCAACTCTTCGCCAGAATACGTTAGGCAATTGCAATGGCTGGTGCGCAGGGACCGCAATCACCCAAGCATTATCTTATGGTCTGTTTTTAATGAAGAACCGATGCAGGGCACAGAAATCGGCTATCAAATGGTTAGAAGAATGGGTCATGAGGTCAAAAAACTGGATGCTACCCGCCCGGTAACCGCTGCCATGAACGGAGGATTATTTGACCCTGTAAACGTAAGCCAAGCCGTAGATGTAGTTGGTTTTAACTATCAAATCTGGGCTTATGACCGCTTTCATAAAGAAAACCCAAACATCCCTTTAACCAGTTCAGAAGACGTATCGGCCTTTATGACCCGGGGTGAATATACCACAAACAACAGTAAACATGTTTTTGACGGTTATGATACCCACGCCGCAGATTGGGGTGCAACCCACCGCAATGGCTGGAAAGCAATTGCGGAACGCCCTTATCTTGCAGGTGGTTTTGTATGGACAGGCTTTGACTATCATGGAGAACCAACGCCTCATGCCTGGCCAACTGTCAGTTCATTTTTCGGTATTATGGACCTCTGCGGGTTTCCAAAAACGGCATACTATATTCATCAGGCACAATGGCTGGAAGACAAATCGGTAATGCACCTGGCTCCTGACTGGAACTGGCCGGCCGATAGCATTGGCAAAAACATCAAGGTGATGGCCATCAGCAATGCAGAAACTGTAAAACTCTTTTTAAATGGTAAATTGATTGGAGAACAAAAAGCAGATAAATATGAGATGAACACGTGGCAAGTTCCTTATCAGCCAGGAAAATTAATGGCCATTGGCTATAAAACGGGTAAAGAAGTTTCCCGTTACACAGTTGAAACCACAGGCGCACCTGTCCGTTTGGCCCTGACACCGGACCGTAATTCAGTAAAAGGAGATGGTATTGATGCCATACCCATCACTGTTGAGGCGCTTGATAACAAAGGCAGAGCAGTTCCTCATGCCAACTTCAAGGTCAATTTTACCTTAAGTGGTCCTGGCCGTATTGTTAGTGTAGGCAACGGAGATCCCAATTCGCACGAGCCCGAAAAAGGAAATATCAGAAGCTTGTTCAATGGATTGGCACAGGTTATTATCCAAACTGATGAAACCAGTACAGATCAAACCATTACCTTAACCGCTTCTGCAGAGGGAATGAAACCCGCTAGGCTTGTCATTCCGGTAAAACAAGCCCCTGCATTGTCTTATGTGCCTGTCATTTCTTCCAATCAGTTTTTAGACAAATGGCTGGTATCGGAAATGAGCATGAGTAAACCCGATCCGAAAAAGGAAATTGCAGAAAATGACATGAACAGCTGGCAGCCGAGTACAACTGGAAAACTTCAGAAAATGACAGGCAAATATGTTATGTACAGAAGCAATATCAAGCTTTCAAAGCAGCAGGTAGAACGTGGTTCCGAAATTCTGTTTAAACAGTTAACCGGCAAAGCAGAGATCTGGGCAAACGGAGAAAAGATCGGAGAGAAAACAAATGCAGAACCATCTGACTTTAAAATCGACCTTCCTAAAGGTAAGGCTTACAGCCAGATTACAGTATTGTTCCAATCTAACATCAATGAAAAAACCGGTTTAGGGGGTGTGGTAGAATTTAGATAACCTCCCTCTGCAATTTGACATGAAAAATCCTGGTGCGCTGTGGACCAGGATTTTTCAATTAATATTTCACAATCTTAAATTCTGTTCTTCTGTTCAATTGATATTCAGCCTCAGAACATTTTACCCTCTTAGCGCAACGGTTCAACAACTGGCTTTCTCCATAACCCTTAGCTGAAATCCGGTTTTTATGAATACCCTGATCAATGATGTACTGCACTGCTGAATTTGCCCTTCGCTGAGAAAGCCACCGGTTGTACTGCTCATTGCCCCTGCTGTCTGTATGCGACCCCAGCTCTATCCACATCGTTGGATTATCCTTCATAATCCGCACCAGTTTATCCAACTCTATCGCTGCATCGGGGCGAATGCCTGCTTTATCAAAATCATAATAAATGTTCTCCAAACGGATCGCTTTATTCAAGGTTATTATTTCCAGATACAGGTCCTGTTTCAATACTGTTGACTTTGTTAAACCGATTGTACTCACCGAAGCACTGTCCCGCCGAAAATCAGTCTTCTCTCCCGTTAAACCATAGCTTGAAGATTCAGCAAGGTTAAACCCAAAACGACCATCTGCTCCCGTTTGAACTTTAAGGTTTCCGCCTCCGATTTTCTGCAAACTCACGACCACATCTCCCAAGGGGCCGGCAGTTCCCTTTTTATATACTGCACCTTCCAACCTGAACAATGGTGCTTTTTTCATGGCATAGCTATAAATATCATCACTTCCCAATCCTTCGAGCCGGTTAGAAGAAAAATAGCCTTGATCTGCTGAAATGGGCAAGCAGGCGAAATCGTCTTGAGGAGAATTTAAAGGATAACCTGCATTCTCTACCGCAGCAAAATGATCACCGTCAAGTTTTGCCTTAAAAATATCCAGGCCGCCCATACCTATCCGGCCGTCACTGCTAAAATAGAAATTACCCTGCTCATCAAAGGCGGGGCTGCGCTCGTTTCCTTCCGTATTCAATTCACTTATATTAACTGGCAAAGCCCAGTCTCCTGATGCTTCGCGTTGGCTGTAGTAGAGATCGGTTCCTCCCTTGCCACCTGGCATATTGGATACAAAATAAAGCACCTGGCCATCCTTACTTAAAAAGGGGTCGCCAACTGAGTAGCTGTTAACCTTATTATATTTAAACGGAACGGCCCCACTCCAGTTTCCCTGCGCATTTTTCTTTGCGCTGTAGATTTCTATATTCACTGTCTGGATCCGCTTATTGTCAAATTCTCCCTTTTTGGGAATCCTGGTCAATGTAAAGTAGACCTCGTTTCCATCGGCACTAAAACTGACGGAGGCCACATGATAATCAGTAGGTACATGCAGGGGAAAAAGAGTAACCTCTCCATCACCCGTCTTCTGTTCATACAGGTTTAGATACCCCCTCCCAGTCCAGCCATAAACCTTCCTATCAGGAACTGTAGAACCATCAAACTTCAAAAAGGCTTTTCCTTTCCTGAGGCCTTCAGATTCTACATTTCCACGGTCAGAACTAAACACCAGACCTTTCTGATAAACCGCAGTTCCCCAGTCAGATGCCTTACTGTTTAACGTTTTCTGGTTGTCAATATTTAAAGTTTTGGGATTTTTCATCCAACTTGAAGCCGAATCACAACTGGCCAGCCAACGTTCTTTTTGCAGGACTTTGATGGTGTTGTTCAATGCAGCATATTTTACATATTGTTCCCGTGCTTCATTGTATTTACTATTGTTCTGCAATACGCGTGCATAATTCAATACATTTTCCGCTCCGCTTTCCGGCAATTTTACAGCTATAGCATACCAGCTTTCTGCGTCTTTATAATTCCGGACTTGCAGATTGCAAAATGCTAGCCGTTCTGCAGCGCGCAGGCTTTCCTTTTTCTTATAGGCCTGCTCATAAAGGTCTATAGCTTTCTCGTAGTTATATAGTTCGTAAGCAGCATCTGCTTCTTTGATCACATATTGTCCTTTTACTGCATCTGCGCAACACAACAGAATTGCGACACAGCAAAAAATCCATGTGTTTTTAAATGAAATAGACCTCATAGCCTCAAAAATATCTAGGTGTTAACATTCTGGTCTTTTTAGTCTTAAAGTAATAGCCTATAGAGATCTCATGCGTTCCTCCGCTATACCCTTGCAGAGGTCCTACAGAGAAATCGTAGGCATAACCAATGCGAAAGTTATCGGATGCAAAAATTTCAATCGCCGCTACAACTGAGTTTTGCATACTCAGGTCACGTTGCAGATAACTTTTGTCGTAAAGTTTCACACCCATTCGGTAAGAACCTCCTACCCATATCCGTTCAGCCAGGAGTAAAAAGGCGTTCAAATCTAAACTGGTCGGACCTGCCCGGTCATCCTTTAACAGAAAAGAGGGTTTTAGCATAAAATCTTCTGATAAAGGCACTAATGCACCAGCAGTTAAATAATAATGGGGTTTAGGCTGAGGGATAAAAGCATAACGGCTTATGTTCGTATATTGAGAGATCAGGTTATCGGCAGAGAACCCTGCATAAAAACGGTTATCAGCGTAATAAGCACCGACCCTTGCATCCGGCACAATGGTGCTTTGGTTGCCTGTAGGTTGGTCCGGTTCTACTTCGTTAGGATTCAGTTTCGCTCCGTCAATACCGAGCTGTACCGCCCCCACTCCAAGGCCGAAAGCCAGGCGGGCGCTGCCATCTTCATTCATCCGGATCCGGTAAGCATAGTTGGCATAACCAGCCAGGTTACTCTGCGCACCGAGCTGATCTTTGGAAATTTGCAAAGCCAGGCCAACATTACCGTCGTTGGCAATAGCATCTAAAGCCAATGACATCGTTTTTGGCCCTCCGATAATTCCAGTCCACTGACTCCTGTAAAAGGTATGAATGTTCAGCTGTTCTTTGTAACCTGCATAAGCAGGATTGATATAGATTCCGTTAAACATATATTGACTGAACTGGGCATCTTGTTGTGCCGGGGCAGTATTTATAAAAAGTATCGTGAATATAAATAATAAGAGTCGTCTTTTCTTCATAAGTAATATAGCCCTTTGCAGGTTGTGCCCAAAAGATATAAGCAGGTAAAAATAGTTTACTTGACAGCAATATCTTTATACTCCTGTGTTCATTTTCTGTTCATTTTTATTAACTTTTAATTCTGGGTCGATCGAGTATGAACATCTCTATACCGTAGGCGTGGTATATAATTATCTGCTGTAGATTTAACACAACAACAATAAGAAATAAACATTAAGTATAAGAAATAATGTTTATTTTGTATTTTCATTGCAGACTATATGATCGCTTATAATTTACTTTCTGATGAGGAACTTATGGTGCTTTTAAAAGCGCGAAACCACAGGGCCTATGAGGAAATTTATAAAAGATATTGGGGCATACTTTACAGGTATTCCAAGAAAATGCTACAAAATGAAGAGGAATCAAAAGATGTGATTCAGGATGTCTTTGTCATGATCTGGGCTAAATCATCAACTATTGATCTCCATACTTCTTTATCTGCTTTTTTATATGCTAGTGTTCGAAACAGTATCTTAAGGCTATTTGAAAAAGGAAAGATCAAAGAACGCTATATGAATTCACTGGAGAAATTCATAGATGAAGGCACAGATATTACAGATCATCTTATCCGCAACCGGGAATTATCCAACCGCATAGAAAGTGAGATCTCCAAACTCCCACCTAAAATGAGAGAAGTTTTTGAATTGAGCAGAAAAGTACACCTCTCTCAAAAAGAAATTGCCTGTAAGATGGAAATTTCTGATAAAACGGTAAAAAAACAAATGAACAATGCCATTAAAATATTAAAACTAAAATTGGGTGCAGCTATGGCAATTCTACTGTTTTTCCATTTTTTAAAACTTTTTTAAAATATTTTTCAATTTCCTCTACTACCTGGGTCCTTACAAATGCTC
>NZ_JAELTV010000870.1 GCF_016429005.1 Pedobacter sp. ASV19
CCTACTGTACAAAGGTAGATTTCCAAAGAAAAAGGAAAAACACATCCGCTATTTTTAACAGCAAACGGGTAATCTTTTAACGCCTAAAGTAACCGGCACTAATCTTGGTTGCTACTTAAAAGTATACGTTTCTGTGTTTCTTTGATTTCGGTAATCCATCCGAATAAATGAATTCCATGTGGCGTTAATCTTCCGTTTTTACACCTAACTTTAATTTATGAAAAATAGTCAAAAAGAACAGCCTCTGGTTTTGCAAGTCCAGGATCTAATTGAACTGAGTACAGGCTATCAGACGGGAATTACAAATTTCCCTCTTGCGATGGTAAATGATCATATTATCAGGATCAGCATAATGATCGAGGATTATCACTGGCATTTCCATCCTAATTCTGATGAAACTTTCCTGGTTATTGAAGGTACAATTTATGTTGATCTCGAAGAAAAAACAATTGAACTCTCTAAAGGACAAATGTTTACCATACCCCGAAATATAACGCACCGAACACGTCCAAAAAACAAAAGATCTGTAAACATAACTTTTGAAAGCCAGAACTTGGAAACTGTTCTGTTGTGAGATCATTTGATGAACGCTCCGAATCAATAGCTGTCTCTTATAAACATCTGACGCTGCC
>NZ_JAELTV010000871.1 GCF_016429005.1 Pedobacter sp. ASV19
AGATGTGTATAAGAGACAGCGCTTAGAATTCCGCGGCGCAAAAGCAATTTCCCGGCCATTCATAGCAAGAATAATTTTCTCCAGGCTATCATCGGTATAGGAAGCGGCGTTGATCTCTCTTTCCAACGAACCGTTAAGAACATCGTATTGATTAGCCAGACGGATTAGCTCCGTTTTATAGCCCTCCTCTTTCACTACTCTTGAACCACTGTAACGATCCAAAGCCACTCTATAGCTCAACTCCTTATAACTTCCGGATTCCTCCACATAGAAATGGTTCTTTTCGTCAACCAAACTGTACAAACCGATCTTCGGTCCTTTAACAATTACCCGGAGCAACACCGTATCCCTCACTACTGAATCCTGCCCTGCCGGCCACAACTTCCCCAAATCAACAGGAGCGATATCTTTCAAAACAATAGCTTTCCGGTAGGAATCCAGCCCTTTAACCTCAAAAGAAAAAATCTCTTTGATCCCATATATGCCTGTCTCTTATACACATCTGACGCTGCCGACGAACGTTAGCCGGTGTAGTTCTCGGGGGGGGGGGGGGGGTGAGAGAGGGGGGGGGGGGGGGGGGGGGG
>NZ_JAELTV010000872.1 GCF_016429005.1 Pedobacter sp. ASV19
GTCTGGATGCTTATCCTGGGGTACTCGATTCAAAATCTGAGGCTATATTTAAGGGGGAAGCCTATGGACTTCGCGCATTTTTGCAGTTTGACCTGCTCAGGATGTATGGGCCTGTCTATGGAACCTCAGATTCTACAAAGGTGTCCATACCTTATTATACCACTGCGGGAACAGCTGTGAATGATATTTTACCTGCAAACCAGGTGATGAACCTTGTGATCGCAGATCTGAAAAAGGCGGAA
The DNA here is from genome assembly GCF_016429005.1 of Pedobacter sp. ASV19. Classification (GTDB taxonomy): domain Bacteria; phylum Bacteroidota; class Bacteroidia; order Sphingobacteriales; family Sphingobacteriaceae; genus Pedobacter. The sequence goes on from NZ_JAELTV010000872.1 coordinate 243, forward strand.
CAATTATTAACAAATGATCCGGTAAGGACAACAGGCGTGAATACTCCTGGTCCAAATGATAATGTAAATTTTCTGATCAGCGGCCGTAATTATCGCATGAATTATTTTGCAGTAAAGGGATTGCAAGCCAGGGTATATCTATATCGTGGGGACAAGGTTTCTGCCGCTGCTGCTGCAAAGACTGTTATCGATAATGCTGCGATATTTCCCTGGATCACACCCGGTAAAATTTTATCTGATAAAGCCAATCCCGATCGTGTATTTAGTACCGAATTACTTTTTGGACTTCAGAGTTTAGATATGTACGATAATTATCGGGATAATTTTTCTCCTGATCCTGTCTCTTATACACATCT
>NZ_JAELTV010000873.1 GCF_016429005.1 Pedobacter sp. ASV19
GTCTATAAATGTTTCTTTACTAAATCTCCTAGCGGGCGAGAACACCTTCGAATATACATTCATCCCAACCAGCGGTGTAACTGCACAAAGTTATGACGGAGTCAAAATTGTATTTAGTTCTCTACTCGCCATTGGTAAATCTATCAAAGTATTTGAGGCATACTATCAAACTCCAATAAGTTCAGTAGACTGCACAAAAAAGGACGTTGTAGATGTCCTATATGGTGCAGAAGCACCTTTGGGAATTGGAGCTATAACTGCTACGGTCAATGTTGTAAATCCTTGGAACGCCGTTGACGGCAATGATAACACTTTTACAACACTAAATGCAGGAGTTGGCGTAGCTGCTTACGCAAAGGAACATATTATCTTTTCTAGTCCAAGTCTCCCAGGAGACTCCTTAAAAATAGTCACTTCAGCTAATGGAACTCTACTTACTTTAGGACTACTTGGAGGTTTTTCAATTCAGCGATACCTAGGGAATTCACCAGTAGGCGATCCTATAGCTGGTTCAAGTAGTTTACTCGATCTTAGACTATTAAACGGCGGATCAAATGCAGTAATTATGCTACTGCCAATGGCAGAGCCTTATGATCAAATAGAAATTAGACTTGGTGGTGTTATAAG
>NZ_JAELTV010000874.1 GCF_016429005.1 Pedobacter sp. ASV19
CATGTGCTACATTTGTAAAGAATTCTATTTTGGCCTGATAGATCTCCTTTTCCTTTTTATGCTCAAAGATTTCCATTCGTCTTTTGTTCCTGCTTTCTGTTCTTTTATGATATTCCCAAACCAGTACCGAAACCAGTCCAATGATTACAATAGCATAGAATAAATAAGCCTGAGGTGTCTTCCAGAAAGGAGGGAGTATGGTAATGTGAAGTTGTACATTGTTTGTGCTCCAAAGTTTACTACCACTCATCATCGATTTGGCCTCAAATACATATTTCCCCGGAGCAAGCTTGGTGAAATATACCTTCCTGTTTGTTTTTAAGTATTCCCAGTTGTTATACAAGCCCTTCATCTTATAGGCGTATTCAGTCATTTCAGGAGCAATATAGCTTAGGGCAGCAAAATCAATACTAAAAGAAGACTGATTATGCTGTAAGGTGATCTCTTTAGTGTAAAGCATGGATTTACCCGATATTGACCTCGACAGTTGAGTCTGGTTTTCCGTATTATCGATCTGAAAGCCGGTCAGAAAAACCTGAGCAGGTGCCGTTGTTGTATTCAACTGTTCGGGGAGAAAACTGATCATACCCTTTACACTACCAAAATAAAGCCTTCCGTCGGTATCTT
>NZ_JAELTV010000875.1 GCF_016429005.1 Pedobacter sp. ASV19
TAAGTATTCCAATTTGTTTGCACCCAGGATATCAGTTGTTCAACAGAAGAAATTGTATTTACCGGAAATGACGGAAGAGCAGACGTAGAATTAACAGTAAATACAACAATAAAAAAGTCTTCAGGATCCAAAACTGGTATGAAACTTTTTGCAGTTATAACCCCAGTTTGCGTAACCTTTAACGTGGCTTTTTCAGCAACATTTGGCTTCATACGTAAAACTAAAGATCCGGATGTGAGATACCATTGTCCAAAATTAAATAGGTTGTCTGTAACCCATGTTAAAAGTTCTGCTGCTGTATCAAAACCTGTTACCGGTGGAGTAGGATATGTCTGTGATCCGTCAACAACAAACGAAATATTATATCTTCCTCCAGGTATTTTAACTGGTATTAAAGCAGAAAGTATAATTGCAGATCCTGGATCTGTGCCACCTTCAACTATACCACCGGATGACCAGCTGAAGGTATCTTCAATAAGGCCGTCGCTAGTAATAAAATTAATGTAGTAAATTACTCTAGAAATGTTCTCAATTTTATGGACAATAGATACAATTGTAATCTTTGGCTCCCAAAGACTTAATGAATCATAAATAGCCTTTTTTGTATTTGGAATCGAGTCAGATAGC
>NZ_JAELTV010000876.1 GCF_016429005.1 Pedobacter sp. ASV19
GTCCGCTTACCTTTATACAGGAAAGTATCAGGAAAACGAAACTCGGACAAAAGAATCAGCCTATCTTATGGTCCCGGCATGATGAGATTGGCTCTCTGATTAAAGAGTATAATAAGATGATTGCAGCACTGGAAGAGAGTGCGGTAAAATTGGCTAAGTCTGAAAGAGAGAGTGCCTGGAGAGAGATGGCTAAACAAGTGGCCCACGAGATTAAGAATCCGCTTACTCCACTAAAACTTGGTGTTCAGTTGTTGGAGAAAGCCTGGAAAGAGAAGGACGTCAATTTTGAACGTAAATTTGAAAGGTTCAATAAATCTTTTATTGAACAGATAGACAGCTTGGCTACTATCGCTTCTGAATTCTCTAACTTTGCTAAAATGCCGGACACAAAGTTGCAGACTTTACAACTCCTGCCCATTATACAACAGGCCAGGAATGTCTTTGTAAATGAGAAAGGAGTAGAGATCAGTATCCAGAATCAGAGTAACCAGGACGTTTTTATTCTTGGAGATAAAGACCAGTTGTTGCGAACCTTTAATAATCTATTAAAGAATGGTATTGAGGCCTCAGCAGGAACACATGGTTGTTTAATCTATATTAAAATCAGAAACGATCAGAATAAGGT
>NZ_JAELTV010000877.1 GCF_016429005.1 Pedobacter sp. ASV19
ATAAACAGGTTTAATATTTATTGCTGTTTGCTTTACTTTTATGACATTTGTAGCAATGGAAAAGTCTTCTTTTAACAATATTATAGTGCTATTCGTAGTGCTTGTACTGTTCCTCTTTGTGTTTTTTTTGTTCATGAGGAGCAATAAAGTAAATGCGTTAAAGCAAAATACTGAAGCACTTGTCAATTTGCAGGAGGACTATTCCAGGATTGACAACTTTATTTATTTACTTTATGAAGCAGAAGGCAATTCCAGATTATATGAAGCTACAGCAGATAAGCGGTATATCCGTGAGTTTTTGTCTCAAATCCAAACAGCTTCTGCCTTACTCGGAGATTTGGATGCAGGTCTGGATAAAGCAGAGATAAATGAACTCAGGAACAGTATTAAACAAAAGAAACTCAACAGAGAAAGTTATTTAAAAATAAGAAAGCTTACCGATAGTTTAATTGTAGGTGTATCGAAACTCGGTTTGGTAGAAAAACAAGCCTTGCCTAAGGGCGTTGTGATTCCTAAAAAGCCGGCGAAGGTACAGACTATTGTTCATATGGATACGGTCAGGAAATACTCGCCTAGGAAAAAATTTCTGGGAAGATTGTTTTCCGGTAGCAACAGCAAGGATTC
>NZ_JAELTV010000878.1 GCF_016429005.1 Pedobacter sp. ASV19
CTACAGGAGTGATTGTCTATTTTACGGTTTTAACCTTTCTAAAATCAGAGAAGAGAAACTCTTCACACCAATTCTTAGGCATTCTTCGTCTACCCTAAAATTTGGGGCGTGATTTATGGCGATAATGCCTTTCTCAAAGTTGGAGCCACCAAGTAAGAAGTAGACTCCTGGAACTTTTTGCTGGAAATAGGCAAAATCATCATTGAAATATGGAATTTGTCCATAATCTGGAAGTATACTCTGTTTTCCGTATATCTTTGAAATAGTGTTTATTGCCTGATTTGTTAATTTTTCATTGTTTTGGATGGTGGGATTATTCTGTATATAGTCAATTGAAATCAATTGGTCTTTATATTTCGTTTCTTTAATCAGTTGTTCTATTTCGGGAATGATGTTTTGCTGGTTTGATTTGTTGGTTTCGTAAATATAGGCTTCCAGAAGAAGTTCGTTTTCTTTTGTGTGGATGCGAAAGTCTTTATCCATAAACAGGTAGCCTTGATAAATAGTATTTGGGTTGCTTAATCCAATATTGGGATCGGCGAGGAATTGGATATCCCATGGTTTAGTATTTGCTTTGATGCGAAGTAATTTCCTGTATATTTTCTGTGAAAGTTCTTT
>NZ_JAELTV010000879.1 GCF_016429005.1 Pedobacter sp. ASV19
ATATTGGCCTAATAGCTTGTTATAAAGCCTGAATTGGCTATTGTGCAATAGCCCTGAATATATACACTTTTCTTTGAATGACAAAATGAGGTATACAGTGTGTATATTTTGGTGAAAAAATACACACCAAAATATACACATGTAGTAAAACCAGTTTATTTTTTTGGTTTCTTTTTATTAAGGTATCCGCAACCATATATCTCGTAAATATTTGATAATGGGAGTTTTGGGCTTTCTTTTTCAGTGAACCTTCGTTCGTACTTTTTGCGAAAGTCCCTACTAAGGGGATCAGCGATGGTTGCTCCATTTAGATTGGCTAAACGCTCCAAATCCTTCAAGAAATCGAGTGACAATAGGTTCTCAATGTGTACTAAGCAAGCAGAATAGACAATCGTTTATTCTGCTTTTTATTTTTAGAACTTTTGTTTTTTGCTAAATATAGTATACATCATGATTAGCCATCATAATCAATATCCAGGTTAAACTGATGAAGCAATCCTGCAAGGTTCAATGCAGAAAATTTAGCATGTCTAACCTTATTCACAGCGGGATCAAAACTGAAATTCCTTGCAGTACGAAAATCTACTTTTTCTAAAACAGAACGAACAAATCCAGCCC
>NZ_JAELTV010000087.1 GCF_016429005.1 Pedobacter sp. ASV19
CCCCCCCCCCCCCCCCCCCCCCCCCCCCCCCCCCCCCCCCCCCCCCCCCATTTTAGATGTGTATAAGAGACAGATACACTGCCTTGAAGATCTGTAAACAGATCCGTTATCTTGTATGCGGACTCTCCATCTGCTGCCTCTGCCGAAATTAACTTCGATAAAGTTGCGGGACTTAATAACCTACCCAATACTGGTGCCTGTAACTTATTAATCAATTCTACCGGATCTGCCCCGGTATTGTTTAGAATATCCTGGTTCAGTAACCAGGAAGGCGTATGAAACAGATTCTGATCTAAAAATGCTATTGCGTCTTTCTGCAACGCTGCCGGAGTCCTTTGATAAACCGTTCCAGCCTGTTCAACAGTTTTCGGAGTTTCATATATCCCCCCTACATTCTTTGCCACATGCCCCATATAACGGCTAAACTGACCAGTCAATTGGCCATACATGTTCTCCAAATTGTCATAACCTTCATTCGAACTTCTGGTCCATTCCGGTAATTTTGCCAGGATCACTTTCAGGTTTTTAATTCCGTAAGTACTTGCAATCATAGCATTATCTCCCAAATCCTCATTCTGTGAACGCGGATCATCCGGATTCATTTCCGTACCAAACCATAAACGCTTATTTTTCAATCTCTCCACAGCAATCTTATTCAACACAGGAACTTCAGCTACCGGAGTTTTAGCTTCAGGTAACAATTTATACCCCCATTCAATGGCCCATTTATCATAATCTCCTATCCTCGGATAGATCCCTTTAGGAGAAATTTTATCTTCAGGCTGTGCTACATAATTAAAGCGGGCATAATCCATAATAGACGGGGTATGTCCATTGGCTTCCACAAAAGCTTTATCGCGCAGTTTTTCTACCGGAACGGTTGAACTTGATCCATAATTATGACGCAAACCTAAGGTATGTCCCACTTCGTGTGAAGAGACAAAACGAATCAGATCTCCCATTAATTCGTCGCTGAATTCCATCTTACGCGCTCTTGGATCTATAGCTGCCGCCTGGATCATGTACCAGTCGTGCACCAGCTTCATTACATTATGATACCAGTTGATATGGCTTTCGATAATCTCTCCACTTCTCGGATCAGCAATACTTGGCCCGCTGGCATTAGAGATTTCAGAAGGTTTATAAACAATCGCAGAATGCGTTGCATCATCCAGACTCCATGTCGAATCCTGTTTGGCTGTAGGTGCCAGTTTAGCCTGTACTGCATTTTTAAAACCAGCCTGCTCAAAAGCCTTCTGCCAGTCATTAACTCCAGCCATCAGGTAAGGCACCCATTTTTTTGGTGTAGCAGGATCGATATAGAAGATAATCGGTTTAACTGGTTCCACCAATTCCCCTCTTTTGTATTTGGCCATGTCCGAAGGCTTTGGCTCCAATCTCCATCTTTTGATGATCTGAACTTCTTTCACACCCTGTGGATTTAAGTCAAAATCAGTGTAACCTACCGCGAAGTAACCCACTCTGGGATCAAAGTACCTGGCTTTCATAGGTACTTTAGGTAAGATCACCAGCGAAGTATTTAATTCCATTGTCGTAGAACCCGATGCCCCACCAGAAGGTGCACCGCCCGGACCAGGTGCTGCTGCAAGAGAATAGGTTTTAACCGTACTGATCTCTACATTTCTTGGAAAACTGCGTACATTCTGGATATAGCTTCTGTCTGCATTTGGCATTCCGATTCGAAACTGGCTTTTAGCCTGCGCGGAACCAAAATAAAAGATCTCATTATCACTGTTGATGTAATCCGTCATATCAATAACGCTTCCTTTTTTATCGGCTGTATAAGCGGCAATATTGAACGAAGCGGCAATTGCCTGGATATTGGAATTTTGCAGTGACTGATACATTGCCGTTGTACTGTCCGGACCATAGGTCCTGTAAGACAGTTTACGCATAAAAATCTTGTTGTTAGGTCCTTTGTCAAAGCGGATCACGCTGCTACCAATCTGATCGCCTGCATATCCCGAAGCCGAACGCACTTCTGCACCTGCTTTTGAAATCCGGCTTACGACAAGAATTTCTCTTCCAAGCGTAGAATCTGCCAGTTCAAAGAAAAATTTATCGTCCAGTTTATGAACCGTGATCATCCCTTTACGGGTAATTGCTTTGTCGGTAATCACCGTGGCATAAGGTTTCGGTCCTGGTTTAGCTTTTGGATCGCCAAAAGCACCCGGGCCTTTTTTTGTAGAATCTGCCACAGCCGGAGGTGTAACCGGTTTGGTTTGGGCATAAACAGAGCATATACCCGCCATTACCATGGCTGGTATTAATAAGGTTTTTTTCATGAATTCAGTTAGGTTTATTTGAATGTTCCTTGCAAAGATAAGCGGCCTGAATGGTATTCTAGCATACTTCTTGTATAACTTTGCAGTTACAAAGAGACAAATTAATGAATCATTTTAAACAGCAGTTCTTTTAGGAGCTCTCCATCTGTTGTATTGCCGCTGCTGTCTACCCCCTTGCTTTTCAGATCATATTCCCGGAGCAGGGCTATAATATCAAAGGTTTTATTGAGGTTAAAGGTCCTGGCTGCGGTTTCGTAGTCTTTCACAAAGTATGGGTTCACCCCAAGTTCTTTAGCCGCATCATTCTTATTGGGCAGGTAATGATACTTAAGTATTTTAGAAAAGTAAGAATTCAAATTGGCCATCACCATCACCATTGGATTGGCTTTGGGGTTATTGGCAAAATAATTTATAATCTGGTTACATTTCAAAACATCTCTTACGGCCAATGCTTTCTGCAGTTCAAATACATTGTATTCTTTACTGATCCCGATATTTCTTTGCACCAGGTCGGTATCTATTGTGGTCTCCTTACTGATGTTGAGCATCAGTTTCTCCACCTCATTAGCGATCTTGGAAAGGTCGGTTCCCAGATATTCAGCCATTAATGCCGCTGCCTGAGGAGCTATTTTATAACCCTTTTCTTTAACCAGTTCCTCGATCCACTGTGCCAGTTTATAATCTCTCACCGGGTCCGATTGAAAGACCAGGCCTGACTTGGATATCGATTTAAAAAGTTTTTTCCGTTTATCGAAATTGGCGTATTTGTAGCCCAGCACCAGAATAGTGGAGGCCAGTGGCTTTTCAAAATAGCTTTGTACAAATTCTGCTTCTTTACTGCTGCCTTCGGTTTCTTTTCCCCATTTCAGGTCCTGTGCTTCCTTGACTACCACCAATTGGTAATCAGACATCATGGGATATCTCTTCGCCGCATTCAGTATAGTAGCCATATCGGTATCCTTACCGTACAGTACAGTCTGGTTGAAGCCTTTTTCCATATCGTTCAATACATGCTCTTCCATGTAATGAATAATCTGGTCTATATAATAGGGTTCTTCACCATGCAATAAATAAACAGGCTTAAACTTTTTGGCTTTGAGGTCTTTTATAATATCTGAAGCAGTCATATAATTATCCAAATGTAACGGCTAAAAACTAAATATTAAAGGTTATTTTTGCACAAATGGCATTTAACCCTGTTCCGCTTAATCTTCCTGCCTATCCTTTCAAAATTACCAGGAAGGAAGATCAGCTGTATATTTTTGATGAAATCCGGAAAAAACATCTTGTCCTGACACCAGAGGAATGGGTGCGCCAGCACTTTATCCAGTTCCTGGTCCTGGAAAGGAAGTTCCCAAAATCACTCATCCAGATTGAAGGCGGCTTAACACTGAACAAACTCCAGAAAAGAACAGACATCGTGATCTACAATACTAACGGCGAACGCATCATGGTTATCGAGTGTAAAGCGCCCTCCGTTAAAATCTCCCAATCCGTCTTTGACCAGGCCGCCAGATACAATTCCGTACACAAAGCCAAATGGCTTGTTGTTACCAATGGACTGAAGCATTGCTACGCACTTATCAACCACCTGGAAAGCCGTTTTCTCTTTGTAGAAGAGTTGCCTTTGTATCCTGCCCTTTAAACTGGCTTTGCTTAAAAAACAGCACAAACACCATTTCCTTCTCTGCATCATACCCGGATCTCTCCCCCTGCTTATGGCGCAAGCAAAATCTACTCTGTCTGCGAGAAGGCATTGGCGGGTTTGCGTCCCCTTCAGGACGCCTAAGCCGGCGCAGCCTTCGAGTCAGACCAGCAGATTTTGCGGTAACATAACACCACTCTACCCCCCTCCAAGCGCCCTGTACAACCCAATAACCGCGTTCCACTGTTCCAGCTGATCATTCACCATTTCCAATTCCGCAGCCAACAAACCCTGCTCCGAAGTCAACACATCCGTATAATTCGTCGCAGAACTATACTTCAACAATTTCTTAGTAAAATCCACTGACCGCTCCAGCAAAACCACCTGTTTCTTCCTGATCTCCCGCTGTTCGCCAGCGGCCTGCCATCCATACAAAGCATTCGAAACCTCTTGCGCCGCATTCAATACCGACTTCTCAAAAGCATAACCAACCTGCTCCTGCACCGCCAGTGCCGTCCTTAGCCTAGCCTTATTGACCCCCTTACTAAAAACCGGCTGCAAAATCCCCGCAGCCACATTTCCAAACAGACCCGGCGCACTCAACCAATCCTTAAAACTAAAACTGGTAAAGCCCCCGGCAGCAGTTAAACTGATAGAAGGATAAAAAAACCGCCTCGCCACGTTTGTATCCTCAAAAGCTGCTCTGAACGCATACTCCGCCTGTTTAACATCCGGCCTGTTCTGTAAAAGCTGCGCAGGAACCCCTGCATGAAGATCCACGATCAGTTTCTGCTGATTTAAATTACCCCTTGGAATCGCCGATGCAGGCCTGGCCAATAAAGTACTCAAGGCATTCTCCGTTTCCCGGATCTGTCTTTTCAATTTAGGAATGGCCACTTCAGCACCATACTGATTGGCCTCACTTTGCACTTCGGCAGCTCCATTAACAACATTTGCAGCCATTAAAGACTTCATTGCCTTCACATCCTCTTTGCGGTTACTCACTGTCTTTTCCAGGATCCTCAACTGCTCATCCATCGCAAGAAGCTTAAAATATAAACTAGAAATATCCGCAACCAATTGAGTCTGCACCGCTCTTTTAGCCTCTTCAGATTGAAGCATCCTGGCCAGCGCTGCCTTTTTTGCATTCCTGAGTTTCCCCCAGATATCTGCTTCCCAGCTTGCATTCAGAGACACATCATACTGCGTAGACTGATTAACCAGGCCAAATCCCTGCGGAAAGGCTAGTTTCGATCTTGTAACTCCAGCTTTTCCATTCAGTTCCGGTAAAAATGCAGCTTTGCTCTGCACCATTGCCGCATGAGCAATATCTATTTGCTTAACAGCCACTTTCAGATCCAGGTTTTTAGCCAGGCCCTCCTGCACCAGTTTTTTTAGCAAAGTATCCGTGAACAATTTGTCCCAAGGTACTGTTAGAATTGACGTTGTATCCTGATCATCCTGCCCCCGATAGCTTTTACTTTTATTCACTTCAGGAAGCCGGTACTCTTTAGCGCTTTGGCAAGAGACTGTCAAAACAGCCAGAAATAAAAGCCCTATATATTTATTCATCATTTCTCATCTATTTATAATTTACATCCTAATTCAGAGCCTGAAATTCAACAGGTTCAGGCCTATAATCTATCCCTTCAGCTTTTTTACTACCACCAATCCTCTCCTGAATCCCCTGGAAAACGATAAACAGAATTGGAATCACAAATACACCGAAAACAGTCCCGATCAGCATCCCCCCAACCGCAGCCGTACCAATAGAACGGTTGCTAATGGCACCAGCACCCGAAGCAAACATTAAAGGCAGCAGACCAAAAATAAAGGCAAAAGAAGTCATCAGGATAGGTCTTAATCTGGCGGTTGCCCCCGCAATCGCAGACTGCACCAGGCTCCTGCCACTTAAGCGGTTCATCAAGGCAAACTCTACAATCAGAATGGCATTTTTGGCCAGTAATCCAATCAGCATAATCAAACTGATCTGCAGGAAAATATTATTGTCCAGGCCAAACAAACGGGCAAACAAGAACGCACCAGCCAGACCAATAGGCAAAGAAAGCAATACAGAAAACGGAAGAATATAGCTTTTGTACTGGGCACTCAGCAAGAAGTAAATAAAGAGCAAACTCAATATAAAGATCAGCATCGTCTGACTACCGCTGGAAAGCTCCTCCAAGGTTAAACCTGAAAATTCAAAAGTATACCCTTGCGGAAGCGTTTTTGCCGCCACTTCCTGAATGGCCTTTATAGCATCTCCAGAACTATAACCCGGTTTTGGTGCGCCATTTACCGATGCAGCCGTAAACAAATTGAATCGATTGATAAACTCCGGTCCATAGATCTTTTTCAACTCGATAAATTCAGAGATCGGCGCCATTGTTCCCCGGTCGTTCCGTACAAAGATCTTATCAATAGCCTCCTTGTTCATCCGCTGAGAGGCCTCCGCCTGGATCATTACCTTATACTGTTTACCAAAACGATTAAAATCTGAAGCATAAATACCACCAAGATATCCCTGCAAGGTATTCAGAACCGTATTTACCGAAATCCCAGCCTCTTTACATTTGGCCACATTGACACTCACTTCATACTGCGGAAAACCGGTATTATAAGAAGTTGCTGCATACATTACCTCCGGACGCTGATTCAGTGCCCCCATAAACCCACCAATCACCTGGTTAAAGGCTTGATAACTTCCTCCGGTTTTGTCCTGGAGCTTAAACTCAAAACCATCATTATTTCCGAAGCCCTGCAAAGTAGGCGCCGCAAAAAAGATGATATTTGCACCTTTAATTCCAGCCGTTTTTGCAAACAACTGCCCCACAATACTCTGAATATCCTGTCCCTTTTTTGTTCTTTCTTTCCAGGGTTTCAGCCGGATAAAAATAGCCGCATAGGAACTACCTGTACCGCTCATTAAATCCATACCCGCCAAACGGGAAGACAATTCCACTTCCGGAATAGACCTGGCAATACTGTCAATCTGGTTGGAAATTTCTTCTGTACGCTCCAGCGAACTGGCTGGAGGAAGGATCACGTTACCATAAATAGAACCACTATCTTCATTGGGTACAAATCCGGTTGGTGTGGTTTTAACCAGGAACCAAAACAGCAAACCAAACAAGGCGATACCCGCAAAAGAGATCCATTTTCTACTGACCAGGAAGATAACAGCCTGTTTATACCTCGCTGTCATCCGGTTAAAAGAAGCGTTGAACCCAGCGTAAAACCGTTGCAGGAATCCCGTCTTTACTTTCTCATGCTCCCCATGAGGTTTCAACAGCAAAGCACATAAAGCAGGGCTCAGAGTCAAAGCGTTCACTGCCGAGATCAGAATGGCTACCGCAAGCGTTAAACCAAATTGCTTGTAAAACACTCCAACAGAGCCAGTCACAAAAGTTACCGGAATAAATACCGAGGCCATGATCAGGGTAATAGAAATAATCGCCGTACTAATTTCACTCATAGCATGTATGGTCGCCTTCTTGGCCGATTTTGCACCCTGATCCAGTTTAGCATGAACTGCCTCAACCACTACAATAGCATCATCCACCACAATTCCAATAGCCAACACCAGAGCAAACAAGGTCAACAGGTTAATGGTAAAACCAAATAACTTCAGGAAAAAGAAGGTACCTATAATCGCCACCGGTACTGCAATCGCCGGAATCAATGTAGAACGAAAATCCTGAAGAAAAATAAAGACCACAATGAACACCAGGATAAAAGCCTCAATAATCGTAGAGATCAGTTTAGAAATAGAAGCATCCAGGAACTCATTGGCATTGGTAAATACACTGTATTTTACCCCCTTCGGAAAAGTAAGTGCCGCATCCTCCAGAATCTTTTCACATTGTTTGATGATCTCATGCGCATTAGAACCCGAAGTCTGGTTAATGGCCACATAAGGCGATTCATGCCCCTGAGCAATCAATGTGCTGGAATAGGTAAACGACCCCAGATCAACGGTTGCCACATCCTTTAATTTCAACACCTGCCCATTGCCCACAGATTTCAGGATCATATCACCAAACTGTTCCGGTTTCTCCAGACGGCCCGTGTATTTCAGCGTATATTGAAAAGACTGGTTGCTGTTCTCTCCCACCTTACCCGGCGCAGCTTCTATATTCTGTTCTGCAAGAGCACTCGTCACATCCGAAGGAATCAATCCATAGGCCGCCATAGCGTCCGGCTTTAGCCAGATCCTCATACTGTAATCTTTTCCACCATATACCTGGGCATCTCCAACCCCATGCACCCTTTTGATCTGAGGAATAATATTAATCCTTAAGTAATTGTCCAGGAAGCGCTGGTCGTACTTTCCGTCTGCGCTATACAATAAAAATGAAAATACCTCACTATTCAGCCTCTTACTGGTTGTTATTCCCATTTTAATTACCTCAGCAGGCATCAGACTGGTGGCTTTAGTGATCCTGTTCTGCACGTTTACAGCCGCCATATCCGGATCAGTACCCTGTTTAAAATTAATGGTGATGTTCGCGGTACCATCATTACTGGCCTTGGAAGTCATGTAAGTCATATTCTCCACACCGTTAATTTCTTCTTCCAAAGGCACAATCACACTTTTCATGACCACATCCGCGCTCGCTCCCTGATAAGAGGTCGTCACTTCAACCGCCGGAGGAGCAATATCCGGATACTGGGAAATAGGCAAAGCATACAAACCCAGTAAACCCAGTATCACGATAATGATCGATATCACGGTAGACAGTACCGGATTATCAATAAACTTTTTTAACATAATTTTTAAATTTTAGAAGAGACCAAACGTTTAGTTTTAGGAGATACAGGCTTAATCTCCATGCCGTCTTTAAGTGCACCTGCTCCCTCAACAACCAGCTTATCTCCCGGTTGCAGGCCTTTTTTAACCACATAGAATTCACCCGAAGGAAGATCCAGGATTTCGATTTCGGTACTTTTTACTTTTCCTTTTGGGTCCACAGTAAAAACCATCATTTTCTCCTGCATTTCATAAGTCGCCTTTGAGGGGATCAACAATGCCTGCTTCAAAACCGCCGGGATCCGGATCGTTGCACTGGCCCCGCTCCTGAGCAAAGAGGCCGGATTAGGAAAACTGGCCCTCAGATTTACTGAACCTGTTTCTGTACTGATCAAACCACTTAAAGTCTCCATCCTTCCCTTTTCCGGATAAGCCTTTCCATTGGCCATCAACAACAGAACCGGCGGAAACTGACGGAGTTTATCTTCCATCGTTTTCCCACCATACTGATCCGCAAAATCCAGGAATTTCTTTTCATTAAAAGAGAAATAAGCATATACCCTGCTGATATTGGATACCGTTGTGAGCGGCTGTGCCGAACTGCTGCTCACCAGGCTTCCGGTCTTGTAGGGAATATTACCCACCACCCCATCCGCCGGGCTGCTGATCATCGTATAACCCAGATTGGTTCTGGCATTAGCCAGACTGGCTTTAGCCTGTGCTAAAGCAGCTTCCTTAGCATGCTGATTAAAGGAAGCCTGCTTCAATTCATAATTGCTGATGATGCCTTCTTTAACCAGAGGAATGGTTTTCTCCACCTGCATTTTGGCAGTATTCAATTCGGCTTCTGCATTCTTAATTGCCGCAGAAGCTGTTTTAATCTCCTGTTCATATTGAGGGGCACTGATCCGGAATAAAGGCTGACCTTTTTTCACCACAGCACCCTCATCAACAAAGATCTTTTCCACAAAACCGTCAACTTTAGGGCGGATCTCAATATTCTGCTGACCTTGAATTGTTGCAGGATAGTCGTTGTTTATAACCGCATCCCGCGTTTCGACCTGTATCACAGGAAATTCTGCAAGCTGACCCTGCCCTTCTGAGGGCAGCTGAGGTCTACAAGCAATGAGCAAGGTTACTGCCAGGCTTATTAAAGGTAAATTTATAGGTTTCATATTCTACTGTATTTTAAAATTTTAGACAAAAGCATTCCATGCCCCTGAAGCGCTATACTCAGGCAGTGAAATACAAAAAGATTGTGTTTTAGGTAAAAATTAAGGACTAAAAAGGGTTATGTAAATTCATGCATATCATCAAAATAAATCGTGGATATTCTTAAAAGTTAAGCAAAGTTAGTACTTTTGCTAATAAAACAACTTATTACTTGTTTTATTAGATTATGAAGACAAATAAATTCTTAATGCTGCTGAAGACACGTGGTGCCTTAACTGCTGCTGAAATCGCCAAAGAACTGGGAATGACCAGTGAAGGCGCAAGATTACAGTTGTTAAAACTCACAGAAGAAGGACTGATCCAGAGCCAGCATGAATCCAGAGGCGTAGGCAGGCCTACACAATTCTTTACACTCACTGCCATAGGCAACGCCGGTTTTCCGGATACCCATGCAGAACTCACTGTTAAGCTGATCCAGCTCATCAAACAAAACCTGGGAGAAGAAGCGCTTCAAAGCGTTATCAATGCCAATGAAATCAGTGGCAAAGAAAAGTACCACCGGGAACTGGAATCCTTAAGCGATCTGGAAACCCGGATTGGACGACTTGCAGAGATCCGGACAAGAGAAGGTTATATGGCCGAGTACAGTAAAGACGAAGAAGGTTATTTACTCGTCGAAAATCACTGCCCCATCTGCGCTGCCGCCCAGGTATGTCAGGGCTTCTGCAGTTCAGAACTAAATACCTTTAAATTTGTATTGGGAAATAGTGTAGACATCTCCAGAGTAAATCACATCATCGCAGGCGACAGAAGGTGCGCCTACAGGATTACCCTAAAAAAAGCGAGCTAAAGACCATCAGATCCTTAGCTCGCCGCTCTTTATTTATATCTTAGCTTACCAGCGCAGAAAGACTTTCTTCAATAATCCTGATCTTGGATTCTGCATCCGCCTGCTTATTGCGCTCATTTTGAATAATCTCCGGTTTTGCATTCTGTACAAAACGCTCATTGCCCAATTTCGCATTTACAGACTTCAGGAAGCCTTGCAAATAAACCAGTTCGGCATTTAAACGTTCTCTTTCTGCATCCACATCAATGGTCTCATTCAGCTGGATAAAGAACTCATCGTTACCAACCATAAAGCTGGCAGCACCCGGAATCTTATCGTTCACAAACTCAACTTCATTAATATTAGCCAGTTTGAAAACAATATTCAACCATTTCTCATAATCCAGGGTAGAATTCACCTTAATATTCAATGGCAGCGCCTCTTTAGGAGAAATTTGTTTTGTATTTCTGATGTTCCTGATCTCCGCAACTACCTGTTTAACCACCTCAACATCTTTTAAGATCTGGCTTTCTGCCGTTGTAAAAGTTGGATAAGATGCAACAATGATACAATCCAGTTCTCCTTTTTCACCAAATAGTTCGTCATGCCACAATTCCTCCGTAAGGAAAGGCATAAACGGATGTAATAATTTTAAGATCCGCTCAAAGAAACCAATCGTTGCCTTCAAAGACTCCGCATCAATCGGATGCTGATATACCGGTTTAACCATTTCCAGGTACCAGGCACAGAAATCATCCCAAACCAATTTATAAGTTGCCATTAAAGCTTCAGATAAACGGTATTGTTTAAAGTTATCTTCAATTTCAGCCAAAGCCTCGTTAAAACGGTTTTCAAACCAGGAGATCGCCTGTGTATTTGGATTTTCCAGCTGATCGTTAACCTCCCAGCCCTTCACCAAACGGAAGGCATTCCAAATCTTGTTGGCAAAATTTCTTCCCTGCTCACAATAGCTTTCATCAAACATCAGGTCATTACCTGCAGGAGAACACAACAACATTCCTACCCTTACACCATCTGCACCATATTTTTCAATCAAACCGATCGGATCCGGGGAATTCCCCAATGATTTAGACATTTTACGACCCAGCTTATCTCTAACAATACCCGTCAGGTACACATTAGTAAAAGGCTTTTTACCCATAAACTCATGGCCGGCCATAATCATACGCGCTACCCAGAAAAACAAAATTTCAGGGGCTGTAACCAGGTCATTCGTTGGGTAATAATAGCTGATCTCTTTGTTTCCCGGATTCTTAAAGCCATCAAATACAGAAATTGGCCACAACCAGGAAGAAAACCAGGTATCCATTACATCCGGGTCCTGTTTTACAAAAGGTGCGAGCTGGTTTTTATAACCCGCAGCCTCTTCAGCTGTAAAACTACCTTCTTTATCTTTTAATTTCAGGAATTCCTCCAAAGCCTCTTCTTTGGTTTTGGCTACTACCCAATTACCCTGGTGATCATACCAGGCTGGGATTTGCTGTCCCCACCATAACTGACGGCTGATGTTCCAGTCGCGCACATTTTCCATCCAGTGACGGTACGTGTTCACAAACTTTTCCGGAATCAGTTTAACATCTCCGTTTAGCACATCGTCTAAAGCTGGTTTAGCCATTTGGTCCATCTTACAAAACCACTGCATAGACAGCTTTGGCTCAATTGCCGCATCCGTACGCTCAGAAAAACCAACCTGCGATTTATAATCTTCTACTTTATCCAGATGGCCAGCTTCATCCAGCAATACAGCAATTTTCTTTCTTGCAGCAAAGCGGTCTTCACCTACCAGGATAACAGCCAGTTCATTTAAAGTACCATCATCGTTCAGGATATCAATAACAGGCAGTTTATGTTTAACACCCAGCTCATAATCATTCAAATCGTGTGCTGGAGTTACTTTCAAACAGCCCGTACCAAAGTCCATTGTTACATATTCATCTTCAATAACCGGGATTTCACGGTTAATCAAAGGGACAAATACTTTTTTACCTTTTAAATGGGTATAACGCTCATCATTAGGGTTGATGCAGATCGCCGCATCGGCCATAATCGTTTCCGGACGTGTCGTTGCAATCGTAATGGAATCTTCAGAACCTGCAATGGTATACTTAATATAATATAACTTCTGGTTCACTTCCTTGCGGATCACCTCTTCATCAGAAACCGCCGTTTTGCCCGCAGGATCCCAGTTCACCATACGGATTCCCCTATAGATCCAACCCTTTTTATACAAATGAATAAAACTGTCAATTACTGCAGCAGACATATCCTCTTCCATCGTAAAACGGGTACGGTCCCAGTCGCAGCTGGCGCCCAGTTTTTTCAACTGATCGAGGATAATACCTCCGTACTTTTCTTTCCATTCCCAGGCATAAGTCATAAACTCTTCGCGGGTAATGTTTTCTTTACTGATCCCTCTTTCCTTCAACATCGCTACCACTTTTGCTTCTGTAGCAATAGAAGCATGATCGGTTCCAGGTACCCAGCAGGCATTTTTACCCTGCATACGCGCCTTACGGATCAATACGTCCTGAATGGTGTTGTTCAGCATGTGCCCCATATGTAAGACCCCGGTGACATTTGGCGGAGGAATTACAATTGTATAAGGCTCACGTTCATCAGGCTCAGAGTGAAAAAATTTCTTTGAAAGCCAGTAACTGTACCATTTGTCTTCGGTTGCTGCCGGATCGTATTTTGTAGAAATGCTCATTATATGCGAAAAAATATCTGTATGAACTGCAAAAATAAAGAAAAAAAGACAGATGACCGAAACAAAAAAAGGTCTGATGCACAACTTGTACACCAGACCTTTTTCATCAACTAAAATACCCCTACTTTAAATTCTGTATAAAGTAATCAGTCACTTTCTGATACAAATGTGCACGGTCTTTACCCAATACATTGTGTTCATGTCCAGGATAGATCATATAATCCACCTGCACCCCTTTATCTACAGCGCTTTTCACCAAAGAAACCGTATTCTGCTGCAATACAACAGGATCCTGCATACCGTGGATCAATAACAATTTACCTTTCAGGTTTCCAATTTTCTGTGTCAGGTCTGTTGCAGCAAAACCTTCAGGATTCTCCTGAGGGGTATCCATATAACGTTCAGTATACATCACCTCATACAAATTCCAGTTGATCACGGGTCCACCAGCAACTGCTGCTTTAAACACCCCAGGATGGTTCAGCATAAAATCAACCGTGTTGAAACCACCAAAACTCCAGCCAAACAACCCCATCCGGTCTGCATCTACATAAGGCAAAGCTTTCAGATAATCTACCCCGGTCATCATATCCTGCATCTGCACATCCCCAACTCTGCGGAACATGGACTGCTCAAAAGCCTTCCCCCTGTTGTCGCTGCCATGTGTATCCATCACAAATACCACATAACCTTGTTCTGCCATATAACGGAACCAATAGTCGCCAGCACCGGCATTCCAGCTGTTCAGGATCAATTGTGCGTGCGATCCGCCATACCAATATACCACAACAGGATATTTTTTGCCCGCATCATAACCAACAGGCTTATACAAACTGCAATACAAAGGATCTCCTGCTGCGCTTTTAATAGTAAAAATCTCCGATGCCTTAGTATTGTAATCTGCCAGAGGATTTTTAGCCTGCAATAAGGTTTTTGATTGTCCGCCGGCAACTTCCGAAAGCAAAATTGTTCTTGGATCCTCTGGCGTACTGTAATTGTCTATAATGGTATGCCCTGAAGTACTTACCTGCGTGGTGTGCACGGCAAAACCACTCGTCAATCTTCTGGATTTAGCCGCTTTCACATTCAACACATATAAATTCCTTGTTATCGGCGACTCCTCTGTAGAAACATAGAACAGATTATCTCCTTTTTGATCAAAACCCTTTACCTCCAAAACTTCCCAGGCACCTTTAGTCAATTGCTTCAACAATTTGCCCTTCACATCGTACAGATATAAATGGTTCCAGCCATCACGATTGCTTTGCCAGATGAATTTTGAAGGATCGCTCTTCAGGAACAACATCGGCACCAATGGCTCCACATACTTTTCGTCTTTCTCTTCAAATAAGGTTTTCACAAAATCACCACTCACCGCATCGTATTGATTCAGCTTCATATGGTTCTGGCCACGGTTCAATACAGCGATATAAATATATTTATCATCCGGACTCCAGGCAATATTGGTCAGATACTGTTCTGCAGGCTCCCCTGTTTTTAAATACACCACAGTTCCGGTTACCGCATTATATACACCAACCGTAACATGATGGCTTTTTTGTCCAGCCATCGGATACTTGATGTTTACATTTTTTGCAGGGATGCTTGTCCAGTCAATGATCGGATAATCGGCCACCATACTCTGATCCATCCTGTAAAAAGCAAGCACTTTACCACTATTGCTCCAGAATGTACCTTTAGAAATGCCAAACTCATCCCGGTGAACAGAAGAAGCATATACAATATCAGAACTTCCATCCTGAGTAACTTGCTTAGCATTTCCTCCATTGGCAACAAATAAATTAAAATGATCCAGGTAAGCTGTATAACCTGCTTTACTTTGCTCCACATTTCCTTTTGCAGCCGTTGCAGCATCAATTAAAGTGGTAAAACTACCCTTAGCCGGGTTATACGCAACCTTTTCTCCTTGAATATTTAAGATCCAGTCTGCGCCCTGGTTAAATTGAACCATAGGCATTGTTTTCAATTCCGTTCTACCCGCAGCTTTCAGTTTTTGGTTCAACTCCTCTAAAGTCAATAAGGTCTTTTCTTCCTTACTCTTAAAATCGCCCGCAAGCCAGGTCACATCGTTTCCCGAACGTTTTGCATACACATATTGCTCGGTTCCATAAACAAACTGAATCTGCGAAAGGTTCTCCGGTGCCAGCGTTGTTCTTGCATTCAGCATTGCATCCTGCATTGTTAGGTTCTTATTTTGTGCACCTGCATAGAAAAACAGGCTCAAAAAAGGTAATACTAAAAGAAATTTCTTCATGCTTATAAATTAGTTGGCCAAATGTAATGAATTTTAGAATGCCGGGGTAGAGCACCCTGAGTGCCTATCTATATTAAATAAATTCAGATCCACACAATAAATTATGTTAAAAAATGTTAATACTGTATAAATCACGAGATCATGAAGTCGCTTAAAGTATTTTCTTTTACAGGGCATATTATCAGAAAACTGGGCTTAACCAAACTCTATTATTGGTTCAACAAGTAAAATTTTCATTAGACAGGCTAATTGTTTAAATCTATTCCCTAATTTCAGGTTTTATTGTACCTCGTTGTACATACTAACTTATAAATAAAGATTGACGACAGGTTTTCACCTATCCCTGCCCCAGTCTTCTTTGAGACATAGATAAAACACGTATGAATTTACAAGAACTGAAAAGCTATTTTGCTATTTTGGGAATTGTGGCCGCCAGCTATTCTGCTTCCGCACAACAACATCCAGCTAAATTAATTGATCCAGCCAACATGGACCTGAGTGTAAAACCAGGAGATGATTTTTATGAATATGCCAGCGGCACCTGGATTAAAAACAACCCCGTTCCAGCCAAAGAAACCCGCTGGGGAAGTTTTAATGAACTTCGCGATTTCAATATTAACGCTGTAAAAGGCCTGGTACAGGATGCTGCCGCAGATAAATCTGCCCCTGCAGGTTCTCCCAAAAGACGCGTTGGAGATTTTTATACCGCTGCGATGGACAGCCTGACCATTGAAAAATTAGGTTATACCCCCATCAAAGCAGACCTTGCCCGGATCAAAAAAATAAAAGACCTTCAAGGCGTACTTCAGGAAGCCATTACCATGCGCTCGGCAGGCATTGCCAACCCGATGTTTGGTTTTTACGTTTCGCAGGACAGAAAGAATGTCAACAAATACCTGCCATCTTTGAGCCAGGGCGGTACAACACTTCCAGACCGCGATTATTACCTGAAAGACGATTCCCGTTCTGTAAAAATCAGAGAAGCCTATACAAAATACATGACCACCCTGTTTACATTAACAGGAAGTTCAGAAGCAGAAGCTGCTCAAAAAGCCGCAACTGTCATGGCGATCGAGAAGCAACTTGCCCAGGCCCAAATGAGCCGTCTCGAAATGCGTGACCCTTATAAAACCTATAATAAATTTACAGTAGCAGATCTTTCTAAAACAACCCCAGGTTTAGACTGGGCAGCTATTCTGCCAAAACTTAAAGTAACCGGACAGGATACCCTGCTGGTTTCTTCACCAAAATTCTTCACCAGCCTGGATGGCTTACTCAAAACCGTTCCCGTAGCAGACTGGAAAACCTATCTGGAATGGAACGTGTTAAAAAACAGCGCATCCTCCCTGAGTTCTCCCTTTGTGAACGCGAACTTCGCCTTTACACAAGCACAAACCGGTCAGCGTATACAAACACCAAGATGGCAAAGAATGTCTTCTTTAACCGATAACAACATCGGCGAACTCCTTGGACAGTTGTACGTAGCCAAATACTTTAAGCCTGAAGCCAAAGCCAGAATGGAAGAGCTGATCAGGAACCTGCGCACCGCATTTGAGATCAGAATTAAAAACCTGGAATGGATGAGCCCGGCAACCAAAGAAAAAGCACTGGAAAAACTTCATGCATTTACCCCAAAAATTGGTTACCCTGAACATTGGAAAACTTATGAAGGCCTGGCTATTACACCAACTACCCATTTCCAGAACCTGCGCAATGCAGACGTATGGGCCTATAACGATATGATCAGCCAACTGGGCAAACCAGTAGACCGTACCCGTTTCGGAATGACACCTCCAACCGTAAATGCCTATTACAGCCCAACCATGAATGAAATTGTATTCCCTGCCGGAATCCTGCAATTCCCATTCTTTGCCCCTGATGCAGACGACGCCGTGAATTACGGTGGAATCGGAGCAGTTATCGGCCATGAAATGTCTCATGGATTTGATGACAGCGGCAGCCAGTATGATAAAGACGGTAACCTGCGCAACTGGTGGACAGCAGAAGACAAAGCCAAATTTGAAGCCAAAACCAAGGCATTAGGCGAGCAGTTTGACAGCTATACTGTTTTGGACACCATCCACGTCAACGGAAAACTGACCATGGGAGAAAACATTGGTGACCTGGGTGGTTTGAATGCAGCCTATACCGCTTTTAAACTGACCAAACAAGGACAGTCTGAAGAAAAAATAGATGGCTTTACCCCTGATCAGCGTTTCTTCCTTTCCTGGGCACAGGCTGTCTCTTATACACATCTGACGCTGCCGACGAACGTAAAAAAGGGGGGGGGGGGGGGGGGGGGGGGGGGGGGGGGGGGGGGGGGGGGGGG
>NZ_JAELTV010000880.1 GCF_016429005.1 Pedobacter sp. ASV19
AGATGTGTATAAGAGACAGGCTATATAGTACCCACCAAATCCATAGAAGGTGGGCAGTAAACTTACAGGTATTAAAATTAAAGTACTTAAGAAAGTGATTCCCGCACTCGCTTTATCTCTTTTTGTTGTTGGAAGTAATCTGAACCCTGCTTTCTTATAATCATCATCCAGAACCCAGGCAATGGACCAAAAATGAGGAAACTGCCAAACAAATTGAATTAAAAAAAGCACTACAGCAATCTTGTCAATCTTCCCATGTGCTGCCACATAACCGATCAGCGGAGGTAACGCACCAGGAATAGCACCTACAAATACAGCTATAGGCGATTTCCTTTTCATTGGTGTATAAGCAAACGCATACAAGAAAATCGAAAATACGGACAGCAGTCCGGTTTCAATATTTAATCTCCCCAGCAACCAAGTCCCAAGAAGTCCCATAACCAAGCCAGAGACTAAGCCCTGTCCGGTAGTCATATGGCCCGCAGGCATAGGCCGGTCTTTTGTTCTGGTCATCAATTTGTCCAGATCCACTTCTATCACTTCGTTAAAACAA
>NZ_JAELTV010000881.1 GCF_016429005.1 Pedobacter sp. ASV19
AGATGTGTATAAGAGACAGGTGTTGGTAATAGTGATGCTGGCTATGCTGATGCTTCATATATCCGCTTAAAAAATGTTTCGTTTTCCTGGCAACTGCCTAATGCTTGTTGTACATCAGAGTTGTTTGTTGAAAATCTTTGTATTGGAGCTACATCACCAGGTTTCTGCCAGCGGTCCAGTAAACTTGCCAATTGATTTGCTAGACCACTACCCCATTGACCTGGCAGGTAAAATCCAAATCCATCATTTCGAGCGATCTGTTTTACAAAAGAAAACAGAAAATCCAACTGAAAACCTTTATAAGAAATTGAATTCTGAAAACCACCATAAAACTTCGGCGCCAAATCAACAAGTACTGTTGCATCTAAACTAGGATCAGGTCTCGATGTAGGATTGCCATTATGATCGGCAAACTGATATAATCCTGTTGCAGGGTCTACCCCCAAAAAGTGATATACATGTACCGCCGTTAAGGGATCTCCAACAAGGGGTTTAATATTAGGAAAACGGATATCATTAGTGGCACTTAAT
>NZ_JAELTV010000882.1 GCF_016429005.1 Pedobacter sp. ASV19
CGGTTGATGATGTGATGGATGTGGCCGAACAAAAAGATACTGCAGAGATCCAAAAATTTGGAGGTATTGAAGAATTAGATTTTCCTTATGTAAAAACGCCTTTCTTCTCATTATTGAGAAAAAGGGCAGGCTGGCTCATTATTCTTTTCCTTGGAGAAATGTTAACTGCTACTGCAATGGGCTATTTTGATGGGGAGATTTCTAAAGCTGTTGTACTTGCCTTGTTCGTTCCCTTAATTATTTCCAGCGGTGGTAACAGTGGCTCACAAGCGGCTACATTAATTATCCGGGCCATGGCATTGAAAGAACTCTCCTTAAAAGACTGGTGGTATGTCATGCGAAGAGAAATTTTATCTGGTTTGGTTTTAGGTATCATACTTGGTGCAATTGGTTTTATACGAATTTCGATATGGCAGAATTTTCAATGGTATAACTATGGTTCTCACTGGTTGTTACTGGCCACTACGATATTCTTTTCACTAATTGGCATTGTGTTATGGGGAACCTTAAGTGGATCGATGGTGCCGATGATCTTAAAGAAGTGCAAAATTGATCCTGCTACTTCTTCAGCACCATTTGTGGCCACATTGGTGGATGTTACCGGCTTAGTCATATAC
>NZ_JAELTV010000883.1 GCF_016429005.1 Pedobacter sp. ASV19
GAATAGGTCCGGAAGGAATGAACCTGAGGTTATTTATAGAAGTTTTGTGACAGATTTGTTGGATTGTATACTGGCCTGAAAGATAATTGCTGAGACCGAAATGGTTATTGGTGGATAAGCTGATGTGCAGTGCTGACTTTCTTAGGTCAGTAGCGATAATACATACTTTCTTATCAATTAAACTTAATGAAGCGGCAAGATTCAATGCCACAAATGATTTACCTTCTCCGGAATTACCTGAAGTTATACAAATCACTTTACTGTTGTCTTCTGCACAGAGGTAGTCGAGATTAGTACGCAATGCTTTTATAGATTCTGAGAAAAGAGACCTGGAGTTTTCTATAGAAAAAATGGAAGCAGCTTTTCCTTTTTTTATGTCTGCTCTTTTATAAGCCCGAGGCATCAGTAGTTATACATGTGGAAAACCAAATCGGCAATATCCGGCAATCTATACAATCGACCTTAAAGAATCAGGAACGTCAAAATGACAAACTCATTTCTTATTTCTCTAGTAAAATAACCGAACTCCACAGAACAATAAGCTCATTTCCAAAGACAGAAAAGGAATTTATACAACTACAATCTGAATTTGAAGTGAATCAGAAAGTTTACAATTA
>NZ_JAELTV010000884.1 GCF_016429005.1 Pedobacter sp. ASV19
CCCCCCCCCCCCCCCCCCCCCCCCCCCCCCCCCCCCCCCCCCCCCCCCCAGTTTCAAGCAGAAGACGGCATACGCGATAGAGCTGCCTGTCTCGTGGGCTCGGAGATGTGTATAAGAGACAGATTAATACCTGCATCATTATACACTTTAACATATGCCCCAGCCTTACTTCCATTTAATTCGTAATCCATTTCTGCACTTTTTGAGGTTTTAAAGTCAATGTGTACATCTTGACTTGGCATATCTATTGAGGTCAGATAGACCGGAGAAATAATACGCCCAGAATAACCCGACCCCTGGCTCACACTCACACAACCCGGATTCATAAAGTCGCCAGGTTGGCCAATAGTTTGGGTTCCGTAAGAACTATATCCAATAAAGCTAGTAAATGGACCTCTTTCGTATTTCAGATTAATTACTTCAACGCCATCGGCAGAAATAATTTTAGTTAGATACCAGGAACTTGCAGTAAATGAAGATCCTCTAGGGCCACCAGGAATTAGACCATCTCCAAACTCTATCGCCGTATTATTAGGATCAGTTGAAGGACTGTCTCTTATACACATCTCCGAGCCCACGAGACAGGCAGCTCTATCGCGTATGCCGTCTTCTGC
>NZ_JAELTV010000885.1 GCF_016429005.1 Pedobacter sp. ASV19
ATTAAAATCTTTCTCTTTTAGGTATCCTACCATTTTTTCTGATACTGTACCGATAGGGAGGTCTACAAGCTGATGTGCTTTAAATTTTAATTTCATCTAATATGATATCAAGAAGCGTTCTTTTAGTACTATTAATTATTAAATGATATTATTTTTCCAGTCTTTTGTTTGATTAAGGTATAAGTAGTAGATCCCTTTTTCTTTTTTAACACATCTCCCTTTTCAATATAAAAATTAAAATTATATCCCGCAGATAAATAGTATTCCTTTTTGTCAATAATAACCGTTGGCATACCCTTTACGTCATAACTGACAGTAGCGACTACTCCTGAAAATTCATAAGCTATATTTTTCTCGAAATTTCTTTTTGCAGAAAACAATAAGAACCCAAAAAATAGTACACATAGGATACCAAATATTATCAGGAAGGTTTTCAATTCTATTTTCATTTCTCCGCTGGTTTTAGTTCACATAAATATCTGACATATATCTTATCCTATCCCAATTTTGATTTTCCAATGATTTCGACAGCGGAGATAATATACGTTTATAATAACATAGAATAAAAATCACTTTTCTCTTTGGTGTACCAATTGCCATTGATGTAATAGTAC
>NZ_JAELTV010000886.1 GCF_016429005.1 Pedobacter sp. ASV19
GCCTTACTCCGTAAATTTTTAAAGGAAGGTATTTCAATCTCAGGATATTCCCCCAGGGTCACAAATGGGAGCAGATTAGAAATGGTTTCCATATCAAATGCATCAATCGCTTGCAGTTCTTCAATCGCCAGTAATTTGCCGTTACTGAGTAGATGAGCGAAAAAATTAGCGATTTGCAAGGGAGATAAGAATACAAAATTCTTCAGTTCCTCTACCGAGGTATGGTTTAAGTTGACAGGGTGTTTGCTGTAATGATTTAACCTTTCGGTGAGCTCTGAGAGGTCATAATCATCCGGTAACGTAGGTGCCAGACGTTCTATAATCTCTCTGATAATAGTTTGCTCTTGTGCCCTCGAAATTGAAGGTATAAGGAATATTAAAAGCAAAAAACGGCATGTGGATTTATTCCAAAATAAATTGATCATTCTAAATGTGTTTACATTTAAAATGAGGTAATATTTCTCTGAATAAAAATTATTTACTTTAAAATATTATATTTCTTCGTTGAGCTTAAGTAAAAAGTCTTTGAGTTTCTCTAAGGAATCGATGATCTTTTGATTTTCCTTAACCTCGCCACTGTTGTTTTTTAAGTGTTCTTTAGATCCTTTCTAGGT
>NZ_JAELTV010000887.1 GCF_016429005.1 Pedobacter sp. ASV19
GTGTATAAGAGACAGCCGTATTTGTCTTCAGACTCGGATCCCTCAGTACTATAACCGGAACTGAAGTATGTACGGTCCCTGCCTTTATAGTATAAAATTTGCTTACCCTAGGATCTGTAAATGGCACATAATGTGTACCAGCCACCGCATTACCTACATTAGGAACCTGTTCCTGTTTTAGCGTAAAACTCCGGTCAGTTTTAGATACGCCCCCTATCGCGTAAATATCAAAAAACACGGTGTCTTCGGTTACCGATGGCAATTCATAATAGAAGGTAAAAGGCTTTAAAGTATCTGCCAGATTGTAAGAAGCAGTATAGATACGGGAAGCATCAGGACCAAACTGAATCCGTGCGGTATCATTAAACAAGTAATACTGGTCTTTCTTACATGATGCTACAGCTATTACCGCCATAACAATCAGTACGTATTTTAACGTTTTCATTTCTCTTTACTTTATTATTGAATAATTGCCTCGGTTTTCGGAAGTGGAATCAAATAATTTAATGTAGCTGCTGCAGGAGCAAACAGTACACTGGTTTTTGGAGCATTTAATCGCTTGTAAGCAAAAAAGGCCTGTCCTTCTGCATAAAACTCTTTTCTATATTCCTTT
>NZ_JAELTV010000888.1 GCF_016429005.1 Pedobacter sp. ASV19
GCATTCTTACCGGAATCTTACGTGTTGTAGCTGCAGGGTTATCAGAAACAGGGATATCGGCAAGAAAACGGATGGCTTGCATATAAATGAGAAATTTACCCGAATAGATGAAATAATCCTTTTCTGTTTCTGTCAGTACACCTCCCATTTCAAGCATATAGCCATCGTAAATAGCCTTAAAGAAATCAGTTCTGATGTCGATCTTAGAAAAATCAGTTTCTTCTTCGTTTGCTGCAGAAAGATAAGTCCTCATCATATCCCCAACATCACTAATAAAATATCCCGGCATTACAGTATCCAGATCAATTACGCATATACCTTTGCCGTAGCGGTCAAAAAGAACGTTGTTGATCTTTGTGTCGTGATGGATGACCCTTAACGGAATTTCATTATTTGTAATAATCTGGTTGTAAGTTTCAACGATACTGTAATTGTCTTCTATAAATGAAATCAATTCTTTAGATCGTTCTTTTCTTGCCGATTACCTGGAAAACGATGTTTATTATGGCGCTAAATATGAAGGACACAATTTTATGCGTGCTGAGAATCAAATTACTTTACTAAAAAGATATCAGGAAGCAGAACCTTTGTTAAAATCTCTAATCAATT
>NZ_JAELTV010000889.1 GCF_016429005.1 Pedobacter sp. ASV19
GCCAGCGTATTGTCTATATCAACCAGGTATACTTTTGTCCGGTCATCTGCCCTGTTCAGCATCCGCCTGAACCGATATCTGAACCAGGTATCCAGTACCCCGTACAGCCAAAATCTAATTAACGCTTTCATGAATTAAATCGGGCGTTCTGTTCATAGCCAGACAAGCTTTCATACTGCTGATGATGTATTCGTTCTCCTGCCTTGATCTTGAGGCCAGACGGATGAACTGGCCCTTTAAACCGATCTTATCATCACAAGTCCTTACATAGATCCCATAACTGATGAGCAGTTTGGCTACAAATTCCGTAGAGCGAATGCCTTCTTCCAGCTCAATTAATACGAAATTAGCCATGCTTGGATAGACCTTAATCCAGGGAAGCTGTTTAAGTTCCATGATGAAATCAAGTGTTTCCATTATATATTTTACGCGTACCTGTTCATATTTCAAAGCAAAATCCCTGCGGGTATACAGACGAAAGAAATATTCTGCCAGTCCATTCGAATTCCAGAGATAGCCGTTGTTTAACAATGCAGCAACATATTCTGCCCGCATAATTCCATATCCTGCTCTTATTCCAGCTACGCCAAAATCTTTGGACACTGTCT
>NZ_JAELTV010000088.1 GCF_016429005.1 Pedobacter sp. ASV19
CCCCCCCCCCCCCCCCCCCCCCCCCCCCCCCCCCCCCCCCCCCCCCCCCCCCCCCCCCCCCCCCCCCCCCCCCCCCCCCCCCCCCCCCCCCCCCCCCCCCCCCCCCCCCCCCCACACCCCCTTTTTTTACGTTCGTCGGCAGCGTCAGATGTGTATAAGAGACAGGTTCCTGGTATTTCCAGCGCAACGGGTGTTCCCGGTTTACATAAGATTCCGATGATCTATAGCAATTTAAGTGAAAGTTTTTGGGTACTGACAGGAACAAATGCTTCGGGAGAGATCTCTCCAGATCTGGTAGGTGCCGCCAAATCAACGGCAACTGTTGTAGTGCTGATGGGGGTGGAAAGAATTCGTGAAATTGCAGCGATATTTCAGTCTGAGGGTAAAAACCGATTGCCTGTTGCGGTGATAGAGAATGGGTCTACGGTACATGAGAATGTGGTTGTTGGGATTGTCGATACCATAGAAGAACTTATTGAAGAAAAAGGAATTGCTTCACCGGCATTGCTTGTATTTGGTAATGTGGTTTCTCTGCATCCTTTATTTTCGCCGATACGGAACTTTTATCACCTGCTTGCCGGAGAAGAGTAGAAGTCAAGGAAACTTATTGATTGTTTAATTTATATTTATTGTGATGAGGCCAGAATTTATTTCTGGCTTCTTCGTTATAAAGCAGATATGCTTAAATATGAAATAACCATGTACTCTCATATTTTAATTAGATTTGCTCAAATTTGAACGTTATGAATATTATAAAAACTGAATTTTTATCTAAAAAAATATTTGGAATCGCTTTGCTGGCGGCAGTTCCTTTTTTCTCTTTTGCTCAAAAACCGAACTGGCAGAACCTCGATCTTAAAACAGATTCAACTTTTGGTATCAGTACAGAGAAAGCCTATACAGAATTGTTGAAAGGTAAAAAGTCAAAACCGGTAGTGGTCGGTGTATTGGACGGTGGGGTAGATTACAACCATGAAGATCTGAAAAGGATTATTTGGGTAAATAAGAAGGAGATTCCGGGAAATGGAAAAGATGATGATAAAAATGGTTATATCGATGATATCCATGGCTGGAATTTTTTGGGTTCGGCTAAAGGTTCAGTTGATCATGAAGCGCTTGAACTTACCCGTATTTTAAGAAGAGATGAACCTAAATTTGGTCATGCAGATGCCACTTCTGTAGCTGCGGCAGATTTGCCAGCTTTTGAAGCTTATCAGAAGATGAAAGCAGAATTTGATCAGAAACTGGAAGAAGCTAAATCTGGTCTTGAAAATATCACAGGTTTTAAGAATGCAGTTGATGCCGTAGTGAAGAAAATGGGTAAAGAAAACCCAACAGCTGCAGATTTTCAAAGTTACCAGCGGCAAAATGAGTTAGAAGGACGCATAAAAAGTATTATGCTGAATCAGTTGCAAACTCAAAGTTATGAAGAGTTTTATAATGCCCAGCTGGTTGAAGGGTTGAAATATTATCAGGGACAGGTAGATTATAATCTGAACCTGTCTTACGATCCAAGGCCGGAATTGGTGGGAGACAATTATGCAGATAGCAAAGAACGCTTCTACGGAAATAACGACATTACAGGCCCGGATGCTAAACACGGAACCCATGTTGCTGGTATTATTGCCGCAGACAGGACCAATAACATTGGTATTAAAGGGGTAGCTGATAATGTATTGATAATGGGGGTTAGGGCAGTTCCCGACGGAGACGAAAGAGATAAGGATGTGGCCAACGCCATTCGGTATGCGGTAGACAATGGTGCTAAAGTATTAAATATGAGCTTTGGAAAACCGTATTCATGGGACAAGAATGCAGTCGATGGGGCTGTAAAATATGCCATGTCTAAAGATGTTCTTCTCATTCAGGCGGCTGGTAACGATAATAAAAACCTGGACGTTGAAAAGAGCTTCCCAGATCGCAGGTATGAAGGTGGAGGTGAAGCTGGTGCATATATTACAGTTGGTGCTTCTGGCTGGGTAAATGATTCGACCTTAAAGGCAAGTTTTTCTAATTACGGAAAAACAACTGTAGACGTATTCGCTCCGGGAGAGCGTATCTATTCTACGATTCCTGGCTCTAAATATGAGAACCTGGACGGAACAAGTATGGCCTCTCCGGTCGTGGCCGGACTGGCGGCTTTGATCCGTTCTTATTATCCAAAATTATCGGCTTTGCAGGTAAAGGATATCATTTTAAAATCTGTTGTAAAAGTAGATCATAATGTAAATGTAAAGATCGGTGAAGAAACCAAATCTGTTCCGTTTTCAGATCTTTGTGTTACTGGTGGTATTGTTAATACTTATAATGCATTAAAACTTGCTTCAGAAACAAAATAGGTCCTGAATAAGAGATCAAATCCTCCAACCCTTTCGTGAATTTTCGAAAGGGTTGTTTGTTATAACACTTTTTTTTATAAGTGTATTTTTTGTATCATTACAGTGATCTTAAATCACATATCGCATACGCTAAAGAATGACATCTACTATCGACCTATTTCAGCTGTCTCCATTGCCAATGTGGATATTTGACATCAATACGAGGTTGTTTTTAGATGTGAACGAGGCTGCAATGCACCTCTTCGGATATAGCCGTGAAGAATTTTTGGAACTGACCGTAGAGGATCTTAAAGTCAGAGAAGGTCAACCAAGAGATAAAACTATTGAGCACTTGATCCTGAATGGACTGGATAAAGAGACGCAATTGCTAAAAAAGAAAAACGGCGAACGCGTGTACACGCATGTGGTGAGTAATCCCGTAGAATTTCAGAAAAAAAAGGGAGAGCTTGAACTTGTAACTGATCTAACAGAGCGGATTGAAAGTGAAAGGAAGATGCTGGAAAGTTCGGAGCGGTTTAATATCGTTTCTAAAGCAACAAGTGATACCATATGGGATTGGAACTTAACTTCTGGAAGCATTATCTGGAACCGTGGGATTAAGGGAATATTCGGACATAAAAATATTATCAATCACACGACAACGATGTCCTGGAGGTACGATCATATTCATCCCGAAGACAGGGAAAGGGTTGTGCTTAAAATCCAGGAACATATTGATCAGAAAATAGAACGCTGGCAGGATGAATACCGTTTCATGTGCGGTAACGGGAGTTACAGATATGTATTTGACCGGGGTTTTGTGCTCTTTGACGAAAGTGGCAGTCCTACCCGGGCTATAGGCGCCATGGAAGACATTACCAGAAGAAAAGAATATATCAGGGCGATAGAAGATCAGAATAAAAAATTTAAAGAAATTGCCTGGATACAATCTCATATGGTTAGGGCACCATTGGCCAGAATTATGGCATTGGTAGACTTGATCAAAGACTATGGTCCGGATAATGATTATGATATGATGCTTCAGCACCTAGCCAGTTCGGCCAAAGAACTGGATGCAATTATAGTCAACATTGCAGACCGAACCCCCTGATTTAATTTTCTTCAGGCTCATAACCTTTCCATTTCCATTCTGAATTGTTTTTTCTTTCAAAAAAGACTTTAAAAGACTGACCTGGAGGTACTGTAAAATGAAAGGTAAGCTCATTTGCATCCTGATCCTTAGGGGTAAAGCCTGGCAGAAGGGTTTCGGCAATCATTTTAATTTGTTCTTCTTTAATCATATTCTAAAAATAGCTGTGCAAGTATAGAGTTTTTTTCCGGGCTGGCATTAATGTTGTAGAAATGCATAATTCATATGACACGAATCCTTATTGTTGAAGATGATCCTGATGTACTGGATGTTTTTCAAGCCGTATTAGAAGCCCACCAATATAAAGTATTTCCTTTAATGACAGGAAGACCTATATTCAAAATTATAGAAGAGTTTAACCCCGACTTGATTCTGATGGATATCCGCCTGGATGGCATGGACGGGAGGGCTATCTTTAAAGAAATACGATCGAGAAGTTCTACGGCACATATTCCTGTTTTACTCACCTCGGGCGGTTTTAAAGAAGATTATATCCTGCGGGAAAATCTAACCAATGCCGATTATCTTGAAAAACCTTTTGATATGCAGGTTTTACTGACAAAAACGAAAAATTTACTCGAAGGAAGTTATATTTTTTAGAAATATATTTTTTTGAGGATACAACTTGCTAACTTTAGCAGGATGAAAATATTTAATGCCCTCCTGTTTCTGTTGCTTGCAGGTCTCTGTTCTTATGCGCAGGAGATGCCAAGATCTTCCCAATACATTTTCAATACTTATCTGATCAATCCGGCTATTACTGGTATAGATAATTATGTAGATGTAAAAATGGGCTACAGGAAACAATGGACAGGTTTGGAAGGTGCTCCGGTAACCAGTTATATTTCTGTTCATTCTCCTATAGGAGATGATTTTGTAAGAAGTTCGGTAAATTCCTTTTCTGGCTATGGAGAGAACCCATTAAGTCGAAGTTATGTGAACACATATACCTCTGCAGAACCTCATCATGGAATTGGTTTTTATGCATTGACAGACCGGGCGGGGCGGCTGAGGCAAACGAATGTGAGTGCGAGTTATGCCTATCATCTTGGTCTGAGCACGGAGGTAAATCTGGCTCTTGGAGTTTCTGGCGGCTTTTCTTCTTTGAATATTGACGTTGATCATGTTCTTGTAGATCAGGTTTCTGATCCGCTGTTGTCTGCCGATTACAACAACCGGATCCGTCCGGATGTTGGGGTGGGTTTCTGGCTATATAGTCCCAAATTCTTTCTGGGTGGATCAGCAAAACAACTATTAGGCTACCAACATAAAGTGGTGAACAAAGAAATTAATTATTCTGCCTACCAGCAGCCGGTTGTATATGGAACTGCAGGCTATAAAATTTTTGTAGACGAAGATATCGCGGCCATCCCTTCAGTATTGCTTACTTATTGGCTAAATGCACCTTCGGCAATAGATGGAAATCTGAAGTTGGCTTATCAGGATAAATTCTGGATAGGCGGCAGTTATAGGAATAACGATTCTTTCTCCTTTTTAGCCGGGGTCAATTTTGCTTCCCTGATCAACCTGAGCTATTCATACGATGTCTCTACGTCGGCACTCCGCTCTGTAAACAATGGGACCCACGAAATCGTGATTGGTCTGCTGTTAAACAACCGTTACCAGGTTAAATGTTCTACCAGACAGTTTTAAATTACCTGAGCAAGGTTAAACTGCCGCCAAGCGGATTACAATCAGCCCTGAGGTCTATTTTAAAATAGTACACACCCGCAGGTAGTTCCTTGCCCCTGAAATTCCCATCAAAAGGTTTAGTGTATTTTCCTATCGATTCATAAACCAGCTGTCCGCTGCGGGTATACAGTTTAATATTGTAATCGCTATGTTCAGGTAAACCTTTGATCACCCAGGTGTCGTTGAGGCCATCTCCGTTGGGTGTCATTGTGTTCATTACTTCGAGGTTGTCATTGGTAACTTCCACATGGACTTTGGTGAAATTACTCACACAGCTTCCTAATTTGCGCCTTATAAAATAATCTGCGGTTTTTGCAATCTTAAAAATGAACTTTCCGTTCTTGGTTTCGAGTGTTGGCGCATCATCATCCGGATTTGAGAAGAGCTGATAGGTACCTTCCTCAGGTGCTATTACCGGAAGCATGATCTCCGTAGCATAACAGGTCCTCAAGTCCTTAACTACAGGTACGGGTATGATAAAAGAAGGGTTTTCTATGGTAAACCATTCGCTGGTTGCCAGACCACAGCTGGTGTTGTCTTTTAGAGTCAGCTGATACTTCCCGGCAGGAACATTAATGAGCTGCTGGGTTGTCTGAACAAGATCACCTGCTTCGTTTTTCCAGCTAAAGCTATAGGGTTCAATACCACCATGTACAACAATTCCGGTTACCGATCCTCTGGATAAACTGCAACCGTCGTTTAGCTCTTTACCGCTTGCAGGTTCAATGACCAATAAAGGGATTTTATTGATTATGTAAGGGCCAAAAGTAGTTTCGCAGCCATTGATGTCATAGGTAAACAAGGTGTAACTGCCGGGCTTCAGATTTCTTAATTCGCTGTCGGTCCCACTGATCTCTGTAAATAGGCTGGATTCAACCCATTTATATCTTGTCGGATGTTGGGAACCAGGATTGTAGCTCAATATAATGCTGCCATTATCCTGGTCGCAGGTGGCCGGTTGAACAGAGGGATTAAAATTAAATTCGGTTTTGGGGATCTGGTTGACAACAAAGAAACTGAGATTCGTACAAGGGGTATTGCTGTTGCTCGCCACCAGCTTATAGGTACCCGGACTCAGGTTCTTCAGTGAAGGGGGCGTAGCCGGATCATAATTTTTTATCCCGCCCATGCTCTGTCCTGAAGGGTCAAACCATTCGTACCGGTTGGCTTCTCCGATAATGACTTGTTCTATCGCTCCATTATTGCCGCTGCAGGTTACATGAGTGATTTGTCCGGCACTGATGGTGACAGAATTGTAGACCGGAATATAAATGGGTTGAGTTCTTGCAGGAGAGCAGGATCCCTGGTCTGATACTTCAAGGATATAGTAAAGATCACCGGCTACATTTTCCAGATTCAGGTTAGTCTGCCCCGAAATTGCGGGACCCGTAATGCCTTTTCTCTGATCGTAAACATACCATTGATAACTTACTGTGCCTGTAAGATCTGTAACTTTGATATTTTTTATCGAACCATTCTGCTTGCCGCAGGCCGCATTGGTGATATCTATGGCGTTGAAATCGAAAATTGGTGCAGGTTTTCTTTTTACAGTCAGGAAGACAGATTCCTGTTTGCATCCCGCTTCGTCTGTAACCATCACCTTATAAGAGCCTTCCGGAAGATTTACGGATTGCCCTTCAGCAACTTTACCTTGAGCATCATACCATTCATATTGAATAAATCCTTTTCCTCTGAATACAGAGGCCTTAAATGTAAAGCTGCGTTGGCCGCATTGGGGGGCAATGGGTTCTATTTCTGGAATCGTAAGTTTCTGGTCTTTGACTTCAAATACCTTTGATGTGGATTTACAGCCATCGTCAATGATCACTTCATAAGAACCAACGTCGAGGTTCGTGATCTTCTGATCATGCCCCAGTGGGGTTCTGATATTGTTGATGATCTTATTCCAGGTAAAAGTAATCCCGTCCCGTGGCTCAGGGATGGTAATGGAACCATTGGCTTTGCAGGTCACAGGTTCTATTACAGCCTCATTTTCCAGTAACGCAGTTGTGGAGAAAGGAGAGGTGGTGGCATTGAGTAAACTTGCTGTTGCGGTTACACTTCCATTGATCGTACCTGTATATTGCCATCTGCCATCACTTCCTGCAGGTATTGTTCCAATATAAGTTCTGCCTTCACAAAAGCCCTGGCAGTTTTGAGTATAGAAAAGTTCTATAGTAGAATTAGGTGTTGCGCGGCCTGAAACAGAACCTGGTAATTTTTTAAGGATCTGCACATAGGGCTGAAAATTATTCAGAGCCTTACCAATACCAAAAATCCTGTTGCAGAACATACTGTTCCTTGTAATTTTAACTGGTTTGGAAGAAATACTTTCTATCCCGTAGCCGTTATACCCAATGCGGTTGGTTTCTGCTGGTGTTGGCCCACCGATATTGCCGGTAGCACCATCCTCTATACGAATCCCTCCTCCGTTACCAAGTTCTTCTGTGCCTGAAACACCAGTGCCTACAGAGTTTCCTGTGAGGGTGAAATCTGCATTAGCAATGGCTACTCCCCAGGTCCGGTTGCCGGAAATGATGTTATTCCTTATAAATAAATTGGTAGACTGGGCGTTAAGCTTTATCCCATAAATTTCGAGAGCAGAAGAAGAGAGAAATAAGGGAAGCTCGTGATAATCCTTTGTCCCGGTGTAATCTGTGCCTATCTTGTTGCCAATAATATTAATATTGAAACGGCCGGTACTGGTGTAATAATTGTACCTGTTGATGTTCAAGTTATATTGATTGGCAGAAATAACATTTCCTTCGCCTGCATTATCACCTCCAACGGTTAAAGCACAGTCATATAAACTGGCCGAGATTCCAGTCATATTAGGGTTGGCAGTATAACCATCATACATCACCCCAATCAGGTTAGCCTGAATAGAAATGTCGGTTAGTGGATTCACTTCATAATAGGTAGAGTTTTGAATAAGTATGCCATTTATATTTCCACAAATCACATTGCCTTTTCCCGGAGCCCCTATCTTGATGTTGTTCGCACGATAGTCGACCACAATCCCTGAACCTTGATTGGTATTTAAA
Source organism: Pedobacter sp. ASV19 (assembly GCF_016429005.1). Classification (GTDB taxonomy): domain Bacteria; phylum Bacteroidota; class Bacteroidia; order Sphingobacteriales; family Sphingobacteriaceae; genus Pedobacter. The sequence continues at coordinate 8,205 of NZ_JAELTV010000088.1, forward strand.
TTCTGAAGACTGGTTATCGTTGCAAAATTCCTCAGATAGAGTCCATAAATCTCTACACCTTTAGTTTGTAGACTGTTTGTTTGATACTGCCCAATCCGAAGGCCCGAAAAATTGGCGCCTGGAAATTCTGGTTCCAGGATAATCTTTGCACCCGATACACCAAGCGCGGGCCAGTTTTGTGTACTTCCGTCAATAACCACATTTGAGGGGATAACGGGTAATGCAGATCTAAGCCGGATGGTTCGGTTGGCATCTGTCGCAGATCCTGAGAGATTGAAACTGATCACATAGTTATTGGTTGTATTGGTTGCTGGTATGCTTTCTAGGGCTGCTCTTAAGGGTCCCTGCCCACTGTCGGCATTAGAACTTACAGTTAAAGTCTGGGAAAAGACACTGCTGAAACTGAATATCAGCAGCAGAAGGAAAATGAATTTAGAACAGCGCATAACTTAGATTAAAGGACCAAAATACAATTTTAATATAAAGATACTTTACCGGGCTGAAAATTTGATTTCGAGTCTGGAAATATAAAGCGGGTAGAGTTGGGTAATTTACTACTCAAATTACCCTAAACTAATGCTTAATCTCTCTTAATCCTGGAAAGGTCCTTTATGTAAAATGTTACCTGTGGCAGTACTTTGACCTTTTTTGGGATAAGCAAGTGGACATGGCTTTATGGGGTATGGTAATTGTTTTCAGTTGGTTAACTGATCATTAAACTAAAGGAGATGGAAAATATATTCAATACTGCTATTCTTCCGCCAAATGAGGAACAGAGATTAGAAAACTTGAAAAAGTATAAAATATTCGGAACTCAGCCTGAAGTTATATTCAAGCAACTCGCAGCCGTTACAGCAACCTTGTTAAAAGTTCCTGTTGCGATGATCAATTTTGTAGATAAGGATAGTGTATGGACAAAAGCAGATCAGAAAGGGGAGAGCGGGAGAATTACCGCCCGGAGTAGGAGTTTATGCGCTCTGGCTATTTTGAATGATCAGATCACTGTTTTTGAAGATGCAACAAAAGACCCTTCTTTAATTGTAAATCCATGGATAGCCGGATATTTTGATCTCCGTTTTTATGCAGCAGCACCGATAACGACCAATGAAGGTTTTAATATCGGTGCAGTATGCGTTGTAGATAAGATCAAAAGAACTTTCAGTTTCAGAGAACAAAAGAAGCTGGAATGGATTGCCGCGGTAGTCAGAGCTGAACTGGAAAAACGTACAGATATTGACTAATAGATAACAAATTTATTTGCCACTCATAACTTCAGCAAGCAAGCCATAAGACCTGATCCTTGCCTGGTGGTCAAAGATATGGGCAGTGGCCATAATCTCATCTACCTGGGTTTGATCCAGAAATTGTTGCAGATCATTTGTTATGGTTTCTTTACTTCCGGTAAAGGTGCAAGCGAGCATTTGACTGGCTTGTTCTTCTTCATAGTCTGTCCAGATGTCATCCATACTTTCTACTGGTGGTTGCAAAAGTTTTCGTTTTCCGGTCACAATACCTCTGAATAATTGGTAAAGAGAGGTAGCCAGTTTATTGGCCTCTGCATCTGTATCTGCTGCGATCACATTTACACAAGCCAGAACATAAGGTTCTTTAAGATGCTCGGATGGTTTAAAGTTCTGTCGGTATAAGTTAATCGCGGTCAGGAATTGTGCAGGCGCAAAATGACTGGCAAAAGCATACGGCAGACCTAATGCGGCGGCAAGTCGTGCACTGTCGGTACTGGATCCAAGAATCCAGATTGGAATGTCCAGTCCTTCTCCGGGGATTGCCCTTACGCTGCTTGTACTGTTCTCAGAAGAGAAATAAGCCTGCAATTTTAATACATCCTGAGGAAAGCTGTTTGCCGCATTAAAGCGCTCGCCCCGGATGGCCATAGCAGTCAGCTGATCTGTACCAGGTGCACGGCCTAAGCCAAGATCAATCCTGCCGGGGTATAAGGACTCTAGTGTTCCAAACTGTTCAGCAATAATCAGAGGAGAGTGGTTAGGCAACATGATTCCTCCTGAACCTACACGGATAGAAGTTGTTCCTCCTGCAATGTGTCCAATAACTACAGAAGTAGCAGAGCTGGCCACACTAATCATATTATGATGCTCCGCAAGCCAATATCGATGGTAACCCCAACTTTCAGCATGTTGTGCAAGATCAAGACTGTTTTTAAAAGTATCTGCTGGTGTTTTCCCCTCGATCACAGTAGCCAGATCGAGTACGGAAAAAGGAATAGAGGTCAGTGATTTTTTCATATCGTTTAACGTCGATACAAAATTACGGCCTATTTATCTTAAAACCACCCAAATTTGGGGATATGACTTTAAATCCACATGGTAAACAAAAAAGCCTTTCCTGGAGGAGGAAAGGCTTAGGAGCGGGTATTTAGTTTTTACTGTTTAGTAACTTTGAATTCAGTTCTTCTGTTCAACTGGCGACCGGCAGGGTTATCTTTTCCATCGGGGAATTGATTCGGCGCAATCGGACGGCTAAAACCATATCCTTTGCTGGTCATCCTGCTTGCAGGTATTCCTTTGCTCACCAGGTAGTCTACACAAGACTTAGCCCTTCTGTTGGAAAGATCCAGGTTATAGGCTGCAGTTCCAATGTTATCTGTATGGGCACTCAATTCTATCTCTATAGTTTCGTTGTCTACCATAATGGTATACAGCTGATCCAGTACTGCTTTGGACGCATCAGTCAGCTGATCACTATCAAAAGCATAATATACATCTTTAAGAATAATAGGAACATCTTTCTTAAAAGGAGTAAGACAAAGCTCCGGACTGAACAGTGTGTCTGCCCTGGATAGAGTATCATACGTATACACGACACTTTTTGCAAAGTAATTTGGCTTTTCTGCCAGAAGCTTTATTTTTCGGTTAGAGCCGATCTTGAATCTGTATTTTCCGTCATTATCTGTCGTAGACTTAAGTTTAGTCAGAGAATCGGTTAAGGTAACAATTGCTCCCGGAAGAGGCTTCATTGTTTTACAGTCTAGCAAGATACCTTGTATCGTCAGGTAATTGGTTTTAAGGTGAAAAATCTCCAGGCAGCAAAGAGACTCTCTGTCTGAACTGATATAACCTTCGGTGTCGTCTTCATTGGAAGGGGTAAAGTAAAGGTCATCTTTGGAGGAGTTGAAAGGAAAACCAAGGTTACGGGGTTCTGTCCAGCTTACAAAATTACCTTCACTTTCATAAAAATCCAGTCCACCTATTCCAACCTTTCCATTACTGCTGTATAAGAGTTTCTTCGTATTGGAATTATAATATGGAGCTTCGTCATCTTCAGTGGTATTGACAGTAGGTCCCATATTGATGGCCTGACCCAAACTGCCGTCTGTTCTGATGGGTGAATACCAAAGATCGTATTTACCACGGCCACCTGGTTTGTCTGAGGCAAATATCAGGAACTGTCCATCTTTGGTTACAAAGGGCTGCATGGAATTGTAGCCATCTGCATTGACCTGTATGCCCAGTTCTGCCGGTTCAGACCAGCTTCCGTTCACCAGGGTCAGACGGCTTATTTTTCGGATGCCTTTAACATCCCAAACCGTAATGTACATCGTCTTTCCATCTGGGTGCAAAGCGGGTGAAGCCAGTTCCTTAAATTTGTTGCCGGGAATGTTCAGTTTCTTTACTGAAACTTTTTCAACAACAGGACTACCGGATACTTCATAGATGGCATTGAGGAAAGGTGTTTCTTTCCTGATGATCTTTGCACTGCTTTTGCTGTCCTGAAGTACCACGTTTTTACTGTTTCCCTGAGCTGGTCTGGAAGAAGTAAAGTAAAAGTTATTGGCTGTTAGATAGGGCGTATAGTTGGAGCCTAACTGATTAATGTCGTTACTTAATCTTTTCAATCCGTACAATCTTGGATGTTTAATTTCAAAGATGGCAAAATTGCAGGCATCAATTTCCAGTTTTGCTTTTGCTGTATAGGCATCATTGCCTTTATACTTACCCAAAAATTCCTGGAAAGAAACAATAGCATCTGCAAAACGCTGGTTGGCCCTAAGCGTTTCCCCATACCAGAAACTGCTCAGCACATATTTAGGATTTGTAAAGCCTTTAGCTATTGCATACCAGGATTCCGCATCAGTATAGTTCTTATACAACCGAAGTGATGTGGCCAGTTGATAGACTGCATACTCATAGTCTTCTTTTTTAGGACTTTCTTCTTTTACCTTTTTTTCAAAGCCATAAGGCACCACAAAGCCAGAACTATCTGAAGAAATCTGAAGTGCCTTTTTATAATAAGCCGCGGCAGCGTAGTATTCTTTGTTGTCAAAATATACGTCAGCAACACGCCTGCTATTGGTCACAAACTGAGCTGAAGCTGCAGTAGCAAAGAGGCTGAACAATAAAAATAATTTAAAGGATTTCATCTGTATATAGATTATGAAAATATTCTGTTATAACCGTGGGCAAAAGAAATTAGGTCCCGATATGCCTTTCTTACTGGTGAAAGAAACAGAGATCTCCAATCCGCCCTTACTTCCTGTGGCCCGGTTTAAACTGGAGGTATTGAAGTCATAACTCAAGCCGAAGGTCATATTTTTAATGTGCAGTCCAAAAAATGCGATTGCAGCATCATCAACCCGATAGTTAGAACCAAACATCAGATCTGCTTCATTGTTCAGCATCATTTGTGCATAGGCACCAGCAGATATCTCCCTGGCATTGCCCTGCTTCATGTATAAGCCATTTGGAGTGATGTCAAGGATATCGCTTACCTTAATCCTAGCACCTCCATGTGCAGTGTAGCGAATAGGCATTTTGACATCAGGTCCAAGAAACTTATCTACTGGTCTGGTCAGGTGATTGGCGGCTACTCCTAAAAATGTATTTAAAGGCTTGTCGGGGTTGGCATCAAAGAACATGGCTCCGAAATTGACATCCGGAACAAGGGTATTGGTGGAAGCAAATGATTCGTTAAGTGCTAAACTTCCATCATAACCGGTAACGGGATTGAACTGGCTGCCAGTTGTGATCTTTGATGCATCGAAACTTTTGTTCAGGATACCTGCCTGCAAACCAAAATTAATAATGCTTAACCCTTCCTGGCCAAACCGGATCCTGTAGGCTCCTGAAACCAGGGCATTAAGGTTATTGTAGCTGATATCACCTGCATTTTGATTCAGGACCATGGCACCAAAGGCAAAGTTTTTAACCGGGGCCATGTCAAAGGAGGCCCCGCCGGTTAAATAGCCATTTGAAAGTGATCCCCATTGCTGCTTTGCATTTAACGAAAGCCTGTACTCACCATCTATTACTCCTGTAAGGGCTGGATTAAGCCATAGGGGATTAGCATAATACTGTGAAAAGTGCGGATCGATCTGCGCGGAGACTTTGGAAACCGATAGGATTAAAACTAATCCTATCGCTATTATTTTTCCTATTTTTTCCATCTTATTTTGTTCTTCAGGTTAGTAGTCGGTTAACGTAATAGGGTTATGGTGCCTTTTTTGCTGTCGGTTGTTCCATCAGTAAACACAAGATCGATCTGATAAACATATACACCATTTGGTTGCAGCTGACCTTTATAAGTACCATCCCATCCATTTTGAATGTTCAGAGACTCATAGATAAACTGACCCCACTGATTGTATATCCTCATTTTTACCTGTGCAATGGTATTTCCGTACACATAGAATATATCATTCTTACCGTCTCCATTTGGAGTAAAGGTATTCGGGATGAATACACCGTTTTTAAGCGGGTTGTCTGCTTTTCCGTCTGCAGTTCCAAAGGCACTGGTCTGACAGTCTGACTGACCTTTTGCTCTAACCCTGATGTGAACTACATCTGTTGGTTTAAGACCACTGATCACGTGAGTTGTACCACTTGCACCCGAACTCGGAGCAATCCAGGTAATGCCTCCGTCAATGGAAACTTCATAGGTCAGCGCATTAGGAACCGCATTCCATCCAAAGGTTACACTGGTCGGTGTAGCAGATTGAACAGTAACCGCCGGAGTTGCAAGCGCAGGCAGCACATTGACCACAACAGCTGTTCTTGTTGTACTTGTACAGCCGGTTGCAGAAAGGCTTTCCACATAATAAGTTGTGGTGGCGTTGAGTATCGGAGTTGTGAATGTGTTTCCGGTAGCAAGCGCTGTTCCGCCAGTTGCACTGCTGTACCAGCGGTAAGTCAATGCCGGATCAGGATTGTTAACCGTCAGGGTAGTTCCTGTCGCAGGGCATAATGGAGCACCTGCAACACTTACTGAAGCTGGGGCATTCGGCGCTATAGACACATTTACATTCACAGCGGTGCGGGTGGCACTGATGCAGGTTGCAGAAGTTGCCTCAACATAGAACGTCGTGTTGGCTGTAATAACTGGTGTTGTAAAATTAGTACCTGATCCCAGGATTGTTCCTCCTGTTGCAGCGTTATACCAGTTATAGGTAATTCCGTTTTGTGGATTCTCTACAGATAGGACAGCAACACTTCCAGCACAGGTATTTACTGAAGAAGCGGATACAGTTGGTGCAACTGGTTTTGGTGAAACGGTTACAGTGACTTTAACTCTTCCTGTAGCATTTCCACAGCCAGTCATACTGATGGCTTCTGCGTAGTAGTCAGTTGTTGACTGAAGTGCAGGTGTCGTAAACTCACTTCCTGTAAACAGGATTGAACTACCTGTTGCATTTGCATACCAGTTGTAGGTTAGGCCACTTATTGGGTTTTGAATAGTTATAACGGTATTGTCACCCGAACAAATGTTTAATCCTGCACCTGCAATCACCGGTGTTTCAGGTAGCTGATTCACCGTTACAGTAACTACTTTTGCGTCACCTGCAGCGTTTGCACATTTATTATCACCTCTTACGGTCACATAGTATGTGGTATTTGCGGTTAGTACAGGCGTAGTAAACTGATTTCCTGTAAACACTGCATTTGTCAAAGCCGCATTACTATACCAGGTAAACACTGGATTGGTGACTGTTGTGCTGCTGGCAGTCAGTTGTGTTGTTGTGCCTGCACAGATAGAAGTGCCATTTGCTGTGATGTCTGCTGCGGTTGCAGGAGGATTAACGGAGATGCTTATCGCTTTCGCAGTTGCAGCTGTATTTTCACATTTGTTGTCTCCTCTAACCGTAACGTAATAAGTGGTGTTTCCGTTAAGTACAGGTGTATTGAATACTGCTCCGGTAAAGACAGCGTTGCTTAGAGCAGCGTCAGTGTACCAGGTAAATACCGGGCTGGTTACAGTGGTACTTGTGGCAGTAAGCTGAGTTGAACTTCCAGCACACAGGCCGTTTGTTATTCCGCTTACACTTACATCAGCACTGGTTGCCGGAGGATTAACGGTTACGGTAACCACTTTAGCATTTGCCGCGGTGTTCTCACATCTGTTGTCGCCTCTAACAGTTACATAATAGATGGTTGCTGCGGTCAGAGCAGGCGTATTAAATACTGCTCCGGTAAATACGGCATTTGTTAAAGCTGCATCACTGTACCAGGTAAACACTGGGTTGGTCACAGACACGCTGCTTGCGGTTAACTTAGCAGAAGTATTTGCACAGAATGGTGTTTCTGCACCAGTTACATTAATGTCTGAGGCTAATGCCGGTGGATTTACTGTAACAGTTATTGCTTTAGCAGTTGCCGCAGAGTTTTCACATTTATTCGAACCTCTTACCGTTACATAATAAGTTGTGGTGGCGGTAAGGGCAGGAGTGGTAAACGTAGCGCCGGTAAACACAGCGTTAGTTAAAGCTGCATCACTGTACCAGGTAAATACCGGACTGGTCACTGTCGTTGTTGTAGCGATCAGTTTGGCCGTGTTGCCTGAACATACAGGAGCATCGGCACCGGTTACGTCGATGTCTGCTGCGGTTGCCGGAGGATTAATATTTAGGGTAATCACTCTTGCATTTGCAGCTGTATTCTCACATTTATTGTCACCTCTTACGGTTACATAGTAGGTGGTGGTTGCCGTTAATACCGGAGTATCAAATATGGCACCTGTAAAGATTGCATTTGTTAAAGCCGCGTCGGTGTACCAGGTGAATACCGGGTTAGTTACCGTCGTACTGCTGGCGGTCAGTTTTGCCGAAGTACCAGCACAGAACGGTGTGTTTGCTCCTGACACAACAACATCTGCAGCCACAGCAGGAGGGTTCACTTTAAGCGTGATGATCTTCGCATTTGCAGCGGTGTTCTCGCACTTGTTCGAACCTCTTACGGTTACATAGTAGGTTGTTGTTGCAGTAAGAGCAGGGGTATTGAACACCGGGCCGGTGAATACCGCAGTCGTAAGAGCGGCGTCACTGTACCAGGTAAATACAGGGTTCGTTACTGTTGTACTGCTTGCGGTTAATTTCGCTGAAGTACCTGAACAGTATGCTGCATCTGCACCACTTACAGCGATATCTGACGCCAGCGCCGGAGGATTAACCGTTACAGTAACCACTTTAGCATTTGCTGCGGTGTTCTCACATCTGTTGTCGCCTCTTACAGTTACATAATAGATGGTTGTTGCGGTCAGAGCAGGCGTATTAAATACTGCTCCGGTAAATACGGCATTGGTTAAAGCTGCATCACTGTACCAGGTAAACACAGGGTTGGTCACAGACACGCTGCTTGCGGTTAACTTAGCAGAAGTATTTGCACAGAATGGTGTTTCTGCACCAGTTACATTAATGTCTGAGGCTAATGCCGGTGGATTTACTGTAACAGTTATTGCTTTAGCAGTTGCCGCAGAGTTTTCACATTTATTCGAACCTCTTACCGTTACATAATAAGTTGTAGTGGCGGTAAGGGCAGGAGTGGTAAACGTAGCGCCGGTAAACACAGCGTTAGTTAAAGCTGCATCACTGTACCAGGTAAATACCGGGCTGGTCACTGTCGTTGTTGTAGCGATCAGTTTGGCCATGTTGCCTGAACATACAGGAGCATCGGCGCCAGTTACAGCAATGTCTGTTGCGGTTGCCGGAGGATTAACATTCAAGGTAACCACTCTTGCATTTGCAGCTGTATTCTCACATTTATTGTCACCTCTTACGGTTACATAGTAGGTGGTGGTTGCCGTTAATACCGGAGTATCAAATATGGCACCTGTAAAGATTGCATTTGTTAAAGCTGCGTCGGTGTACCAGGTGAATACCGGGTTAGTTACCGTCGTACTGCTGGCGGTCAGTTTTGCCGAAGTACCAGCACAGAACGGTGTGTTTGCTCCTGACACAACAACATCTGCAGCCACAGCAGGAGGATTCACTTTAAGCGTGATGATCTTCGCATTTGCAGCGGTGTTCTCACATTTGTTCGAACCTCTTACAGTAACATAATAGGTTGTTGTTGCCGTAAGGGCAGGGGTATTGAACACCGGGCCGGTGAATACTGCAGTCGTAAGCGCTGCGTCACTGTACCAGGTAAATACCGGATTGGTTACCGTTGCACTGCTTGCGGTTAACCTGGCAATATTACCTGAACAGAAAGGCGAATCTGCACCACTTACGCTCAGATCAGAAGCTAGTGCCGGTGGATTAACCGTTACCGTTACTGCTTTTCCGTTGGCCGATAGGTTAGCGCATTTGTTGCTTCCTGTAACACTTACATAGTAAGTTGTAGTCGCACTAATTGCAGGGATATTAAACACCGGACCTGTAAATACAGCATTGGTTAATGCGGCATCACTGTACCAGGTAAATACTGGATTGGTTACGGTCACACTGCTTGCCGTTAATTTCACCGCTGTGCCTGCGCAGAATGGATTTTCTGCACCTGCTACATTAATGTCAGCAGCAGTTGCCGGCGGGTTAACGGTTAAGGTAACTGCTTTTGCAGTCGCAGCCGTATTTTCACATTTATTCGAACCTCTTACGGTTACATAGTAAGTTGTGGTTGCTGTAAGTG
>NZ_JAELTV010000890.1 GCF_016429005.1 Pedobacter sp. ASV19
TTGGGCTCGGAGATGTGTATAAGAGACAGTCTTTTTCCAGTTCAAAGAAAAAAGTTCCTGTTGAGCTACTGTTTTGTTTTGCCACAATCTGCCTTCCATTTTGAAATAGTGTAACTGCCGATGACGGAAGGATTTCATTCGTTTTTTTATTAACAACAGTTCCTTTTAATGCCAATATTATTCTCGAAATCACACTGGTGAAGCTGTAAATATCATCCCCTCCTTTACCACCTTTTCGATTGGAAGAGAGATAACCCGATTTTATACCGGTTGCAGTTTCAGTGGCAAGGAAAGCAAAATCATCCCCAGAAGAATTTATTGGGTACCTTAAATTTGAAGGAACCGACCAGTTGTTTTGACTTCCCTTTGCAGAAAAAATATCTAAGCCGCCCATGCCAGGAAATCCATTACTGGAATAATACAAGGTACCATCCTCACTTAAATTGGGGAACATTTCATTTCCTGCAGAATTAATCCTTGTACCGGCATTTTGAGGCTGCCCCCAACTTCCATCATCTTTCCGTTCACTATACCAAATATCAGTACCGCCAGAACCACCTGACATATCCGACACAAAATACAGCGTTTTTTCATCGTTACTTAGTGC
>NZ_JAELTV010000891.1 GCF_016429005.1 Pedobacter sp. ASV19
CCCCCCCCCCCCCCCCCCCCTTCTCACCGCTCCGCCCCCCACCGACATCTACACCGGCTAACGTTCGTCGGCAGCGTCAGATGTGTATAAGAGACAGATACAAACACTGGCAAGACTAAAAGAGGAAACAAATTTATTATATGCCAGCACACTATCTGATAATACAAAAAGAACAGCACCGGAAAAGACAAGTATAAAGCTTTCTTGATTCACACGCAGGTTTCTAAAAACAGACATCATCAGCATCATGCTGATCACAAAAGTATAGATCATCACAGGTAGCTTTAAAGCACCAAGATGAGGACGTAAAAAAAGGTAAAAAGCAATGCTACTGATGCTACAGATCGCTATAGCAATCCGCGCATTCCTTTTATCCAGTTCCTGTGCAGACCGGAAGTCGAGATAAAAGGCTCTGGTATAAAACAGGTGTGCCAGTAAAAAACTGAGCAATCCATACATAAAGTAACTTGGATTGGCATTCTGAAAAAGCAACAAAATATCTCCAAACCAGGCAAACAGAAGCCCGATAAGCAACCTTTTATGAAAGCGTCCTCTTAATTTGGTATGTATACAAAAAAACAGGACAAGCGACAGAACAATACAAGGC
>NZ_JAELTV010000892.1 GCF_016429005.1 Pedobacter sp. ASV19
GTTAAAAGGCTCCTGGGCGGATTATGTTTTCGAAGATGATTATAAGCTAAAGACGCTGGAAGAAACGGAAGCCTTTGTGAAGAAGAATAAACACCTTCCTGAAATTCCTTCAGCAGCAGAAGTAAAAAATAACGGAGTTGATTTGGGCGAGATGAATGTAAGATTGCTGAAAAAAATTGAGGAATTGACCTTACATCTTATAGAGAAAGAGAAAAAAGATAATGATCAACAAAAACAGATAGATCAGCTTAAGGTGCAGGTCGATAAGCTCTTAAAATCAGATAACAAATCAAAATAACATGAAATTCACTATTCAAAAGAAGGGGTTAATTCGCTACTCCTTCATTGTTGGCCTATGCTCCCTGCTTCTAAATACCAATGTCTTCGCACAAGATTCTTTAGTTATAAGTAGATATGATGAAAGGGGATTAACCCTATGGGCTGGAACTACAGTAGTAACAGATGCAACGGCTCAAGGTGGAAAAGCTATGTTCAGAGCATCTTCAACTCCTAGTTCTACTTTCTGGTATGGGCCGTATAAACACTTTCAGGCAGGTAATTATTTGGTACAGGTAAGATTAAAAGTAACATCAAATCAGTCAGATGC
>NZ_JAELTV010000893.1 GCF_016429005.1 Pedobacter sp. ASV19
GCTAATGGGTTTTCCATATGGAATACTTTTCCAGTTTGTTTCTATTTGATCAATAATGAAGTAGTTAGACCAGACTGTAGCCTCGGTTGCACCTCCAAGTGAAATCACCTGAGCTGCAGTAAAGAAGTTTCTGATCCGCTCAGGCAATTTTACTGGAATCCAGTCACCACTTAAAAAAACGGTCCTTAAAGTATTTTGAGTATAGCTTTCGTGGTTTAACTCGAGGTCTTTGATCAGATAATCCAACGTTGAAGGTACGGAATCCCAAAAAGTGATGCGCAATTCCAGAAGCATACCCTGTAATGCTGTAATGTCATTTATTTGCGCTTGGCTGGCGATGACCAATACGCCTCCCGCTGCTAAAATTCCAAAGATATCATAGACAGAGAGGTCAAAACACATAGAGGTAACAAATAGCAGGCGGTCACTATAATCAATATTGAAACGGGTGTTTACCCATGTAATCAGGTTTACGGCAGAGCAATGCTCAATCATAACACCTTTAGGTTTTCCGGTTGACCCGGATGTATAGATAGTGTAGGCCAATTGATGGCTATTTGCGGGCAAATTTAAATTACCTTTATCATAAGGAAGCAACAGAGCGT
>NZ_JAELTV010000894.1 GCF_016429005.1 Pedobacter sp. ASV19
CGTCAGATGTGTATAAGAGACAGGACAAAGAGTTACTGGAAGATTTTATATCCTATTTTATAGCCCAGGATGCCAAAAAGCTGATTGTGGTGATTAAAAAAATGGCCATCCGTTTTAATATCCCTGATGAGATAAAACTAGAAAGAGACATTCATGATTTTTTTAATCTCCTGGAAGGTAGCTCTCTTGATCAAATGGATATAAAGGAAGTATTGAGTAAGTTTTCAAGTATTCTGAATGAAAATGAGATCTTAATGCCTGAACATTTGTACCTCCTGGTGCGTGGTATTGTTTTAATAGAAGGAATCGGACGTGCTTTGGTTCCTGATTTGAATATCATAGAAAGCCTGAAACCCTATATTCTAAAGATTGCTCTGGCCAGACTTAGTCCGGAATATTTAAAAAAACACGGACTTAAATTTCTGAGAACAATAGCTGAGGCATTAAAAACGGTACCTGACGACCTGGTTTCCATCGTGTCAAAACTCAATAACTGTCTCTTATACACATCT
>NZ_JAELTV010000895.1 GCF_016429005.1 Pedobacter sp. ASV19
TGTGTATAAGAGACAGGTTTTGCTGGCGTTCTAGTTTACGCTGTTCTTTATCTTCTTTTTTCTTCTGTCTATTTTTTTCCAGTTATTTTTTCATGAATGTAGCTTGCGACTTAGCCATATAATAATTGTTTAAGTAAGAAAATAACTTTTCTCTGGTGTTCCTTGTTCCGCCAATCTAAAAAGCAGGCTTTTTAAGAGCAAATTGACTTTGTGAAGAGTAAATTTCCCGGATGACAACGGAAGCAGAGATCCGGGATAGAGTTAAACCCAATCTTAATGATAACGATTGGCAAGAAAGTGTAGAGAATAGCTTAACAGTATTCCGTTCCATGCAAATATAAGAAATTTAACTGGAATATGGAAAGGCGGTAGCCAGTAACTACCGTCCCACAGTAAGTTGATATTGTATCACAGCCTTGGCAGGCATTGTCTTGGTGTTTTTTCTTCTGGCTCCTCCGGTAACTAAATAAGTAATACTTGAATTCAAGTTTGATTTAAGATCACTCACATTGGTAATAGGAATATTAAGTCCCGTAGAATAGGAATCAGGATTGGTGTTTAAAGAACCCACAACAATTGTATTATTTGCTGAAGAAGATAAACC
>NZ_JAELTV010000896.1 GCF_016429005.1 Pedobacter sp. ASV19
TGTCCATACTTTCCAAGTACTGGTTTTGCTGACCAGGTTCGGCATTTTTCGCCTCGGCAAACATGGTAACCAGCTCATTTCCGGTAAGAAATTCAGGAAAAACAGGCTCTGCTTCTGCAAAATTTACCAGCCTTCTATAGGTTATTGGGTTCTTTTTCAGGTTAATATGTTTATTCAGTAGAATGTCTCCATCAAAGTGAATAAGGCCTGCTAAAGATCTCAGTAAAGTACTCTTTCCCGTGCCATTTCCTCCTTTTAACCAGTAGATCCCGGGATCTACATTGAAATCTGGGATATTTAAAACTGTATTGTCCTGATATTTTTTTTGAAAGTTGATAAATGTCAGCATAGATTTTAGAGGTGAGGCAGGAAGATTTGTTACAATGTTCTGCTTTCACCTCTAAAAAATTAGGACAATTTATGGTCTGCAACTGTTTTTGAAACTTTATTTTTAGGGCTTAAATATTGACTCAGTTTCTCAAAAATGGATTCATAGGTAGCCAGATCCGGAAATCCAAGTCCCATTCCTGTCTCTTATACACATCTGACGCTGCCGACGAACGTTAGCCGGTGTAGGTGTGGGGGGTGGGGGGGGGATTAAGG
>NZ_JAELTV010000897.1 GCF_016429005.1 Pedobacter sp. ASV19
GTACAATAGGAAATGATCAAATTCCTGATTATAAGTTTACAAGCCTTTATAGTGCATTAAGTGTTGGAGTCCCTTATCAGGGTTCTATAGGCTACCTGCCTGATGGATTGACTAATCCTTATCTGCAATGGGAGGAAACAAGAAAACTACAAATCGGTTTAGACTTGGGATTCTTGAAAGATAAGATTTTACTGAATACGAATTTTTCACTTAATAGATCATCGAATCAGCTATTAACCTATACGTTACCATTGGTATCGGGTTTCCTTTCAATTTTAAGAAATTTTCCTGCAACGGTTCAGAATTCAGGATGGGAATTTACTTTAACAACGATAAATACGAACACACCTAAATTTAGATGGACAAGTAGTTTGAATCTGACATTGCCTAGTAACAAGATCGTAGATTTTGTGGACTTTAAAAATTCTTCCTACACTACGGATTATATAATAGGTAATTCGATAAATATTTTGAAGGTTTTCCATTTTAGGGGAGTCGACGTTTCTACAGGGCAATATCAATTTGAAGATAAAAATGGAAATGTAACAAATTCTCCAATTATGGATATTGACAATAATGTAATTATCAATCCAGATCCTAAAT
>NZ_JAELTV010000898.1 GCF_016429005.1 Pedobacter sp. ASV19
AGATGTGTATAAGAGACAGGAATATATTCCTAGTGAGCAAAGATTAGAATATATGGTCTTTCCTCGTTTACTGGCGATGGCAGAAGTGGCTTGGGGTAAACCAGGTTTAGATTGGAAAGGCTTTGAGCAAAAGGTTATTGATCAACTCCCTATGCTGGATGCGATGAAGATTAATTATCGCTTTCTGGACTTGAATGGGTTTAGTGTGAACAGTGTATTTGTAGATAAGGCTTCTCTGGAAATTTTTAACCCGGTTAAGAATTTTAATGTACGTTATACCACAGATGGATCTGTACCAAGCTTGTCCTCTAAACTGTATAAAGGAAAACTGACCATTGAACAACCTGTTCAGTTTAAATTGGCTGCATTTAATACCTCAGGAAAAAGAGGGGAGCTGTATACGGTTAATTATGAGAAGCAGGATTATGCGCCGTCAGTTCAGTTGGCTTCTCCAAAAAAAGGGCTCGATTTTTTCTACTATCCAGGAGCCTATCACTTTGTGAAAGACATTAATGAAAAAGCACTTGAAGTACAAAAGGTGACTTCTGCTATTGAAATCCC
>NZ_JAELTV010000899.1 GCF_016429005.1 Pedobacter sp. ASV19
ATTGATTGGAATAGAATTTCCCAAAATGGCGCGCATTTCTGGGGGTACGGCCAAATAATTCATACATTGCTGTCAACGGAGAAAAAAGATAGGACAACAGTGGTGGTTTACCGGCATAGAAGGATCCTTTGTTTCTGTATTCCTGTCGCATTCCATCCAGTTCCTGTTTCTTTGACTCCCCATAAATATTCACTTCCCTAAGATCAGTTGACCTGTTGAGATAGATCACCATATCTTTATTGGACTGTACAACAACTTCCGCATTCGCAAATTCATTTTTGAAAACAAACAAAGTATCGCCCATATTAACTTTTATCTGGAATAACCCAAGGTCATTTGTATTTACACTCCCCTCTGTTCTCTTATTAACCACCTCGCCGGAAGTAATTCGGTTTGTTGTTCCCCGTTCCATAACGACTCCTTTCAGGATAAATCCTTGCTGGGCGGACACCTTAAAGACCATGAATAATAATAGCGTAGCGAATATACAGAAGGGCTTTAATTTCATAGGGCAGGTTTAATTTACACAAATTTAGCCAATGTTTTTCTTCCATAACGTTAAAAAAACGTTAAAAAAGTTAAATGGACTACTTTTCAACC
>NZ_JAELTV010000089.1 GCF_016429005.1 Pedobacter sp. ASV19
TTTTAAGAGAACTATTTGTAGAATATAGTAGACATCTCTTCACTGGAGTACCTGTTATTCAATGGCATCCAAAGTGCTGGTATACGAAATGAGTTTCTGATGTTCAAGAAGCTGTCCAGCTATAATTATGCGACGGAGAAAAAGAAAGATCCGGATTTCCTGGTAAGTAAACAATATCGCCTGAAAGTAACAGATCTAAACAAATGGAATGCAATTATTGGTGCTGTTGATCCAAAAGGAGTAGCCTATACCAATATTGACAGCTATGATTACTCTAAAATTGAGGCTTTGAAGAAAGAGCTGAAAATTAAGGCTATTCAGGCAGCCAAAGCTAAAGGCGCTTATATGGCTGAAGCACTTGGAGATCACTTGGGAAGCGCGCTCGATGTACAGGAAGTAAACAATGAAAACTATCCTCAGCCGATGTATCGTGCTAATGTTATGATGAAATCAGCTTATGCCGGTGATGCCGCAGAGTCTGCTGCCCCGGAAATTGATTTCAAGAAGATTAAATTGAATTATGTAGTGAATGTAGTCTTCGAATTAAAATAATTGATCTGAACACTATACAGTATCGATAGAAATTTAAGTTTATTATATAATAAACAGACCCGCCAACAACTTGGCGGGTTTTTTGTTATAGTATACATAACCCTTAAAAATAAACTTATGAAGAAAATTATTTACTCGCTTGCCCTAGTCTTTATGTTGGGGATTAGTGCAAACACTGTAATGGCAGCTGGAAACAGAGATAAGAATAAAACAGAACTTACAGCTGAGCAGCAGGTGGAACTAAAACGCATTACTGACCGTGTGGAAGAAATCAAACACATGGACAAATCAAATCTTTCCAAAGAAGAACGAAAAGAACTGCGTAAGGAATTGAAAGAGATGAAGAAACATGCACGCGCTATAGGCGGAGGTGTTTATCTTTCTGTTGGAGCAATCATCATTATTATTCTTTTATTGATCCTGATCCTGTAGATCAAATTACCGGAGATTATTCACCTAAATATATCTATCAGTAAAAAGGCCTTATGCATAAGCAATAAGGCCTTTTTCTTATGTTAATCTTACAGATTGAAAATTATTAATCAATCAGATTAAATCCGGTATATTTCACCAAAGCCTCCGGAATACGGATACCTTCTGGAGTCTGATAGTTTTCTAAAATAGCAGCTACAATACGTGGCAAGGCCAAAGCACTTCCATTTAAGGTATGTGCAAGCTGGGTTTTACCTGTATTTCCTTTATATCTCAGCTTTAAACGGTTGGCCTGATAAGTCTCAAAGTTGGATACAGAGGAAACTTCCAGCCAGCGTTGTTGTGCGGCACTCCATACTTCCATGTCATAGGTCATTGCAGAGGTAAAGCCCATATCTCCTCCGCATAAGCGAAGTACCCTGAAATGCAGGCCAAGTTCCTTTAATAGGGACTGTACATAAGCACTCATCTCTTCCAGCACCTGGTAAGATTTGTCGGGGTGGACAACTTGCACCACTTCTACTTTATCAAATTGGTGCAATCTATTTAATCCTCTTACATGTGCACCATATGAACCTGCCTCCCGACGAAAACAAGGCGTATAAGCCGTATTTTTAATCGGAAGATCTTCTTCTTTTAAAATAACATCTCTGTATAAATTCGTTACCGGTACTTCTGCTGTTGGAATCAGATATAGATTATCTACAGTAGAGTGATACATCTGCCCTTCTTTATCAGGGAGTTGCCCTGTTCCGAAACCTGAAGCTTCATTAACCAAATGAGGAACCTGCATCTCTCTGTACCCCTCTGCAGTGGCATGGTCCAGAAAAAAGTTGATCAGCGCACGTTGCAGACGGGCACCTTTACCTTTATATACAGGAAATCCTGCTCCGGTAATTTTAGTTCCCAGTTCGAAATCTATAATATCATATTTGGAGGTCAGTTCCCAATGTGGCAATGCCTGCTCATGCAATACAGCGGGTTCACCATAAGTCAGCACCACTTCATTCTCTTCTGGTGTGATTCCTGAAGGAACCAATGGTCCGGGCAAATTAGGCAATTGCACCAACAGATTGTGTAATTGCAACTCTATCGTACTTAACTGATCAGACAGATGCTTGATTTTATCTTTATTTGCGGTTGTTTCCGCTTTAATCGCATCAGCTTCCTCTTTTTTCCCATTACGCATCAGCTCACCAATTTGTTTGGCACTGGCATTGGCAATAGCAGAAAGGTTATCCAGCGAAGTTTGAGTTTGTCTGCGTTCATCATCAATTTGAATGATTTCATCAACCAGTTCAACCTGTTTAAAGTGACGTACACTTAAGCGTTCTAAAACTTTCTCTCTATTTTCGCGGATATAGTTAACTTGCAGCATTATTTATAATATTTTAAACAAAGATAACAAGAGTTTAGAGAGAATAACATGGAAGGTAAACTATTTCTTGTACCAACGCCCATAGGTAATCTGGAAGATATGACTTTCAGGGCAGTCAGAGTCTTAAAAGAAGCAGATGTTATCTTAGCAGAAGATACCCGTACCAGTGCGCCCTTACTCAAGCATTTCGGTATTGATAAAAAGGCCTATTCTCATCATCAGCATAATGAACACAAGGCCACCTCTGAGATCATTAAATTTCTGAAACAAGGACAGAATGTGGCCCTCATTTCAGATGCGGGTACGCCAGCCATATCAGACCCTGGTTTTTTCCTGGTGCGGGAGGTATTGAAAAATGACCTGCAGGTAGAGTGTCTTCCGGGAGCTACAGCATTTGTACCTGCCCTGGTCAATTCTGGCTTACCCACGGATGCATTTGTTTTTGAAGGTTTTCTTCCCGTAAAAAAAGGCAGACAAACCCGTTTTAAAAAACTTGCGGAAGAAGAACGTACCATTGTATTATATGAAAGCCCCCACCGTTTATTAAAAACACTGGAAGAGTTTGGCCAGTATTTTGGGGAAGAGAGACAAGCTTCGGTAAGCAGGGAGCTGACCAAGATGTATGAAGAGACCGTAAGGGGTACTGTAGCAGAGATAAAATCACACTTTGAAAACAATATTTTAAAAGGAGAATTTGTAATTTGTGTGGCAGGTAAGCCTGAAACTAAAAAGACAAAGGCAGATGGCCGCGATTACAAATAGTTATTTAACCTAATCAAGAAGAACAAATGATATTAATAGATAGATTTTTAAGTGACGAACAAGATCCCAAAGCCGTAGAAAAGGTTCTGGGAAAACTAAATGATATACTCACCAGCAATGAGGAACTGATCTACCTGGCCGTACAAAAGAAACCTGCGGTCAATTTGTTGCCAGACTGTATTGCCGTGAGCAACAAACGTATCTTTTATTGTGAGCCGGCCAATTTTGGCATTACGATGAAATTCACAGACATTTCCTGGAAAAGCATAAAAGAAGTGTCCTTTAAAGAAGAATTGTTTGGTTCAAAATTCATTTGCGTACCGCAGCAGGGCGAAAACATCATCACCGAATATATCCCTAAAACACAAGCCAGAAAACTGTATCAGGCAGCCTATGAGCAATTGGAAAATTTTAAAGAAGAACAGAGAAAATCTGATATAGAAGATAAACGGGCTGCTGTTTCGCCGGTGACTGTTAATGCTCAGCCACAGGGAATCGCAGATTTCAGTCATATTGAGGAAGCTGTTGTGGTGCCTGATCCCCTTCCTGTTGTCCATGTGGAAGAACCTGAAGATGAGACTACACTTAAACTCAGAAAGCTCAAAACGTTATACGATAAGCAGCTGATTACCCAGGAAGAATATGAAGCAAAGAAAGCAAGCATTTTAGATAGCTTTTAGTCATCCTATGAAATCCAAGACCTTTCTGCTGCCAGCTTTATTAAGTGCTTTCTTAATGTGGCTGGCCTGGCCTCCTATTCCCTATACTACACCTTTACTCCTGGTTGGACTGGTTCCGCTCTTATTGGCCATAGATTCCATCCGTCAGTCTGATGCTCCAAAGAAAGGTAAAAAAGTATTTTTAACTGCAGGGCTTACCTTTCTGGCTTGGAATACAGCCAGTATTTATTGGGTATACAATGCCATAAGCGCAGTAAACAATGCTTTTGTGGCTTTCCTGATCTCTTTGATCCCCTATGGACTGGGCGCTTTACTGATGACCTTTGCCTTTTGGCTGTATTACAGACTGAGCGTTGTTTCCAGTAAAAAGGTCGCTTACTTTGGTCTGATCTCTTTTTATATTGCGATGGAATACCTGCACCAGACCTGGGACCTGGCCTTCCCATGGATGACACTGGGCAATGGACTCGCAGGTATGCATCAGTTGGCACAATGGTATGAATATACGGGTGTATATGGAGGATCTCTATGGATCCTGGCCAGTAATATCCTCGCCTTTGAAGCCTTTAAAGTTTTTAAATCAAAACTAACCGGCTATCCAAAATTCAGGCCCGCATTCATCTGGGGGCTATTTATAATTCTCCCAACCGCACTTTCCTTAACAAAATATGTTCAGTATAAGGAGAAACCTGTCCCGGTAAATGTAGTCGTGGTACAGCCCAATATTGATCCCTATCAAAAGTACGAGAGTCTACCTGCCAATGAGCAGCTGCAAATCTTAACCCATTTATCTGATTCTGTTGCCCAGCCCAATACAGAATATTTTATCTGGCCGGAAACAGCTATTCCCCGTTATGCCGATGAAGACCGTATCCGGGAGAATCCAGACTTCCTTACTGCACAGCATTTTCTGTACAAGTACAAAAATGCAAGTCTGATCACAGGAATTGAGAGTATCAAGAGAAATGGCGACCAGGTTAGCAGTTTTAATGCGGCTATGCAGCTGGAAAACTCGGCCAATGTGCAGTTTTACCACAAATCTAAACTCGTACCCGGTGTTGAGAAGATGCCTTTTCCAGGTGCCTTATCTATTCTGGGTCCTGTATTTGATGGTTTTGGAGGAACGGTTGGCGGCTACACAGGTCAGGAAGATCCAGGTGTATTTTATTCCTACGGAGGCATCGGTGCCACACCTGTGATCTGTTATGAATCTTTATGGGGTGACTGGATTGGAAAGTCTGTGAAAAACGGTGCTCAGTTTATCGCTATCATCACCAATGATGGATGGTGGGGCAATACTTCCGGAAAAGACCAGCACTTCCTCTACGCAGGATTAAGGGCCATTGAAACCAGAAGATATGTTGTCAGATCTGCAAACACGGGTATTTCGGGTTTCATTAACCAAACCGGAGATGTGGTTAAGCAAAGCAAATGGTGGACCAGAACAGCCCTTAAAGCGGATATCAATTTGAATGATGAGATCACATTTTACACCAAAAGTGGTGATCTGGTTGCCAAACTTTGCAGCCTTACAGCAATATTCTTCGCGCTGATCATTCCTTACAGAAAGTGGGGCAGAAAAAATAAACACTGATCGAAAAATGAAAAGATCAAATATAGACACCTTATTTCTGAGCATCATTGTATTACTCAGCTGGTTTGCCATCGTACTTCAATTTGATCTTACCCTGATCAACAGGCAGCTTCCGCTATTGCAGAGCATCGCTAAATTTTTCAGTTATTTCACGATCTTAACCAATATCCTGGTGGCTACAGCGTTTTCTTTTATCCTCTTTCGCCCCGCATCCCGATGTGGCAGGTTCTTTTCCAGTAACAAGGTTTTGACGGCAACGACCGTCTATATCATAGTTGTTGGAGCCATTTATAATGTAGTTTTGAGGCCACTTTATAGTCCCCAGGGTTTAAACAGGCTTGCAGATGAACTTCTGCACGCAGTTGTCCCTCTAATGACTGTGGTGTACTGGATCTGTTTTGTGGATAAGAAAACACTTAAATGGTCGGATATCTGGCCCTGGCTACTCTATCCACTTGTCTACTTCTTTGTTACACTTCTTGCCGGAGCCTGTGGCGCAAGCTACCCTTACCCCTTTATAGATGTAACACAATTAGGCTATGCAAAAGTGCTGATCAACTGCTTAGGTGTGGCAGCACTCTTTATCGGATTATCTTTGCTGATGATTGCGATAGGAAAAATACCCGGATCAAAAAAAGAACTAGGATAAATACTTTCCTACTATAGGCATTCTTCTTCCCATACCAAATGCTTTTGGTGATACTCTTAAGATCGGTGGTGTTTGATAGCGTTTAAATTCGGCTGTATTAACCATCTTAATGATCCTGCGTACCAATGCTTCATCAAATCCCTGGGCTATAATGGCAGCAGAACTTTTCTTCAGCTCTATGTACTGGAACAAAATCTGATCCAGGATATCATAATCCGGCAAAGAATCCGAATCTTTCTGACCTGGCCGAAGCTCTGCTGAAGGCGGCTTCACAATAGAGTTTTCAGGAATGACTTCAGCATCTTTATTGATATAGTGGGCAAGCTGATAGACCTGGGTCTTATACACATCGCCGATAACGCCAATGGCACCGCACATGTCTCCGTACAAAGTACCATAGCCTACTGCACATTCGCTCTTATTCGAGGTGTTCAATAAGATATAACCAAATTTATTAGACATGGCCATCACCACAATTCCACGGCACCGGGCTTGTATATTCTCTTCAGTAAGGTTAAAAGGCAGATTATGGAAGGCAGGTGCCATCATTTGATCAAAAGCATCTGCAGCCTCCTTAATGGGAATGATCTCATGCTGACAACCGATATTCTTCACCAAATCCAAGGCATCCTGTACGGAATGATCCGTAGAGTATTTAGAGGGCATCAGTACGGCCATAACATTTTCTGCACCAAGAGCACGGCAAGCCAGTGCACATACGATTGCAGAATCAATTCCGCCAGACAGACCCAATACAGCCTTTTTAAAACCAGACTTTTCAAAATAGTCTTTGATCCCCAGGATCAGTGCATCATGAATCTGTTCTATATCGGGTACTGGCTGGTGTTCCAGTGGCATAAGGTGTTGAATCTTCTGATTTTCAAATTCATATAAACCTATTGCTTCTTTAAAGTACGGAAGCTCGTCAAGCATATGCCCTTTTGCGTCAAACACCATAGAACCCCCATCGAAAATAATCTCTGTCTGTGCGCCAACCTGATTCACATACAACAGCGGTAATTTATACTTCCGGGCATTTTCTGCAAGAACGACGATGCGTTCATCATCATGGCAATAAGAGAAAGGAGAGGCTGCAATATTGATCATCAAATCCGGCTGCTGCAGAATCAGTTCATCCATAGGGTTGGAAACATATAAAGGATTATTATTAATGTTCCACAGATCCTCGCATATGGTAAGCGCAATTTTTTTTCCTTTAAAAGGTATACATTCAAAACGGGTGGCTGGTTCAAAATAACGGTATTCATCAAAAACATCATAGTTGGGGAGCAATGCCTTTCTGACAATGCTTTTGACCTGACCATTTTCAATAAAATAAGCCGCATTGAACAGATCTTTACCTGCAAGCTGTTCATTCTTTACAGGCAAACCAATGATACAGGCAATGTCTGTACAATGTTCTGCAATTTTTACAGCAGCCTGCTCACAAAGAGCAATGAACTCTTCAAATTCCAGGAAGTCCCGTGGCGGATATCCGCAGACAGCTAGTTCTGCAAATACCACCAGATCTGCCCCTTTTTCTTTAGCTTGACCAAGATGTTCAATAATTTTATGGGTATTGGCCTCAAAATTTCCAATATGGTAGTTCAGTTGAGCGAGTGCAATCTTCATGTTTTAAAAGAATATTCCGAAGTTCATGGCAATATAATGGTTCTTTACGCTTCTGTCACCATCTTTAACAATATTGGTAAATCCGTTATTATAGGTTAAACCTGCAGTAATACTGGTGTGGGTATCGAGGTCAAACTCACCGCCTCCGCCCAGAATCAGACCCGCACGATAAAAACGGGTAGAAGATTTGATGTTCTGGTTCGTCACGATACCTTTACCGCCGCTTTCTGCATCCTGCCTGGCACCAATGTTAAAATCGTTAGATAAACCAAACTGTCCGTACCATCTCAGATCACCAATCTTATTGGTTTTAAGTTTCACGGTAAGGGGCAACTCCAGGTATTGAAGTTTATATTTTAAATCATAAGCGGTAGCTACTGAAGTATTGGCGTTTTGTGCATACAACCTTGGATTGATTTCAGTGCTTTTTCCGTTAATAGTGGTTACAGTGATACCGGTGGCCAGGCTATAGTTTTCGGCAAAATTAAAATCAGCGAGGAGTCCGTAAGAAAAGCCTAAACTGGTACCATTGCCTTTTCCGTTTTCTGCCTTTATCCATCCAAAAGTTGGATGTGCAGTTAAACCAAGACGAAATCCGTAATCCATAATTGGCGCATTTTGGGCAAAAAGAGAACTGACGGAAACAAGTAAAAAGAGAGAAAGGAGTATTTTTTTAATCATTGTGGTTGGTGTTAGATACAGATGCTGTAATTTCATGCTTGATCTGGTTATATTTGCTCTAAATGAGATATAACGTAAAACATCCCCAAATTTATCTATTTTTTCTGTTAGCGCTTGTTTTTTTTTCTTGCCGGCAGTCGAAAAAGCCCGATGTAAGCCAGATTAAGCTTGACATTCATATTGAACGTTTCGATAAAGATCTTGTGCAGTTTAAAAAACAGGGCACTTTAAAAGCAGATGAGTTATTGAAAAAAAAATATGGCCCTTTTTACGACGATTATATTCACAGGATGATCGGAACCCCCGATTATACCGGAGCGCAGATTCTGGATACCCTTTATCAGGACAAGGCTTATACAGACCTCAGCAAGGAAGTAGACAGCGTATTTCCTTCTCTGGCATCCCAAGAGCAATCGCTTAGCCAGGTTTTCAAATACATCAAATACTATTATCCTAATGCCCGGGTACCGAAGTTCATCTCATTCATTTCAGGCTTTGCCGTACAAATGCCCATCGGCGACAATTATATGGGCATAGGGCTGGACATGTTCCTGGGCAAGGACAGCCAGTTCTACAGGGCCATAGTGACCAGTGTCCCGGTATACCTTTCCAGGAGGTTTTCACCGGAATACATCAGCCCGAGAATAGCAGAAACTTACGCCAGAGAAGAACTCTTTCCTGAAAAGGAAGAGAACAGAAGTCTGATCTCCAAAATGGTCTATAGTGGAAAGATCCTTTATTTTATGGATAAAGTACTGGACGATCAGGTTCCCGACGAAGTAAAGATCGGCTATACCCCAGAACAGTTAAATTGGTGTAAAAAATACGAGGGCAACATTTGGGCTTTCTTCATGGAAAATGAATTGTTATTTAGTACAGATTACCCAAAAATGCAGGTATTTCTCAGTGAAGGGCCTTTTACGCCCGGCATTGGAGAAAAAAACCAATCTGCTCCGAAACTGGGCATCTGGACGGGTTGGCAAATTGTTAGGAAGTATATGGAGAAAAATCCGGAAATTACGCTGCAGCAACTGATGGAAGATGATGATGCGCAAAAGATATTAAGCGCTTCAAAGTACAAACCTAAATAAGAAATTAATGACAAAGATTGGTATTGTTTTATCCGGTGGGGGAATCAGAGGAATAGCGCATCTTGGGGTTTTAAAAGCATTTATAAATGCGGGTATCCGCTTTAGTCACATTAGCGGCACCAGTGCCGGTTCTATTGCAGGTGCTTTTTACGCCGCGGGTATCGATCCCGAAGAAGGCTTTAATATTTTCACAAAAACCAAATTACTACGTTTTGTAAGACCTGCTGTGGGCTCTCTTGGATTGATCAATATTGAGCATACTTCTGACCTGTTAAAAGAATATTTCCCTGAAAACAGCATAGAGAAATTAAAAATTCCCCTTACCATTGCGGCAACAAATTTTAGTGAGGGCAAACTTGTCTATTTTAACAAAGGTCCGCTGATTCAGGCCATCCAAGCCTCCAGCTGTATTCCCGGTATCTTTAAACCCATCATGATCGGTGGTCAAATGTATGTAGATGGTGGCATTCTGAATAACTTTCCGGTGGAGCCTTTAATGAAGGACTGTGATTTCATCATTGGATCGTCCTGTAACCACCTCAAGGAAGTAGACAAAATTACGGGGATTACAGCCTTGATGAGCAGGGCTGGTATTATGTCGATTAACAAAGATATGGAGCAGAAATCTGCTTTCTGTGATGTGTTGATAGAACCCAGGGGTATGGGTGAAATCAGTACTTTTGACATGAAAAAAGCGGAAATCATTTATTGGCTGGCTTACGAAGAAACCCTCAAGACCATTAAACACAATGAGAAACTGCGGGTGCTCATGAACAAACCGCAGATTTAATCCTTATTTCAAAGGAATCAGCCGCTCTCCCTCCAGAACTGGAATGGCTTTACAAAGGTTCAGCTGCAAACAGAATTTAACATCTTCCTCAATGTTTAATGCAGCCAGCCGATGGCTATGAGACGACTTTGCAATGTATTGCCTAAGGTCTTCTTTAGCCAGAATATAGAGGTCTTCAGCGGCAACACTGGAGTCATCGAAATGATCAAAGTTTGCTTTCAGCTGATGAACCACCGCCCCTGCAAACAAGGTGTCCTCCAGATTAAACTGATCTTTCCATCCCGCGCAAAGCAGTAATACATTTTTATCCTGCGCTTTCAGCCAGGTACACAATACTTCCAGGTTCAAAAAAGAACCGATTACCACTTTAGAAGCGCGTGCTCTGGCCAGATGTAATGCCTTGGTTCCGTTGGTTGTGGTCAGCACAATCGTCTTGCCTGCCACCTTTTCTTTGGTGTAAGAAAATGGGGAATTGCCGAAGTCGTAACCTTCAACCACTTCCCCATTTCTTTCCGCCGCCAGTAAATAACCCTTACCTGAAAAATTCAGGCAGTCTTCCACTTGTGCTACGGGTATAATGGCCTCAGCCCCATTGTCAATACCATATACCATAGATGATGTTGCCCTTAAGATATCAATGACAACAACTATACTCTCTTCAATTGCATATAAATCCAGTAAAGCCGGAGTTAAACAAACTTCAATTTTCCTTTGCATCTATGGTTTGGTGATCTATTTATAAAATGGGAACTTAACGACTTTTGCTTTTATTTTAGCATTACGGATATGGATATAGATTTCGGTGCCTTCTTTGGCTTTATCCAAATTCACATAGCCCATTCCAATCGCTTTTTGCAGAGAGGGAGATTGTGTACCTGAAGTTACTCTTCCGATCACTTGACCAGCTTCATCCACAATTTCATAGTCATGACGTGGAATACCTCTGTCTATCATTTCAAAACCAATCAGTTTCTTTTGGATACCTGCTTCTTTCTGCGCCTGAAGAGCCTCAGAATTGGTAAAGGGCTTTGTAAATTTAGTGATCCATCCCAGACCGGCTTCAATTGGAGAAGTGGTATCATCGATGTCATTTCCATATAAACAGAAGCCCATCTCTAAGCGCAGGGTATCACGTGCACCAAGCCCGATTGGCTTAATACCGAATTCAGCACCCGCTTCAAAAATAGCGTCCCAGATGGCATATGCTTTGTCGTTTTCAAAATAGATCTCGAAGCCACCAGCGCCTGTATATCCTGTTGCCGAAACAATTACATTGTCAACCCCTGCAAACATGCCCTTCTTGAAATTATAATATTCCATAGAAGCCAGATCAATATCTGTTAATTTTTGTAAGGCTTCTGCTGCTTTTGGCCCCTGTATAGCCAAAAGAGAAGTTTTATCTGAAATATTGTGCATTTCTACACCTTCTGTATTGAATTTTTGGATCCAGTTCCAGTCTTTTTCAATGTTGGAAGCATTAACCACCAGCATATAAGTTTTATCATCTATGCGGTACACCAAAAGGTCATCTACAATTCCACCCTGTTCATTTGGCAAACAAGAATACTGAACCTTTCCATCATACAGTTTAGATGCATCGTTACTGGTTACACGCTGAATAAGGTCAAGGGCTTTCTCTCCTTTCAGGATAAATTCACCCATATGGCTTACATCAAAAACACCAACGCCGTTTCTTACCGTATTGTGTTCGGCATTAATGCCTTCGTACTGAACAGGCATGTTGTATCCTGCAAATGGCACCATTTTAGCGCCCAATGAAATGTGTTTATCTGTTAATGCGGTATTATTCATACTTTTTATATAAAAATGGTGGCCAAAAGTACACAATTTTTACACATTTATAAGCCGCCTGTAGATATTCACCATTCCTTCTGTAATTGTAGAAATATCGTAATTACGTTCGGCAGTTTTACGTGCATTTTCTCCAATTTCCCTCCATTTGTTGGGATTGGTGATACATTGTAAAATGGCCCGGTAAAACTCGTCGGGCGTATTCGCAATCAGAATATCCTTCCCATTTTCGCAGGTAATCCCTTCGGCAGCCATTGTCGTGGCAATAATGCATTTTCTCATGGCCATGCCCTCTATAATCTTTACACGCATCCCACTTCCAGACAACAAAGGAACAATCATAATGGCTTTGGAATTGATGAACTCAACCGCATCCAGAATTTCTCCTTCCACCACCAGATTATCCGAATCATAGTCAAAAAACTGCTGCTGCATATTCTTTCCGGCAATATAGAAACGCAACTCGCTATTCAGTTTTTCAATATCCGGCCATATTTCGTCCAGGAACCATTCCAGTCCCTCCTTATTTGGCCGCCAATCCATTGCCCCCAAATGAAAAAGGGTAGCAAAGCTCGTCTTTGAAGGATCAGTAACATATTTATCAAAATCCAGTGCTACAGGAAACACATCAAGGCTGGTTTCGCAACCAAACCGAAGAATGCTCTGTCTGTCCTGTTCACTGATGGCGAAAATCTGGTGAAACCGGTTCATCTGTTCAGTCTCGTAAGATTTCAGTCTCCTGGCTAAAAATTCCAGATAACGCCTTCTTGGTCTGAACCTTTCGGTATAGGCAATACGCTCCCATACATCAAATACAATATTGTGCGCTCGGTAAATGATCTTGGCTTTGCTATAAGCCTTCACGGTATCCAGATAAGGAACCACAAAAAGCCCCTCAAACTGAATAATATCAAACTCTGTTTCTCTTAAAATATTCTCCAGCAACTTGGCTGCATTGTCATCAAAGTACCGGGAAACATTATAGGACTGGTTAGAAAATACGTTGAATATAGCTCCCCAGATATTGACTTCAGTATCGATATCATAAGAGTGAAATTTTACGCCGTCATAGATCGGGTCATAAATATCATCCACATCCACCCGGTGTTTATTGATATTGATACTGAACAATGTAACGTCTATATCGTGCCTGAGCAATCCCTTTATCGTGTTGTAAACAACGATAGGGTATCCACTATTGGGTGGAAACGGGACGCGGTATGTTAACATCAATACTTTCAACAGTGTGAAAATACTAAATTAAGTGGACTAATTTCGTCACAGAAAGTAGTTTTTTAGCAATCTTAGAGGGAAAATATGGCCTTAAAGGGCAAATAAATCCAGTTGTGGATGACTTACCGTAAAACTCTTGCGGTGGTATGGCGTTAAGCCCAGCTCTAAAGAAGCCGTACGATGAGCAATTGTCGGATATCCTTTATTCTGATGCCATTGATATAAAGGATATTCTTCCCCTATTTTAACCATGTACTCGTCTCTATAGGTTTTAGCCAATATAGAGGCAGCAGCAATATTTAAGTATTTCCCATCCCCTTTGATGATACAACTATGCGGAATCTCAGGGTAGGCCTTAAACCTGTTCCCATCAATACTTAAATACTTTGGTGCAATGCTTAACTTTTCGATGGCCCTGTGCATGGCAAGAAAGGAAGCATTTAGAATATTTATACGGTCTATTTCTTCATTATCTACAAAAGCCACAGCCCAGGCCAAAGCCTCCTTTTCTATAATGTGCCTCAACTGCTCCCGCTGTGAATGCTTCAGCATTTTGGAATCTGTCAGCTCACCAGCCACAAAATCTTTTGGTAAAATCACCGCTGCAGCAAATACCGGACCTGCCAGACAACCTCTTCCGGCTTCATCACAGCCAGCTTCCAATAATTCTTCCTGATAACAATTCAATAACATCCGGCAAAGTTAACAATTCGAGTTTAAACTAGACGGTTACATTTTCTGACTTTACATCAAAGGCATCTCTTAAGCCTATAGCCAGCAAGTTGAAAGCATATACCGTCAACATAATAGCAAGGCCTGGCAAAACTGCAAGGTAAGCTGCATCCATAATAATATAGCCGTAATGCTCTTTAATCATTCCGCCCCAGCTCGGCATAGGTGCCTGCGCACCAAAGCCCAGAAAACTAAGTCCGGATTCCAGTAATATCGCCGAAGCAAAATTAGCAGAAGCCACCACCAGAATCGGTCCGGCAATATTGGGCAAAATATGTTTCCTGATCGTTCTGGATGTAGAGAAGCCCAAAGCTTTGGATGCCTCTACAAATTCGACTTCTTTTAGGGCAAGCACTTGTCCTCTAACCAAACGGGCCACGTCAACCCATGTTGACAAGCCGACGGCAATGAAGATCTGCCAGAATCCCTTTCCTAATGCAAAAGATATAGCAATAACCAATAATAGCGAAGGTAGCGACCAGATCACATTCATGAACCAGCTAATGAGCGCATCTACCTTGCCACCAAAATACCCTGCCACGGCACCAAGACTAAGCCCAATACAAAGAGAAATCAAGACCGCTACCAAACCCACAGACAGCGAAACCCGGATCCCTAAGATTAACCTGCTTAAAAGATCTCGGCCATAAAGGTCCGTGCCCAGCCAGAAAGTTTGTGTATAACGGTTATCTCCCTGTACCAATGGATAAACGGTTTCTTCTGCGCGTTCATCGTCGCCAATATATTCCCTTGCATACACTTTATTACCCTTCTGGCGGTAAGTGGTCACCGGAATACTCATAAAATCCGCCGGTTGTCCATACAGCATTTTTTCCAGAAAGTTTACTTTTTTCACATCTGTCTTTTTACTGATGATCAGGAAATGAAAAGTCCGTCCTGGCTTTTTATTGCTCAGCTGCAGATGCATGGTATTGGCCATCGGGCTTTGGTCTGGTGTAACCAGGTAACCTAAAATACCCAAAAGGATCAGCAGTCCTAAAAAGAATAATCCGCAAAAGGCCAGTTTGTTCCTTTTGAATTTTATCCAGATCTTTCCTGAAGGACTGTGTTTACTCATTTCACCATTCTTCCCTTCCAATTGTATTTCCCGGAATTACCGGCAATGCCAATAAAAATAATATAAATGATATGCATCAGACTTAGTGCAGGCATAAGAGCAAGTAACTCTCTTCTTTTCGCGAATCTGGTCACATCCCAAAGAAACAAAAATTCAAAAACAATTTTAATCAGCAGCTGGACAAGAGCAACTTTAAAAAACAGCGCAACAAACAGCCCGGCAACAACATTGGCCAGGATACTCAAGTTAAACAACCAGACAAATACACCAAGTACAATGATCGATTTATTTTTATAACGGGTACTCTTTGAAGCCCAACGTTTCCTCTGTTGGATAAATTCGGACATATTGGGCTTTGCAAAAGTATAGACCATCGCATCATAATTTCTAAGGAATCCAATCTTTTTTCCGTATCTGGCCGCCATTTTATGGAGCAGCAATTCATCATCACCAGAAGCCAGATCGTCTATCCCTTTAAAGCCCCCTACCTCATAAAATGCATCCCTTTCATAGGCCAGGTTTGCGCCGTTACAGGTTGAAGGTTTTCCATTTCCAATTGTGGAGGCGCCAAGGCCAATCAGATAGAGAAATTCCAGCGCTTGTGCACGCTCAAAAAAACTTTGCTCTTTGAAATAGACCACTGGTGAGGAGATCATTTTGTAGTCATGCTCTTCATAATAGCTTACAATTGTTTTTAACCAGTTTGGTCCCATCCTGCAGTCTGCATCTGTAGTTACAATCAGTTTTCCTGTTGCCCCGCTTATAGCTGTTTGTATGGCCTTTTTCTTATAGGAGTTTAAAGCCTTATCTTCATTCAGAATGATCAGTTTTATATCCTTGTAACCGGTAATGATCTCTACTGTATTGTCTGTTGAATGGTCGTCTATAAAAATGATCTCCAGCAGATCTTTATCATAATCCTGCGCCAGCAAATCTTCAATGGTATGCGATATACTTCCTGCCTCATTCCGGGCAGCTACAATAACCGATACCGGGGTAGTACATTTCATTGTGGACGCTTTATATGGCATCAATTTGTGCCAGCCCCGAATAAAGGTAACAACAACCAGGACATAATTGATGGTCAGAATAGCAGAAAAATAATTAGGTACGTTGAGTATTTCCAAAAAAATTGAGTTTAAAAACGAAATAAGAGCCTAATATAGCAGGAATTATAATATTTATAAGCCAAATGCTCGCAGTACACGCTACCACCGCTGTATTTTGATCTGTGATATACTTGAAGAAAAACAATGCCGTAACACTTCTTATTCCTATATCAAAGAGATCAAGTGAGGGTAATGAAGATTGAACAAAGAACAGTATACAAACCATCATCATGATGTCGGCATAATGTAAACCAGGAATCAACCAAAAGAACATCACAAAATATTGGGTGCTAAACACAAGATAACGGGCAAGGCAGAACATTAAGATTTTTAAAAGCTCCAGTTTTTTATACCGGGCAAGCACTTTATAAAACCTTTTATATTTTCTTGTAAAACGAATAGATAGTAAAATGCCATTCAGCCATCTGATGTTAAAGAAGAAGACCAGAAAAAACAAACTGAAAGTACCGGCCAAGGCACAAAGAGCAAGAAACGGTAATCAAGAAGATTAAATTTATAAATAAATGCACAAATGGCTATAGAACCAAAAACATTGGTGAGTACCAGCTGACCGATATTTCCCACAGCCATCGCCACCACACCGATAATTCTTCTTTTGGGTGAGAGAAAAAAGACCCGTCCTCCATACTCACCAATCCTGTTCGGGGTAAATACTGCCCAGGTTAGGCCACAGAACACAGATTCTATTGCTTTCCAAAGACTGATTTTTTCTATACTGCTCACCAGTCTTTTCCACTTTAAAGCCTCAAGACCCCAATTCACAAACATAAGCCCTACCACCACGGCCAGAATAATTTCCATTTGGTGTTCGGGCATGTCTTTGATCAACCTTCCAAAACTCTTCAAGTCATTGTTAGTGGTCAGCTTAATATAAATGAACCAAAATGCAAAAACAACAATTGCAATTTTAATGAGGTAGGAGAATATCTTTTTATACTTCGATGTCAAACTTTTTATTTTACTCTCTGCAAATATGCTTAATATTGTTTTATGTTGGTGGAAAAAAAGGAAAGGGTTATCCTGGGGATTGATCCCGGAACTGCTGTAATGGGTTACGGGGCGATTTTGGAAAAGGGCAGTAAAATGGAGCTGGTTACAATGGGTATTGTGCGAATGGAACACCTTGACGACCATTTTTTAAAGCTCCAGCGCATCTTCGAGAAAACCATTCATTTGATAGATGAATATAAACCGGATGTATTGGCCATCGAGGCGCCTTTTTATGGAAAGAATATACAAGTTATGTTGAAATTGGGCCGGGCTCAGGGCGTTGCCATGGCTGCTGCGCTATCCAGAAATATTCCGGTTACAGAATACGCACCCAGAAAGATCAAACAATCTATTACAGGGAATGGAAGTTCTGGCAAAGAACAAGTGGCGGCCATGCTGCAAAGACTCTTAAATTTCAAAGAAACACCAGAATTCCTCGATGCAACAGACGGACTAGCCGTAGCTGTCTGCCACTCTTTTCAAAGAGTGCCTAGTGGTGGAGGCGGCAAGGCTAAATCTTATTCAGGATGGACCTCTTTTGTTCAGGACAATAAAAAGAGAGTAAAATAAAAAATGCCCAGGTAAGTTAGATCATATTGAAGCTGTCTCTTATACACATCTGACGCTGCCGACGAACGTAAAAAAGGGGGGGGTGGGGGGGGGGGGGGGGGGGGGGGGGGGGGGGGGGGGGGGGGGGGGGGGGGGGGGGGGGGGGGGGGGGGGGGGGGGGGGGGGGGGGGGGGGGGGGGGGGGGGGGGGGGGGGGGGGGGGG